>NZ_JFYS01000042.1:0-221029 GCF_000632045.1 Stenotrophomonas sp. RIT309
GGTGCAGGGCTGCAAGCCCTGCCGAAACCCTCCCCGACCATGACTGCAGTCACTTGCCCGAACGCCCAGCCGCTGGCGGCTGTGCGTTCGGGCGCTTGCGAAGCAATGCTTCGCAAGCAAAGCGCCCTCACCCATTGGGGGCTCGATGGCGCCATCCATGGCGCCAACGGTCCTGCCACCCCACACCGCCCCACCTCTGACAGATCTCCGCGGCTGTTGGTAGGTGTCGACCTTGGTCGACACATCTGTCAGATATCGAAATAAATCTGGGGTCAGATCCGTTTTCCGCAGGAAAACGGATCTGACCCCAAGAGCCGTTCCAGCAGATCGCGGAAAACTGTCGAAGGCGGGGTGGATCCGGTTGCGGGGGCGTGAGCGCCATGGATGGCGCGACCGAGCCTCCATGGACGGATTCACGGCGTCCCCCGCAACCGGATCCACCCCGCCGACCCACGGAATGCCGCCTTTTGACGTTGCTCTGGCTCCGGCCTCTGCAGGTGCAGGGCGCAGCCCTGCCGAGCAATACGCCCCTCGTGCACAATGAGGCCGACCCCGCCTGGACGCCGTCTCGATGTCGAGCAAGCCGTATTCAGAAGCCTGCGAACGCAACCGCGAACCGATCGCCGCTGCGCTCGACCCGTGGATGGGAGATCGCCACCGGGTGCTGGAGATCGGTAGCGGCACCGGCCAGCATGCTGCTTTCTTCGCCGAGCGCTGGCCATGGCTGCGCTGGCAGCCCAGCGACCATCCGGATCATCTGCCGGGCATCGAGGCCTGGCGCGCGGAGGCGGCGCTGCTGAACCTGCTGCCGCCGGTGGCGCTGCAGGTGGAACTGCCGCCAGCGCCCGGCCTGAGCTTGCCGGAAGGCAGCACGTTCGACGCTGCCTTCAGTGCCAATACCCTGCACATCATGAGCTGGGAGCATGTGCAGGCGTTGTTTGCCGCACTTCCCCCCCTGCTGCGCCACGGCGCGCTGCTGGCGGTGTACGGACCGTTCAACTACGGCGGTCGCTACACCAGCGACAGCAATGCGCAGTTCGATGCGTGGCTGAAGGCGCGTGATCCGCGCAGCGGCATCCGCGATAGCGAAGCGGTGCAGGCGCTGGCCGCCGACAACGGCTTTACCCGCCTGGGGGATGTGGCGATGCCGGCCAACAACCGCCTGCTGCTGTGGCGGTTGGGGTGAATCACCGGTAGTGCCGGCCGCTGGCCGGCAACACATTGTCCGGGAAGGGCAGATGCCGGCCAGCGGCCGGCACTACCACCTGCCGCTATTACGCCACCTGCACGATATGCAGCGCCTTCGGGTTGCGCCACTGCGCCAGCAGCACCGCTTCGCGGGCCTTGGCCTTCTCGAAGTGCGCTTCCTTGACGTGGCCGAAGCCGCGGATGTGCTCGGGAATGCTGGCGATCTCCACCGCCAGTGCCAGGCGGTCGTCATCCAGTCCGTCGATCAGCTGCTGCACGGTCGCCTCGTAATCGGTGATCAGCTGGCGCTCCATGCGACGCTCTTCGGTGCGGCCGAACACATCCAGGCGACCACCGCGCAGGAACTTCAGCTTCGCCAGCAGGCCGAACGCCTTGAACATCCACGGGCCGTATTCCTTCTTCTGCAGCCGGCCCTGTTCGTCCTTCTTCGCGAACAGCGGCGGTGCCAGATGGAAACGCAGCTGGTAATCGCCTTCGAACTGCTGCTGCAGGCGCCGCTGGAAGTCGCCGCTCGTGTACAGGCGCGCCACTTCGTACTCGTCCTTGTACGCCATCAGCTTGAACAGGTAGCGGGCCACGGTTTCGGTCAACGCGGTGGAGCCGCCGATGCGCTCGGCTTCGGCCGCGCGTACGCGCTCGACCAGGCTGCGGTAGCGGTTGGCGTAGGCGGCATCCTGGTAGTCGGTCAGGAAGGCCGAGCGGCGCTCGATCATCTCGTCCAGCGAGCGCGACAGGCGCGCGTCGTCCAGCGGCAGGAAGGCGACATCGCCACCGTGCGTCGGCAGCCCGCGCAGCTCTCGCTCGTCACCGGTGTTGCGCGGTGCGGCGGTAGCGCCCCACTCGTTGCCTTCCCATTCGCCCGGCGGCAGCGCATGCAGCGGGCCCGGCGTGTTCTCGGTGTCGGTGTGGCGGTTGCGCACCAGGCCGGCGGCCTGCTGCACGGCCTGCGGATCGACCGCGGCCAGGCGGCCCCAGGCGAAGGCCTGCTGGTTCATCGCCACGGCCGCGCCGTTGAGTTCGATGGCGCGCATCAGCGACTCGAACGACAGCGGCACCAGGCCCTGCTGCCAGGCGTAGCCGAGGATGAACAGGTTGGCGGCGATCGCATCGCCGAGCAGCGCGGTGGCCAGCTGGGTTGCGTCCAGCAGCAGCGGCTCCTCGCCACCCAGGGCCACGCGCACGCCGGCGATGATGTCGGCGGCGGGGAACTGCATGTCCGGGCGGGTGGTGAAGGTGCCCGGCATCGCTTCGTAGGTATTGAGCACCACCTGCGAACGGCCGGCGCGTACCTTCGACAGTGCCCAGTAGTCGTTGACCACCACCATGTCGCAGCCCAGCACCAGATCGGCTTCACCAGCGGCGATGCGCACCGCATGGATGTCGTCCGGGCGGCGGGCGATGCGGATGTGCGTGGTCACTGCGCCACCCTTCTGCGCCAGGCCGGTCTGGTCGAGCACCGAGGCGCCCTTGCCTTCAAGGTGACCGGCCATGCCCAGCAGGGCGCCGATGGTCACCACGCCGGTACCGCCAACGCCGGTGATCAGGATGTTCCAGGGTTGCTCCAGGGTGCCGCGCACCACCGGTGCCGGCAGGTTGTCCAGCAGCGTGGACGCATCGCGCTTGCTGCCCTTGCGCGGTTGCCCACCGTGCACGGTGACGAAGCTCGGGCAGAAGCCGTTGACGCAGGAATAGTCCTTGTTGCAGTTGGACTGGTCGATGTCGCGCTTGCGACCGAACTCGGTCTCCTTCGGCAGCACCGACACGCAGAAACTCTTCTTGCCGCAGTCGCCGCAGCCTTCGCAGACCAGCGAATTGATCATCACCCGCTTGGCCGGGTCTTCCAGCTTGCCGCGCTTGCGGCGGCGGCGCTTCTCGGTGGCGCACGTCTGTTCGTAGATCAGGATCGAAACACCCTTCACTTCGCGCAGGCGCTTCTGCACCGCATCCAGCTCGCTGCGGTCGTGGAACTCCACGTCGCTGGGGAAATGCTCGCGCTGGCGCGTCCACTTGGCGATGTTGTCCGACAACACCATGATGGTGTGGATGCCCTCGGCCCGCATCTGCTTTGCGATGTCCGGCACGCTCAACGGGCCGTCCACCGGCTGCCCGCCGGTCATCGCCACCGCGTCGTTGTAGAGGATCTTGTAGGTGATGTTGACGCCGGCGGCGATCGCCTGGCGGATGGCCAGCGAACCGCTATGGAAATAGGTGCCGTCGCCCAGGTTCTGGAACACATGCTGGGTGTCGGTGAACGCGGCCTGCCCGGCCCACGTCACGCCTTCGCCACCCATGTGGGTGAAGGTGTCGGTGCTGCGGTCCATCCAGGTCACCATGTAATGGCAACCGATGCCGGCCAGCGCACGCGAGCCGTCCGGCACGGTGGTGGAGGTGTTGTGCGGGCAGCCGGAGCAGTAGTGCGGCACGCGCGGGAAGCTGGCGCGCGGCAACGCAAGCTCGGCTTCCTTCTCCTGCATCCACTGCAGGCGCTGCTCGATGGATTCGTTGTTGAAGAACTTCTGGATGCGGCGACCGATCACGCCGGCGATGGTGGCCGGGGTCAGTTCGCCGGTGGACGGCAGGATCCACTCGCCGGCCTCGTCGTACTTGCCGACGATGGACGGGCGCTGGCCCCAGCTGGCTGGCCAGTTGAAGAACTGCTCCTTCATCTGGCGCTCGATGAAGGCACGCTTCTCCTCCACCACGATGATGTCTTCCAGGCCCTGCGCAAAGCGCGCGATGCCTTCCGGTTCCAGCGGCCAGGTCATGCCGACCTTGTACACGCGGATGCCGATGTCGGCGCAGGCCTGCTCGTCCAGGCCCAGGTATTCCAGGGCCTGCAGCACGTCCAGGTAGCTCTTGCCGGTGGTGACGATGCCCAGCCGCGCACGCGGCGCGTCCATCACCACCTTGTCGATGCCGTTGGCACGCGCGAAGGCCTGCGCGGCTTTCACCGCATAGCGGTGCAGGCGCATCTCCTGGTCCAGCGGCGGATCGGGCCAGCGGATGTTGAGGCCGCCGGCAGGCATGTCGAAGTCCTCCGGCAGCACGATGCGCCGGGCCAGCGGATCAACCTCGACCGAGGCCGACGATTCCACCGTCTCGGCAATCGTCTTGAAGCCGACCCAGCGCCCGGTGTAACGGCTCATCGCCCAGCCGAGCAGGCCCATGTCGAGGATGTCCTGCACGCCGGCCGGGTTCAGCACCGGCATCATCGCGCTGACGAATTCGTCCTCGCTGCCATGCGGCAGCGTCGAGCTGCGGCAGGCATGGTCATCGGCGGCCAGTGCCAGCACACCACCATGGCGCGACGTGCCGGCGGCATTGGCGTGCTTGAACACGTCGCCGCAGCGGTCCACGCCCGGGCCCTTGCCGTACCACATGCCGAACACGCCCTGCACGTTGGCACCGGGGAACAGGTTGGTCTGCTGGGTACCCCACACCATGGTGGCGCCCAGGTCCTCGTTGAGGCCCGGGGTGAACTTCACCTTGGCCGTTTCCAGGTGCTTGCGCGCGCGCCACAGTTCCAGGTCGAAGCCGCCCAGCGGGCTGCCGCGATAGCCACTGATGAAACCGGCGCTGTCGATGCCCGCAGCTTCGTCGCGCAGGCGCTGCATCAGCGGCAGCCGCACCAGCGCCTGCACGCCACTCAGGTAGATCCGCCCTTCGTTGCGGGTGTACTTGTGGTCGAGCGTGTAATCACGGTCGAGCAGGTCGGCGGAAGCGGGCGAGGTGAGTTGCGCGGTACTGGTCATGGCTGGCCTGTCAGGATCGGCTGGCACCGGCCGCGCAGGTGCACGCGGCGGGAAAGGCGCGAATTGTAACAGTGGGGGGCCAGGGCCCCCGGCACTCGCGCCGGGGCCGTGCTGGGGTTAGGATCGGGGAGAGAGAGGGAGGGTTGGTGTTTCAACCTTGGGGGAATTGGGATGTCAGTTGCAGGACAGTTCCTGGCCGGCGTGTTGCTGGTTTCGGGAGCGGCCACTGTGTGGGCCGCGCCGGCATTGCCGGCACCGCAGGAGTTCTATTTCGACAGCGACGCCGCTGCCGCGCCGATCACGGTGGTGCAGGGTGAAGGCGAAGACCTGGTGGCACAGCTGCTGAAGCATCGCGAGCGTGGCCGCAAGGGGCTGGAAGCCACGGCGCAGCTGGCGTCGGTGGCCATCGCGCAGGGGCGCGCGGAACTGGGCGACAAGCTCTATCGCGAGGCACTGGCCGAGGCGCCGGTGCAGAGCGCGCTGGGCCGCAGCGTACGCTGGAACTATGGCTGGGACCTGTTGCGGCAGGGCCAGGCGCTGGCCGCGCTGGAACAGTGGCAGGCCGCTGCCAGCACCCAGCGCAGCAATCCGGGCTGGGTACCGCCGAGCTATGCGTTGGCGCTGTGGCGGGCTGGCCAGCAGCAGGAGGCAGTGAAGTGGTATGCCGCCGCCGTACGGACCGAGCCGGGGCAATGGCGCGACAGCAGCCATTACGCGCAGCTGTTGCCGCAATGGCGCGACGACGAACGCGCGACGTTGGCCGAAGTACAGCAGGCCTGGCTGGCCGCGCCTCCAGCCTGGCCCTGACAGCGGACGGCCGCTGGCGGCGTGCAAGGGGGCCTACAATGGTTGGCCCTTCGCTGCCATGAGCTCCGGATGCGCCAACGCGCTACCTTGCTGTTGTTCCTGTCGCTGCTGCTGCCAGGGGGGCTGAATGCTCAGGACCGGTCCGTGCCGGACTGGCTGCAGCCGGTCGTCACCCGCATCGCCGCCCTGCAGGCCAGCGATGTCCCGGCCGAGCGCTGGCAGGGGGCCGAGTTGTCGCTGGCATTGGGCGTAAAGGCCGATGGCCAGCGCCTGACCGATGCCGATGCACTCACGCCGGTTTTCCTGGACGCCTGGCAGGCCGCGCCAGCGCACCGCTTCCACCGCCACCGCCTGTTGCGGCTGTGCCAGGGCACGCTCACCTGCGGTGACCCCGTCGGTCGCAATCTTGGCTTGCCCACGGCTGCGCCCACAGGTGCCGGGCTGTTGCCGGCACTGCTGGAGGCGCAGCGTGCGGACGATCAGGACAACGGCGAGGGCGCGTGGCAGGCGGTGCAGGTGGCCTGGCGGTTGGAAGAAGTCGGCATGGCGACACAGCAGCTGCGCGCCGCCGCGGAACGGCAACCGTTCGGTGATGGGACGCGGCGGCTGCTGGCGATGCAGCTGCAGGCGCTGGCAGGGGTGTCGTTGTCCGACACGCCGCTGGAGGAGGCGGACCGCAGCCCGCGGCAGATCGTCGAAGACGCCCTGCTGGGGTCGCTGGAGGAACGCACCTTGTGGGACTTCGCCGGCATTGCGCTGTGCGGGCAGGCACAGCACAGCGCAACGTGCAGGAGGCTGGCCACGCAGATGACAGCCAGTGGCGATCTGGGTCTGCAGGAACTGGCACTGCGGCTGGTGCCCGCCGATCCTGATGCCCAGCGCGCACTTGACTGGCTGCAGTGGCAACAGCTGAGTGCGCGGCGGCGGGGGCTGCCCGCCGGCTACCTGCAGCGCGCCGCGCGCGAAGGCACGACGGCAGCCATCAGCCGCCTGTTGCAGGAAAACGGTCTGCCGCTGACCCCGCCCGCTGGCTGGAGCCCAGACACCGCACCCTGACCGACAGGGAATCCACGCCCTGCGTGGATGGACGCGGTGGCGGCGACCTTCAGTCGTCCGCAGACACCGTGCGCCCCGACGCCCACTCCCGCAACGCCGCCACCTGCTCGGCCATCAGCACCGACAACGGCCGTGTCGTGCGGATCTCGCCCATCAGCAGTTCGGTATCCAGTGGCCGGCCTTCGGCATGCGCCGAATACAGCCCGGCCACGATCGCCTGCTCGATTTCCGCACCGGAAAACCCGTTGGCCGCTGCGGCCAGTGCCGGCAGCGCGAAGTCGTCGGCATTGAGCTGGCGCCGTCCCAGGTGCAGCCGCAGCAGTTCCACGCGCACATCGGCCGAGGGCAGGTCGACGAAGAAGATCTCGTCGAAGCGGCCCTTGCGCAGCAGCTCGGCCGGCAGCTCGTGGACCTGGTTGGCGGTGGCCACGATGAACACCGGCGCCTTGCGCTCGGCCATCCAGGTCAGCAGGTAGCCGAGCACGCGGCGCGACACGCCGCCATCCTCGGTGCCGGTGGCCAGGCCCTTTTCGATCTCATCCATCCACAGCACGCACGGCGCCAGCTGCTCGGCCGAGGCCAGTGCCTGGCGCAGGTTGGCTTCGGTCTCGCCGTGGTACTTGTTGTACAGCGCGCCCACGTCCAGGCGCAGCAGCGGCACGCCGAAGCCGGCGGCGGTGGCCTTGGCCAGCATCGACTTGCCGCAGCCCTGCACGCCCAGCAGCAGCATGCCGCGCGGCGGGTCCAGCCCGGCCGGTGCCGAGCCGGCGATGAAGGCGACGCGACGCTGGTTGATCCAGCGCTTGAGCCGGTTGGCGCCAGCCACATCGCCGAAGCGCGCGCTGTCATGTTCAAAGAACAGGTGGCCGCTGCGGTTGAGCAGCTCGAACTTCAGCCGCGCCAACTGCGGCAGGTCGTCGTCGCGCAGCGCGCCATCGGCATAGATCAGCTGCCGCGCGATGCGCCGCGCATCGACCAGGCTCAGGCCCTGCAGGTTCTTCAGGATCTTCTTGACCGCCTCGCTGTCCACTTCCACCCGGCGCCCGCCGTGTTCGCGTGCATAGGCATCGGCTTCCTCGCGCAGCATCTTCAGCAGTGCATTGGCGTCGGGCAGGCGCGGGTTGAAGCGCACCGCCAGGGCTTCCAGTTCGGCGGGCAGTTCCACCTTGGCGCCGATCAGCACCAGCACGTGCGGTTCGCTGTGGCGGCGCTGGATCAGGTCGCGCAGGGCACGCTGGTGGCTGGCGTAGCCCAGGTAGGGGTGGAAATCGAGCAGCAGGTACACGCCGCGCTGGTCGGCCTGGCGGATCATCTGCAATGCGGCACTGGCATCGGGCGGACCGACCGGCTCGTCCTCGCGCTCCAGGTCGATGCGGCGCAGGCCTTCGGTGATCGACCAGCGGTGCAGGGCCCGCCAGACATGCATCAGCGTCTGCCGGAACAGCTCGACGATGCGACCCTCATCCTGGGTCTCGACCACGATCAACGGCGTGTTGGCGCGGATCAGTGCGCTCAGGTCCTGCAGTTCGCTCATGGCGGTTCGATCCTTCGGGGGCGCCACGATAGCAAAGGCCGGGGGCACTGGTTCAGCACGGCTCTACCTTCCGTCACCATCGGCGGTGTACGCTCGGGGCACGTACCCGGAAGCGAGGCTGGCATGAAGACGATCCTGGTGGCCGGTTCCAAGGGCGGGGTGGGCAAGACCACCATCGCCACCCACCTGGCCGCGTACGCGGCATTGCAAGGCAAGGCCACGGTGATCGCCGATGCCGACCCGCAGGGCTCCAGCACCCGCTGGGCACAGCGCCGGGCCGGGCTGGAAAGCGCGGTACTGCCGATCGACGTGTACCGCAAGAAGCAATGGGCGCAGAAGCTGCCCGATGGTACCGATACCGTGGTGATCGATGCACCGGCCGGCGCGCTGGCCGACGATATCCCGCATTTCCTCGACGCTGCCGATGCCGTGGTGGTGCCGGTGCTGCCCTCGGCACTGGACATCGAAGCCATCGTCGGCTTCCTCAACAGCCTGGCCCAGGTACCGCGCGTGCACAGCCGCAAGCTGCCGGTCGGGCTGGTGCTGAACCGCACCAAGCCCTGGACCCAGACCTCGCAGCAGGCCCTGCAGATGCTGGCTGACTGGCCCTATCCGGTGGTCGCCCAGCTGCGCGACAGCCAGAGCTATGTGGTCATGACCGGCCTGGGCCGCAGTCTTTTCGATTACCGCTCCGCCCAGGTGCGCGAGCACCAGGCCGACTGGGAACCCCTGTTGTCCTGGCTGAAGCTGTAACAGCCGTAGGTCTCCATCCCTTCATTGGAATCCCGCAATGCGCGAACTGATCCTGCTCCGCCACGCCCACGCCGAACCGGCCACCACCGGCCAGGCCGACCTCGACCGGCCGTTGTCGCCGGTGGGGCTCGCTGAAGCCGAAGCCGCCGGCAAGTGGCTGAAGGAGAACAACCTGCTGCCGGACTGCGTGCTGTGTTCACCGTCGCGGCGGACCCGCGAAACCCTGGAAGCGGTGATGGCAGCCATCGGCTATGTCGAAAAGCGCCTGGAAGACCGCATCTACGAGGCCACCCCCGGCACCCTGGCCGCGCTGGTGGACGAGCGCCGTGACCTGGACCGGGTGCTGATCGTCGGCCACAACCCCGGGCTGGAGCAGCTGGTGGCGCTGATGACCGATGGCACCAGCAGTGATTACCGTGGCATGCCGCCGGGCGGCGTGGCCGTGCTCGGGTTCGCCCGCGAGGCGACGATCGAGCCGGGCGTGGCCAGCCTGAACGCCTTCTGGTGGCCGTGAGCCGATGAGGTTGGCGTTGCCGGGCCGCTGTCTGCTGCCAGTCGTTCTGGCCATCGGCCCGGCCTGGGCTGCCGCACCGCCACCGACCGCGCTGCCGGCGGTCGTGGCCGAACCGCCGCGTACGCTGCAGCTGGATGTGGTGCGCTCGCAGATCGGTTTCGAAGTCCGCACCCGCTTCGGCCAGCGCATCGAGGGCGTGTTCCCCCGTTTCGAGGGGCGTATCGAGGTGCTGTCCGATGGCCGCCACCAGGTCCACCTGAAGATGTTCACCCGCACCGTGGAGATTCCCGGCAAGGACCGCTATACCGGCTGGATGCGCGGCCCCGAGTTCTTCGATGCCGGCCGTTACCCGTTCGTGGAGTTCGACTCGCTGCCGTACTGGCCGGAGACGGTTGCCGAGGGCGGCGGTATCGACGGCCGGCTGACCCTGCGCGGGGTCAGCCATCCGGAGACGCTCAAGGTCGAGAAAGCGGAATGTGCCCGACCCGGCTATGATTGCGACGTCGTCAGCCGCGGTACCGTGCAACGAGGTCGGTATGGCATGGACAGCTGGCAGCTTGCCTTGAGTGACCGAGTGACTTTCGTATTGCGTGCGCGCCTCAGCGAGGCGCCGAAACCGTGAATCCCTTGCTGCGTGTATTGGCGCTGGCAACCGTGTTGCTGGGCAGCGGCTGCGCGTCGCTGTCGCATGCCCAGCGTGATCGCGCCGAGGCGATTGCCGTGCAGGCGCGCTCGACCCAGGTCGATTGCCAGCAGGCCGACCGCTGCGCGCTGGATTCGCCCCTGCGGGCACTGGCCGGCCGGGCGTTCAGCGAATCGACCCCGGACCAGCCGCGGCACTACGCCACCCTGCTGGACGAGGGCGAAGGTGCGCTGGTCGCGCGCCTGAACCTGCTGCGCAGCGCCACCCGCAGCATCGACCTGCAGACCTACATCTTCGACAAGGACGACAGCGCCCGCCTGGTCATCGACGAGCTGCTGGCGGCGTCGCGGCGCGGGGTGAAGGTGCGGCTGCTGATCGACCAGCTTTCGGCGATCTCCGACCTGCAGATCCTCGGCGCACTGGCCGGTGCCCACGAGAACTTCCAGCTGCGGGTCTACAACCCGACCTTCGGCAAGGCCCGTCTGAACTACTTCGACTATGCCGGCAGCGTGCTGTGCTGCTTCCGCCGCTTCAACCAGCGCATGCACAACAAGCTGCTGGTGGTTGACGATGCGATCGGCGTGGTCGGTGGGCGCAACTACCAGGACGACTATTACGACTGGGACCGCGAATACAACTTCCGCGACCGTGACGTGCTGATCGCCGGCCCCGAAGCACGCGCGATGGCGGCCAACTTCGATGCCTTCTGGCGCGCGCAGCGCAGCGTGCCGGCCGAGCGCCTGAACGATGTCGGCCGTACCCTGCTCAAGCAGGGCGTGCCGCTGCTGCCGCCGGCGCAGTTCCGCAGGCCCGAGCGGGTGGAGCGGGTCAGCGAGGAAGCCAACGACGTCGCCTTCGTCACCCGTTCGTTCGTGGATACCGCCCTGCCGGTCGCCTCGGTGCGCTATGTGGCCGATCTGCCGCGCAAGCACCGGCGTGAGCGCGCCGACGCCCCACTGGCCGGGCAGCATGTCACCGAGCCGCAGCTGGATGCACTGATCTCCAGTGCGCAGCACGAAGTGATCCTGCAGACGCCCTACCTGGTGCTGTCCAAGCCGGCACAGAAACTGTTCCGCGAGCTGCGCAAGCGCCCGCAGCCGCCGCGCGTGGTGGTATCCAGCAACAGCCTGGCCGCCACCGACAACCCGATCGTGTATGCGCTGTCCTACAAGTACAAGCGGCGCAACATGCGCGAGCTGGGCTTCAACATCTTCGAATTCAAGCCGTTCCCGCTGGATGCCCCGGTCGATTACCGCAACCTGCTGCCCGACCCGATCGCAGCGCCGGGCAGCGATACCGGCCGCAATCCGCTGCTCGGTGGCAGCGCGGCGGGCAGCAATGCCGGTGGCGGTAGTGGTGGTGATGCGGTGGCCGCTGCGGATGTGGACGACCGGCCGGCGCGGGTGATCCATCCGCGTACCGGCAGTGCGTATGAGAATGCCCGTGCGCGCCGGCGTGCTGCCGGCAGCGAAGTCGAGACCCGCCTGCTGCGTACCGAAACGCGCCCCTCGTTCCTGGGCAGCAAGGCGGTCAACAAGCCGCTGCCGGTCACCCGCAAGGGCGCGCGCATGGGCCTGCATGCCAAGTCGCTGGTGGTCGACCGCCGCATCGGCGTGGTCGGCACCCACAACTTCGATCCGCGCAGCGAGAACTACAACACCGAAGGCGCGGTGATCATCGACGATCCGACCTTCGCCGAGCAGCTGGCCCAGAGCATCCTGCGCGATACCCACCCGCAGAACTCCTGGACGGTGGCGCCGCGTGCCAAGCCGCCGGTCCTGTCCGGCCTGAACTACAGCGTCGGCAAGGCCTCCGAGGCGCTGCCGATCCTCGACTTCTGGCCGTGGCGCTATGCCACCGACTACGAGTTCAAGCCCGGCCCGGACTGCCCGCAGCCACTGCCGCGGCAGAGCGCCGATTTCCACCGCTGCTATGTCGCGGTGGGCGACTTCCCCGAGGTCAATGTCGGGCCGAAGTGGCTGCTGGTGCGCATGCTGACCGCATTCGGCGCCGGCCTCGTTCCCATCCTCTGAAGGTAGCCGCATGACCCAGGTATTCCGCGAAGCCGTTTCCATCGAGCAGCTCAACGCACTCAGCCGCAATACCGCCATCGATACTCTCGGCATCGTCTTCAGCGCCGCTGGCGAGGACTGGCTGCAGGCGACCATGCCGGTGGATGAGCGCACCCGCCAGCCGTACGGCATCCTGCACGGTGGCGCCTCGGTGGTGCTGGCCGAAACCCTCGGCAGCAGCGCCGGCAACCTCTGCGTGGATACCGCCAAGCAGGTCTGCGTGGGCCTGGAGATCAACGCCAACCACGTACGCGCCGTGCGTTCGGGTACGGTCACCGGCACCGCGCGCGCGGTGCACGTGGGCCGCAGCACCCAGCTGTGGGAAATCCGCATCGAGGACGAGCAGGGCCGGCTGGTCTGCATCTCGCGGCTGACCCTGGCCGTGGTGGCGGCCGGGCACGGTTGAGCCGTCGCGGCATCGGTGACGGCGGCGGAACCCAGCGTTCCCCACCGATGGCCGCCGTCAATGAGACTTATGGCCGAATTCGGCTGGCAGCGATGGCAGCCCTCCGGTATCGTGCGTGGATGACTTCCCCCACTCCGGCCCCCCGCGGCGGCGTGGCGCGTGTGTGCCGTTACCTGTACCGCGTACCGCTGCTGTTGGTCCACATCACCGTGTTCCTGCCGCTGATCCTGATCGGCATGCTTCCGCCATGGGGCGAGCTGCGCGTGGGCGATGCTACCTTCGGCGCCAAGGTAGTGAACTGGTGGCAGGGCGGCCTGATGTGGATCTTCGGCTTCCGCCTGTCGCGCGTCGGCCAGCCGCTGCCGGGCGCAGTGCTGTTCGTCGCCAACCATGTCAGCTGGGTCGATATCTCCATCCTGCACAGCCAGCGCATGATGGGCTTTGTCGCCAAGCGCGAGATCGCCAGCTGGCCGGTGGTCGGTTGGCTTGCCGCGCGCGGCCAGACCATTTTCCACCAGCGTGGCAACACCGAATCGCTCGGTGGGGTGATGCAGGTGATGGCCGACCGCCTGCGCGCCGGCAAGGCGGTAGGCGTGTTCCCGGAAGGGCGTACCCGCGGCGGCCATGACGTTGGCCCGTTCCATGCGCGTATCTTCCAGGCCGCCGTCGAAACCAGCGTGCCGGTGCAGCCGGTGGCGCTGATCTACGGCGTGCGCGGGGATGCACAGACCATCGTGGCCTTCGGCCCGGGCGAGAGTTTCTTCGCCAATTTCCTGCGCCTGCTCGGTGAGCCGGCGCGGCATACCGAAGTGCATTTCCTGGAGCCGATCGGCACCCAGGACCTGGAAGGCCGTCGGCGCATCGCGGAAACCTCGCGCGCGCGCATCGTGGCGGCCATGAGCGGGGATTGAGGCGAGGGTGGCCGTGTCTCCGCCACCGACCCTCGACGCTGATGCGCCGATGCTCACCGCGTCCGACTATCAGCCGCCGCGCTGGCTGCGCAATCCGCACCTGCAGTCGATGCTCAGCTCCAGCCGCATGCGCCTGCAGCGCGGCCTGCTGCTGCTGGCCGCCACCGGCGCGGTCAGCGAGGAGCTGATCCTCGATGGTGGCGAAGGTGTGCGCCTGCAGGGTTGGCACAGCCATGTCGAAGGGCGCGAACCGCGCGGCATCGCCTTGCTGCTGCATGGCTGGGAGGGCAGCGCCGAATCCAGCTACATGCGCATGGCCGCTGCCCGCATGCTGGAGCAGGGGTTCGACGTGGTGCGGCTGAATTTCCGCGACCACGGCAACACCCATCATCTCAATCCCGGCATCTTCCACTCCAACCTCATCGACGAAGTGGTGCACGCCGCAGGCGATGTCGCCCAGCGCTGGCCCGATCTGCCGCTGGTTGCAGCCGGCTATTCGCTGGGTGGCAACTTCGTGCTGCGGCTGGCCCTGCGCGCACCGGCCGCCGGTGTACCGCTGCAGCACGTGGCCGCGGTCTGCCCGGTGCTCGACCCCGGGCTGACCATGGAGAACATCGAGAACGGCCCGGCGATGTACGACTGGTACTTCCGCCGCAAGTGGGCCGGCTCGCTGCGGCGCAAGCGCGATCTGTTCCCCGAACTGAGCGACTGCGACGACCGTGTGCTGAACATGGACATCCGTTCGCTGACCGCCTGGCTGGTCGAGCGGCACACCACGTTCGGTTCGTTGCAGGCCTATTTCGATGGCTACTCCATCGCCGGCGACCGCCTGTCCACGCTGCAGGTACCTGCTGACATCCTGATGGCGCAGGACGATCCGGTGATCCCCTACGCGACCTTCCGCGATTGGCAGCTGCCGCAGCAGGCGCGGCTGGAAACCGCCTGCTGGGGCGGCCACTGTGGCTTCCTGGAAAACTGGCGCGGCGATGGGTTCTCCGAGCGCTGGGTCGCACAGCGCCTGCGGCGGGTCCTGCCGGGCTGAACCGGCACCGGCGCGCGGCCCGCTACAATGCGGGTTTGACCTTGAACCGGACGGCCATGCAAGACCAGATCCTCCAAGCGTTGCGCCAGAACGATGCCGGCCAGGCCGTGCAGCTGGCCCAGGCGTGGACCCGTGACGAACCCGGCAAGGCCGAGGCCCACCGCTGGCTGGCGCTTGCGCTGCAGCAGCAGGGCCAGGCCGAGGCCGCGATGGAGGCGTTGCAGCAGGCGCTGCAGCTGGCCCCCGATGATGCGCAGCTGCACCTGCAGCACGCCGGCCTGCTGCTGGCACTGCGCCAGTTCGACGGGGCCGATGAAGCCCTGCTGCGCACCACCGGGCTGGACCCCAACGCCTTCCCGGCTTACCTGATGCAGGCGCACCTGGCGGTGGGCCGCAATGATTTCGACGAGGCCCAGCGGCTGTCGACCCTGGCCTCGCGGCTGGAGCCGGACCATCCGGAACTGCTGACCATCGATGGCATGGTCGCGCTGCGCCGCGGCGACGCCGACCGTGCGCTGGCCCTGTTGTCGGCGGCCAGCCAGGCGCTGCCGGACGATACCCGCGTGCTGTACGCGCTGGGCTTTGCCTATCTGGGCAAGGACATGCTGGCGTTTGCCGAGCAGGCGTTCCGTCGCGTGCTGGCGTTGAACCCGAAGATGTCCTCGCTGCACGGCATGGTGGTGCAGCTGGCCTTGCGCCAGGGCAACGTGGAGGCCGCCGACGAGGCAATGCAGCAGGCGCTGCAGGAGCCGGAGCTGGACGTGCCGCCGATGCGCCGCCTGGCCGGCGAACTGGCACTGCGCAGTGGCCAGCCGCTGCAGGCGCTGGAGCACCTGCTGCCGCTGCTGCAATCGCTGCAGGGTGATCGCCAGGTGCTGCAGCTGCTGCTGATGTCCTGGCAGCGCCTGGGCCGCGAAGATGAAGCCCGCACACGCCTGGATGACGCTCTGGAAGGCAATGACCAGCTGCATGACCTGTGGCTGGCACGACTGGCCGTGGAAGACGTCGGCAGTGCCGGCGCCGTAGCCGTCGTGGAGCGCTGGATGGCAGCGATGCCCGGCCACCTGCCGGCGCTGGAAGCGCGCATGCGCCCGCATGACATGGCCGGCGAGCATGAGCAGGGCGAAGCCATCGCCGAGCGCATCACCACCCTGGAACCGGGCCGCGTCAGCGGTGAAAGCCGTCGCGTCGAGGGGCTGCTGCAGCGTGACCCGGCCGCCGCCGTGGAGCGCGTGCAGGCCCTGATCGCACAGGCACCGGAGGGACACCGCGCTGATCTGCGGACCTGGCTGGGCGAGATCCATGATCGCGCCGGGCAACCGGAAGAAGCGCTGCGTACGTGGATGGCGCTGCAGACCGACCAGGCTTCGCAGCGGCTGCCGTTGCCGCCGCAGGCCAAGGCACCGCCGAGCTGGCCGGAGATGGCCAGCATCGACGAAGCGACGCGCGATAGCGGCTCGGCGCCGATCTTCCTGTGGGGCGCCCCGGGTTCGGGCGTGGAGCGGGTGGCAACCGGCCTGGCCGCTGCCAGCCCGGTGCTGCGCAGTGATCGTTACACCGCCACGCCACCGGACGATGCCTTCCAGAACTACAACACGCTGCAGGACCTGGCGTCGGGCGTGCTGAGCCCGGAACGGCTGGTCGAGCGTTGGCGCGAGCACCTGCCCGCCCGCGGCCTGGAAAGTGACACCGTGATCGACTGGCTGCTGTGGTGGGACAACGCGCTGTTGTGGGCATTGCGCCCGCAGCTGCCGCAGGGTCGCCTGCTGCTGGTGTTGCGCGACCCGCGCGACATGCTGCTGGACTGGATCGCCTACGGCGCCGCCGCGCCGCTGGCGATGACCTCGATGGCCGAAGCCAGCCAGTGGCTGGTGCGTTCGCTGACCCAGATCGCCGCGCTGCACGAGGAAGACCTGTATCCGCACGTGCTGCTGCGCATCGACGACATCGGCAACGATGCGCACGCGATGGCCGACCTGCTGGGTCGCGTGTTCGGGCGTCCGATGCCGCCGGCTGCACAGCTGGGTGCACCGCGCCTGCCTGCCGGCCACTGGCGCAGGTATCGCGACGTGATGGGCGCCGCGTTCGCCCAGCTCACCCCGGTCGCGGTGCGCTTGGGTTACCCGGAAGAGTGAGGAGCATCTGATGCAACTGAGCAGTCACAGCCTGGCCAACGGTGCGCCGATCGACCGTGAGTTCGCCGCCGGCGATGCCGCCGGCTTCGCCCCCGACCGCAACCCGCACCTGGCCTGGAGCGGCGTGCCCGATGGCACCCGCTCGTTCCTGCTGGTGTGCGTGGACCCGGACGTGCCAACGGTGCCGGAGACGGTCGGCCGCGATGACATGAGCGTTCCGCGCGATCAGCCGCGCGGCGATTTCGTGCACTGGGTGATGGCCGACATTCCGGCCTCGGTGCAGGAGATCGCCGCTGGCAGCTGCAGCGATGGTTTCGTGGTGAAGGGCAAGACCGCGCCGACCGGCCCGGCCGGCAGCCGCCAGGGCCTGAATGATTTCACCGGCTGGTTCGCCGGCAATCCGGACATGGCCGGTGATTACCTCGGCTACGACGGCCCGTACCCGCCGTTCAACGACGAGCGCGTGCACCGCTACTTCTTCCGCGTGTTTGCGCTGGATGTGGCCACGCTGTCGTTGACGGAACGCTTCACCGCCGCCGATGCGTACCGTGCCATGCACGGCCACGTACTGGCCGAAGCGGCGCTGCACGGCACCTACACGTTGAACCCGGCGTTGGCCTGATAACAGCCTTCGGGTAGTGCCGGCCGCTGGCCGGCATCCGCTGTACGTGGCAGCCGGCCAGCGGCCGGCTCTACCCACCAGCGAAGAAGGGCGGCCAGTGGCCGCCCTCTTCATTTCGCCGGCAGCGGCGCGGGTTTGAACACCAGCACTTCGCCCTTGGCATTGCGCACGACCAATGCACCGGTGTCGTCCAACGCGAGGGTGGGTGCGGTATCGCGACCGTGAAACAGCGTTTCGGCTCGCCGTTCCTGCGCATCCACCTTGGGATTGATGCACAGCGCGGTGGTCCGGATGCCGCTCTCCAGGATCAGCCGGTCGTTCTGCAGGTGGTAATGACTGCTGGCCTGGTTGCACAGGTTCAACTCGCTCATGTAGCCGGGCTGGAAGCGCAGCGTGTACGGCGCCCGGCCCCTGACGAACAACGCGTCGATACGCTTGCCCTGCGCGTCGGTGGCGCGCGTGAGCTGCCACGGATGGGCTTCAAGCTGGTCGGTGGTGGGTGTGCTGGCGGCGCGTGCACTGCTGCCAATGCCAATGCCGATGGCCAGCCAGGCCAGTGTGAGCATGTACGTCCGTTTCATGCCGATCTCCCTGATGCATGTGGGTAGTGCCGACCGCTGGCCGGCATGTTCCGCAGGTCGCCTGAGCTGTGTGCAGCCGCCGGCCAGAGGCCGGCCCTACCCACAACGAAGAAGGGCGACCTCGCGGCCGCCCTCCTGCATTACTTCTTCTCGATGGCCGACTCGACCACCATGTCCAGCACGTACGCCTGCGACGGCGCATCGGCCGGCGGGTTCTTCACTTCGTAGCGCTTCACGCGCACCACGTTGCGCACGCCGTCTTCGTGGGTGTAACCCTCGATGTTGCCGTAGAAGTTCTCGAACTTGCCCGGCTCGCCCTGCTTCAGGCCCTTGTCGTCGAACTTCACTTCGCGCACCTGCAGGCACTGGTAATCCGGGATCAGCGGGTGCGAGCACTTCTCGGTCTTCGCAGCCACTTCCAGGAACACGGTTTCGCCGGCGCCGCCATAGCGCGTTTCAGCGGTCGGTTCCGGGTTGAACACCAGCACGTCGCCCTTGGCGGTGGTCAGGGTCAGCACGCCGTTGGCGTCCTGTTCGGCCTTCAGTTCGCCCTGCAGACGGCTGGAGACGGCTTCGTCCAGCGCCATCAGCGCCTTGTCGGTGCAGGCCATCATGGTCGAGGCCATCGCGCTCACGCTCAGCTTGCCATCGGCCAGGGTGTAACCGCCGCCCATGCGGTTGCAGGTGTTGCTGACCGACAGGCGGCCATCAACGAAGTCCAGGGTGACCGGCTTGTCTTCGCGGGCAAACAGCGCATCAATGCGCTTGCCATCGGCCGCGGTGGCCTGCTGCAGCAGCCAGTGCTGGCTCTGCAGGCGCTGCGCATCCAGGTGTGCCAGCGCCTTCTGGTCGCCGGCCTTGGCCGCGGCCGGGGCCAGATCGTCACCGCCGGTACCGGCCGGGGCAGGGGTCTGGCTGCAGGCGGCCAGCAGGGCCAGCGGGAGGAGCAGGGTGAGCTTGCGGTTCATGGTGATTCTCCTTGGGGAACCGAGGGGGAAACGGACCGGGGCCGGCAACGGGGTTCCCGTGCTCCGGCGCTGTTCAGCTGCCGGACGGCAACCACAGCAGCAATGCAGCGCCCAGGGCGATGCGGTAAATCGCGAACGCCGTGAAGCGATGCGACTTGATGTAGCCCATCAACCACTTCACTACGACGAAGCCGGTGATGGCTGCGGCAAGGAAGGCCACGCCAACGTCGGTCCAGTTCTCGCTGCCCAGGTTCCCTTCCTTGGCCAGTTCCAGGAAGGTGTAGGCGCTGGCGGCGAACATGGTGGGAATGCCGACCAGGAACACGAACTCGGCAGCGGCCGCGCGGCGGCTCAGGCCCAGCAGCATGGCCAGGAAGATCGCCGAGGCCGAGCGCGAGGTACCGGGGAACACGCCGGCCACCACCTGCGCCAGGCCAACACCGATGGCCACCGTCCAGGTCACCTGGTCGCGATCGGGCAGGCGCGCGGTATAGGCCTCCACCAGCAGCATCCAGATGCCGCCGATGATCAGCGCCCAGGCCACCGGGCTGACGGTTTCCGGCAGCGACCAGCCGGCCTTGCGCACCACCAGGCCGACTACTGCGGTTACCAGGAAGGCCGCGCCGAGCTTGAACACGTACTCGCGGTTCTCGCGCTGGCCGAAGCCGGTGGCCAGCTGCAGCAGGCGCTGGCGGAACACCAGCACCACGGCCAGGATCGCACCGGCCTGGATGATGATGTTGAAGAAGTCCGATCGCGCGCCCAGCCAGTGCTGGGCGATCAGCAGGTGGCCGGTGCTGGAGATCGGCAGGAATTCGGTCAAGCCTTCGAGGATGCCCAGCAGCAGGGCGGAGAGCAGGTCGGACATGGACGGTGCGGGCGCTGGCGGCGGAAGAAGCCCGAGAGAATAGACGATCCATGCCGCACCAAACGGGTGCGTGCGGTAATCCGCGCACCCGTTTGGTGCATGTGCGTCTGCACCGCGCTGGGGCAGGCGCTTTGAAATCAACAACTTGTGAAGGCCGAAAAGTTGGCACGGTCGTTGCTGTACCTCAGCAGGCATTCATTCCCATCCGAGGTCGTACCGATGTCCGTGGAAAACGTTGAGAAGCTGATCAAGGACAACCAGATCGAGTTCGTCGATCTGCGTTTCGTCGACATGCGTGGCGTCGAGCAGCACGTCACCTTCCCGGTCAGCATCATCGAGCCGTCGCTGTTCGAAGAAGGCAAGATGTTCGATGGCAGCTCGATCGCCGGCTGGAAGGGCATCAACGAATCGGACATGGTGCTGCTGCCCGATACCGCCAGCGCCTACGTCGACCCGTTCTATGCCGATCCGACCATCGTGATCAGCTGCGACATCCTCGATCCGGCCACGATGCAGCCGTACGGCCGCTGCCCGCGCGGCATCGCCAAGCGCGCCGAGGCCTACCTGAAGTCCTCGGGCATCGCCGAAACCGCGTTCTTCGGCCCGGAGCCGGAATTCTTCATCTTCGATTCGGTCCGTTTCGCCAATGAAATGGGCAACACCTTCTTCAAGGTCGATTCGGAAGAAGCCGCCTGGAACAGCGGCGCCAAGTACGACGGCGCCAACAGCGGCTACCGTCCGGGCGTGAAGGGCGGTTACTTCCCCGTTCCGCCCACCGACACCCTGCACGACCTGCGTGCGGAGATGTGCAAGACCCTGGAACAGGTCGGCATCGAAGTGGAAGTGCAGCACCACGAAGTGGCCACCGCCGGCCAGTGCGAGATCGGCACCAAGTTCAGCACCCTGGTGCAGAAGGCCGACGAACTGCTGCGGATGAAGTACGTCATCAAGAACGTCGCCCACCGCAACGGCAAGACCGTCACCTTCATGCCCAAGCCGATCGTCGGCGACAACGGCAGCGGCATGCACGTGCACCAGTCGCTGTCCAAGGGCGGCACCAACCTGTTCTCCGGTGACGGCTACGGCGGCCTGAGCCAGCTGGCGCTGTGGTACATCGGCGGCATCTTCAAGCACGCCAAGGCCATCAACGCCTTCGCCAACTCGGGCACCAACAGCTACAAGCGCCTGGTGCCGGGCTTCGAAGCCCCGGTGATGCTGGCCTACTCGGCGCGCAACCGTTCGGCCTCGTGCCGCATTCCGTGGGTGTCCAACCCGAAGGCGCGCCGCATTGAAATGCGCTTCCCCGATCCGATCCAGTCGGGCTACCTGACCTTCACCGCGCTGATGATGGCCGGCCTGGACGGCATCAAGAACCAGATCGACCCGGGCGCACCGAGCGACAAGGATCTGTACGACCTGCCGCCGGAAGAAGAGAAGCTGATCCCGCAGGTCTGCTCCTCGCTGGACCAGGCGCTGGAAGCGCTGGACAAGGACCGCGAGTTCCTCAAGGCCGGTGGCGTGATGAGCGATGACTTCATCGACGGTTACATCGCGCTGAAGATGCAGGAAGTGACCAAGTTCCGCGCGGCGACCCACCCGCTGGAATACCAGCTGTACTACGCCAGCTGACCGGCTGCGATGGCGGTGGGTAACCCCTCCCACCCGCCGCCATCGCATCCGTCTTTGCGGCTGGGGAGCCGCAGGGCGGGCTCCGGCCCGCCGTGGTAGAGCGGACCGTTGGTCCGCTGCATTGGAAACGCGGGCCCTTGGCCCGCAGATCCAGGGGCAAGAGAGAGACCGGACACGCGACATGGGCCGCCCTCCCTCCCGCGTCGGCCGTGCAAGGAGAGAGGCACGGCTGTCCCGGCCCGATTCGTGTCCGGTGCAACAGCCACGGCCATCACCACGATGGCCCGTGGTTGCCTGATGCCATCGCGCGTTCGCGCGCTGGCCCCATCCACCATCGGGACATGCGCATGAAACTGATCTCCGCCATCATCCGACCGTTCAAGCTCGACGAGGTCCGCGAGGCCCTGTCCGATGCCGGCGTGTCGGGCATCACCGTGACCGAAGTGAAAGGCTTCGGCCGCCAGAAGGGCCACACCGAGCTGTATCGCGGTGCCGAGTACGTTGTCGACTTCCTGCCCAAGATCAAGATCGAAACCGTGGTCACCGACGAACGTGCCGACGCAGTGATCGAAGCGATCCAGTCGTCTGCAGGCACCGGCAAGATCGGCGACGGCAAGATCTTCGTGACCGCTGTCGAGCAGGTCATCCGCATCCGCACCGGCGAAATCGGCGCCGACGCGCTGTAAGCCCCCTTCCGGAGACTCCCCCATGAAGATGCGCCTTCTCACCGGGTGGCAAGCCCGGTTCCATCTGGTGTGCCTGCTGATTCTGTTCAGTGCGCTGGCCGCCGGTGTCTGGCCAGGCAGTGCACATGCCCAGGCCCAGGTCACGCCGCTGCAGAGCGAAGCCGTGGCCGTCGAGCCCTTGCAGGACCCGACCGCCGCTGCGCCTGCGGCTGCCGAAGCGGTGGCCGCGCCCGCCTATGACCATGGCGACGTCGCCTGGATGCTCACCTCCACCCTGCTGGTGCTGCTGATGGTGGTACCGGGCCTGGCCCTGTTCTACGGCGGCCTGGTGCGTTCGAAGAACGTGCTGTCGGTGCTCAGCCAGATCCTGGTGGTGTTCTCGCTGGTGCTGCTGTTGTGGGTGGCCTATGGCTACAGCGCAGTGTTCAGCGCCGGCAATCCGTTCTTCGGCTCGTTCACCGAATTCGCCTTCCTCAAGGGCTTCGCCCCGGAGTCGGTGGGCAACACGCCGATCAAGGGACTGCCGGACTACCTGTTCGTCGCCTTCCAGTCGACCTTCGCCGGCATCACCACCGCGCTGATCGTCGGTGCCTTCGCCGAGCGCATCAAGTTCCGCGCGGTGCTGCTGTTCTCGGCGCTGTGGTTCACCCTCAGCTACATCCCGATGGCGCACATCGTCTGGGGCGGCGGCTACCTGGGCGAACTGGGCGCGATCGATTTCGCCGGTGGCACCGTGGTGCACATCAACGCCGGCGTGGCCGGTCTGGTGGCTGCATGGTTCGTCGGCAAGCGGCTGGGCTACGGGCAGACCGCGTTGAAGCCGCACAACGTGCCGTTCACCTATATCGGCGCGATGCTGCTGTGGGTCGGCTGGTTCGGCTTCAATGCCGGTTCTGCCGCCGCCGCCGACACCGTCGCCTCGCTGGCCTTCCTCAACACTGTGCTGGCGACTGCTGCAGCGGTGCTGGGCTGGACGCTGGTTGAAGCGATCAGCAAGGGCAAGCCGTCGGCACTGGGCGCGGCCTCGGGTGCGGTGGCAGGCCTGGTTGGCATCACCCCGGCGTGCGGTACCGTCGGCCCGCTCGGCGCGATCGTCATCGGCCTGGTTGCCGGCGTGGTCTGCGTGTGGGGCGTGACCGGCCTCAAGCGCCTGCTGAAGGTGGACGACACCGCCGACGTGTTCGGTGTGCATGGCGTGGGTGGCATCGTCGGTGCGATCCTCACCGGTGTGTTCAGCGCGCAGTCGCTGGGCGGCACCAAGGCCGATCTGGATATCGGCCACCAGGTGTGGGTGCAGGTGGTCAGCGTCGGCCTCACCGTGCTGTGGTCGGCCGTGGTGACCGCAGCCATCCTGCTGCTGGTCAAGGTGGTGGTCGGCCTGCGGGTCACCGAGGAGGCCGAGCGTACCGGCCTGGATGTCACCTCGCATGGTGAATCGGCCTACGAGGCCTGATGCATCTACATGGTGGGTGCCGACCGTTGGTCGGCACTGCATCTGCTCTGGTAGGTGCCAAGCTTGCTTGGCACTGCTCCTGCGCTGGATTGCTCCTGCTCTGGAGGATGCCGACCGTTGATCGGCACTGCATCTGCTCTGGTAGTTGCCAAGCTTGCTTGGCACTGCTCCTGCGCTGGACTACTCCCGCTCTGGTGGGTGCCGACCGTTGATCGGCACGGTCGGTGGCCCAGCCACGCATGGCGTGGCTCTACTGCATCGTCCGGGCTTATCGCGCACAATCGGGGCATGCACCCGATCCGCACTTCCCTGATGCTCTCGGCCTGCCTGCTGCTGGCCGCCTGTGCCTCCACGCCGCAGGAAACCCGCAACCCGCTTGCCACCTGGGTGCCGTCGCCGAACCAGAACGCGCGCACGCCGGTCATCATCGTCATCCACCACACCGAGCAGAAATCGGTGCAGCAGAGCCTGCACACGCTGCGTACCGCCAACAGCGGCGGGCGGGTCAGTGCGCATTACCTGATCGGCGCCGATGGCCATCGCTACCAGCTGGTGGCCGATGAGCGCCGCGCCTGGCACGCCGGTTCCGGGCGCTGGGGCACCATCACCGATCTGAACTCCGCGTCCATCGGCATCGAGCTGGACAATGACGGTCGTACGCCTTTCAGCCCCGCGCAGATCGAATCGCTGATCGTGCTGCTGCGCGACCTCACCGAACGGCTGAATATTCCGCCGCGGCAGGTGATCGGTCACGCCGACCTGGCGCCGACGCGCAAGGAAGATCCCAGCCGCTTCTTCCCGTGGCAACAGTTGGCCGAAGCCGGTTTCGGCGTGTGGCCGCGCGCTGCCGATGGTGCTGCGCCGGAAGGATTCGATGCATGGGCCGCGCTGGCGCGCTTCGGTTATCCGCTCGACAACCGCGAAGCAGCGGTACGGGCGTTCCACCGCCGTTTCCGTGGCAGCGACACCCTGCCGAAAGTCCTCGACGCCGAAGACGCGCGCATCCTGCATTCGCTGTTGCTGCAGACCCCGTAGCCGGTAGCGCCGGGCCATGCCCGGCGAGCGCACCGCGCGGGATCCGCTTCTCGCCGGGCATGGCCCGGCGCTACCCAAGGTTGCCGCGCCACCATCGGCCCCACTACATTGCGACGATGATCACTGTTACGTCGCCGCGCGCGCTCCTCACTTTCTTGGCCGTTGCCCTGCTTGCCGGCTGCGCCACCACGGGCAACCGGCCTGAAGCGCCGGCCGTTGCCAAGCCCGCTGCCGCCACCTACGCCAAGGTCGACTGGAACACGTTGCCGGCCGTATCCGATACCGACCTGCAGGCCGGCTTCGCCGCTTGGCGCAGCAGCTGCACCCGCCTGAAGAACGATGCGACCTGGGCCAAGCCCTGCGCGACCGCCAGCACCGTGTCCGACAAGGACGCCAGCGCGATCCGCGCATTCCTGCAGCGCGATCTCGATGTCTATTCCCTGCGCGCCGGCGGCCATCGCGCCGACGGCCTGATCACCGGCTATTACGAGCCCATCTATCCGGGCAGCCTCACCCGTACCGACACCGCCACCGTGCCGGTGTACGGCACACCCGATGATCTGGTGGTGGTGCAGTTGGACAGTGTCTATCCCGAACTGAAGGGCAAGCGCCTGCGCGGTCGCGTGGAGGGCAAGGTGCTCAAGCCCTACGACGATGCCGGCAGCATCGCCAGCAAGGGGGCCAAGGCGCCCGTGCTGGCCTGGCTGACCGATCCGATGGACCTGCAGCTGCTGCAGATCCAGGGTTCGGGGCGGGTGCGCCTGGCCGATGGCAAGCAGGTGCGGCTGGCCTATGCCGAACAGAACGGCCATCCCTATCGCGCGATCGGCCGCTGGCTGGTGGAGCAGGGCGAGCTGAAGAAGGAAGACGTCACCATGGACGCGATCCGCGCGTGGGCGAAGGCACATCCGGCGCGGGTACCGGAACTGCTGCGCAGCAATCCCAGCTACGTGTTCTTCGTGCGCAGCGCGGACAGCCCGGAAGGTCCGCGCGGTTCGTTGAACGTGCCGCTGACCGCCGGCTACAGCGTGGCGGTGGACCGCACCGTGGTGCCGCTGGGCAGCCTGCTGTGGCTGTCCACCACGCGCCCGGACGGCACGCCGGTGGTACGCCCGGTGGCCGCGCAGGACACCGGTGGCGCCATTGCCGGCGAGGTACGTGCCGATCTGTACTGGGGCAGCGGCGATGCCGCCGGCAAGCTGGCCGGCGACATGAAGCAGCAGGGCAACCTGTGGCTGCTGTGGCCGAAGGGTGTGGCGTTGCCGCAGTAGGTCAGCAGGGGGCAGATCCCCCTCCGCAGGAAAGGGATCTGACCCCCATATGCCTGATAATGGCGCCATTCCGAACTTTCCGGTCGCGCATGCGGCCAGGACCCATGCAATGAAATACGCAAAGAACAACGCAAAATCCAACACGAAGAAGTACTACAAGCACTGGGCCGAATCGGGCCTGGGCAAGGGCAACGTGCTGATGGAAGCCCGTGGCGAGAAGATCGTGCGCCAGGTGGAAATCTACGGGGCCAAGGTCGTGTGGGCCGATGAAACCGACCATAGCGATGACCGCTTCGTGCTGGCCGACCAGCCGGTGTCGTTCATGGACTTCGACGAAGACGACGAGATCAGCGCGCGCGAGTTTGAAATTGCTTGGAAGAAGGCCCGGGAAGCCACCGGCTACCCCGTCTAAGGTCGAGGGAGCTGCAGTCATCGGATGGCTGGTGGAATCGAAATGTTATAAAGTTTCATTTCCAGCATCCCCCGGCCTCCCGATGAAGACTCCCACGCTGGTGGCCGCGCTAGCGGCCGCCCCGTTCGCCCCTGAAGCATTCGCCCAGTCCGCCGACGCCGCGCTCACCCTGGGCAAGGTCGATGTGCACCAGCACAGCGAGGGGCAGCTGAGCGCACACCAGGTGCTGACCTCGGTGGACGTGCTGGGCGCGGACCAGATCGAAAACCGCAACGTGTCGCACAGCTGGGAACTGCTCGGGCAGATGCCCGGCATCCAGCTGACCGAAACCCGGCAGGGTGCAGAGTCGGGCAAGGTCAGCTTCCGCGCCTTCAACGGCGAGGGCTACCTCAATGCCATCAAGACGCTGATCGACGGTATCCCCAGCAACGTCAACAGTGGCAACCAGCGCTTCATCGACATGCTGTTTCCGCTGGAAATCAGCTACATCGAAGTGGTGCGCGGTACCAACGATCCGCGCTACGGCCTGCACAACATCGGCGGCAACGTGAACTTCGGCACGCGCCAGGGCGGCACCTACACCGACGCGCGGCTGGCCTATGGCAGCTACAACACCCGCGATGTGCAGCTGGCGATGGGCCGCGAAGCCGACGGCTTCGCGCAGAACTACTTCGTCGGTACCCAGGCCAGCGACGGCTACCGCGACCACGACAGCTCGAAGAAATACGCGTTGGGCGGCAAGTGGTTCTTCGGCTCGCTGGAGGAGGGGCTGCGCATCGGCCTGACCGCGCGCGCCTACCATCACGAGGCCGACGAACCCGGTTTCATGACGGCGGAAGAGCTGCATGCGGGCCGCCGCCGCAGCGACCTGCGCAACGCCAATGACGGCGATGACCGCGACATGCGCCAGTTCGCCGCGCACCTGGACATGAAGCTGTCCGACGTGGTGACCTTCGGCACGCGGCTGTACTACAACCGCTATGAAGACGACCGTCGTGTGACCTTCAGTGACCTGCCCAGCGGTAACCTGCCGCGCCAGCGTCGTGTCTGGGACGAGCGCCAGGCAGGCCTGCTCGGCACGCTCACCTGGCAGGCCAGCCCCATGCTTACCGTGGAAGGCGGGCTGAACTACGAGCAGCAGGACAATGGCTACCGTCGCGAGCGCTACGCCTACGCCGAGCCCACCGATTTCAGCCAGGTACCGGCACGCGTGCAGAACAACGACCGCCACAGCTTCGACAACTGGGGCGCCTACGTGCAGGCCATCTACCAGCCGGTCGAAGCGTGGAAGATCGTGCCGGCCTACCGCGTGGACCGTTTCAGCGGCCACACCCGGCTGATGAATGGCGCCAACGGCCGCCTGCAGGACTACGGCAGCATCGGCCAGCCCAAGCTGAGTGTCATCCACAGCCTGGGTGAGCACACCCACGTCTACGCCAACTGGGGCCGTACCTTCCAGGTGCTGACCGGTTCCACCGCGCCGGCCTACCTCACCCCGGGGCAGGCACCGATGCAGCCCTCCACCAACACCGGCATGGAGCTGGGCCTGAAATTCCAGCCCTTCGCCGGCAGCCAGGCCCGGCTGGCGGTATGGCAGCAGGACGCGGAAAACGAAGTGTCCAACATGCCGGCCACCGGCACCACGGTCACGCTGGGCAAGACCCGCCGCCGAGGCGTGGATGCGCAGATCAGCGCGCAGCTGGGTGACGCGTGGACGCTGTGGGCCTCGCATGCCTACCAGGAGGCGAAGATCACCCGCGACGACCGCGCCGCTGGCGTGACCCTGCAGGGACGCGAAGTGGCCGCCACCCCGCGCCACATCAGCAACCTCGGCCTGGACTACCAGGCCAGCGATGCCCTGCAACTGGGCCTGCAGGCGCGCGCGCAGGGCGATTACTACCTGGAAGAGCGCAACGCCACTGGCAAGTTCGGCGGCTTCGCCGTGCTCGACCTCAGCGCGAAGTATCAGATCACCCCGGCCTGGAGCGTGGACCTGCAGCTGAAGAACGTGACCGGCCGCGAGTATGCCTACGCGTGGTACGACAGCTTCTTCTGGGACAGCGCCCGCCCGATGTTCTCGCCCGCCCCGGGCCGCGCGGTCTTCGTCGGCCTCAACATGAAGCTGTAACCGCAAAGCCGGTAGTGGTCGAGCTTGCTCGACCTGCAGGGGGCAGAGCCCTTTCCTGACGGAAAGGGATCCGACCCCGGACCCCGCAGCGCAAGGGGTCAGATCCCTTTCCGCGAGGAAAGGGCTCTGACCCCAAACCCACGTTTTGCACTACATTGGTGCAATGTCCGACCCCACGCCCCCGCCGTCCCTCGATGCCCTCGGCACGCCGCTGGCCTGGGCCGGGCCCGATGGCCGCATCGCCGGCTGCAACCCGGCCTTCGCGCGCTGGCTGGGCGTCAGCGGCCGGCGCCTGCTCGGCCAGCCGTTGGCCGCGCTGGAAGTGCAGGGTGAGGCGCTGGCCCATTTCCTGGCCCGCGACGAGCGCGACAGCCTGCGCCTGAACCGGCTGGCGCTGGCGTTGCCGGGCGAAGCCGCGCGTTTTGCCGAAGGCTGGATGAGCCGCCGCGACGATGGCGGCTGGCTGCTGGAGGCGCATCCGGTCGATGAGTTCCCCGGGCTCGACCCGACCCAGGCCCTGCCCAGCGCGCTCAGCGCAGCGCTGAAGGGCCTGGCGCACGAACTGCGCAATCCGCTGGCCGGGTTGAAGGGCGCCGCACAGCTGCTGGCCCGCCGCGCGGCGCAGCGCGATGCCAGCGAACGCGAACTGATCGACCTGATCGGCTCGGAGATCGAGCGGCTCAATGGCCTGCTCGAGCAGCTGCTGTCACCAGCACCCGCCGCGCCACATGCGGCGCTGAACATCCACGCCGCGTTGGAGCGGGTGCTGCGCCTGGCCGAGAACGAGGCCGGCTGGGCCGTGCGCCTGCAGCGCGACTATGACCCCAGCATCCCCGAATTCGATGGCGACGCCGATCGCCTCACCCAGGCGGTATGGAACCTGGTGCGCAATGCCATCCAGGCCGGTGCCGGCAACATCACCCTGCGCACCCGCGTTGAACACGGTGTGCGCATCGCCGAGCAGCTGCACACCCTGGCGTTGCGGCTGGAAATCGCCGACGACGGCCGTGGCGTGCCCGAAGAACTGGCCGAACATCTGTTCCTGCCCCTGGTCAGCGGTCGCGCCGAAGGCACCGGCCTGGGCCTGGCGCTGGCCCAGCAGGTCGCGCGCGAGCATCGCGGCACGCTGACCTACCGGTCGCGCCCGGGCCATACCGTATTCACCCTGCTGCTGCCGATCGGCAACGGCACCGCCGCCGCCGAGGAGGCCCCGCGCGATGTCTGAGTCTTCCGCGTCCCCGCCGTGCATCTGGGTGGTCGACGATGACCGCGCCGTGCGCTTCGTGCTGTGCACCGCGCTGCGCGAGGCCGGCTACCAGGTGGTCGACTTCGACAGCGCCGCCCCCGCACTGCAGGCGCTGGCTGATGGCCCGCCGCCTGCGCTGCTGTTCACCGACGTGCGCATGCCCGGCGACGATGGCCTGGTGCTGCTGGACAAGCTGAAGGCCGCGCTGCCGCAGCTGCCGGTGGTGGTGATGTCGGCCTACACCGACGTCGCCAGTACCGCCGGAGCGTTCCGCGGCGGTGCGCACGAGTTCCTGTCCAAGCCGTTCGATCTGGACGACGCGGTGGCACTGGCCCAGCGCGTGCTGCCTGCGGTGGCGCCGGCCATGGCCGCGCCGACGCCCGCCGCAGAAGCCGCCAGCGACCAGCCGCCGCAACTGGTGGGCGATACGCCACCGATGCGCGCGCTGTTCCGCGCCATCGGCCGCCTCGCGCAGGCGCCATTGGCGGTGCTGATCATCGGCGAAACCGGTACCGGCAAGGAGCTGGTGGCCAACGCGCTGCACCGCGAATCACCGCGTGCGCAGCATCCGTTCGTCGCGCTGAACACCGCCGCCATTCCCGCCGAGCTGCTGGAAAGCGAGCTGTTTGGTCATGAAGCGGGTGCGTTCACCGGCGCGCAGCGGCGCCACATCGGCCGCTTCGAGCAGGCCAACGGCGGCACCCTGTTCCTCGATGAAATCGGTGACATGCCGTTGCCGTTGCAGACGCGCCTGCTGCGCGTGCTCGCCCAGGGCGAATTCTTCCGCGTGGGCGGACGCGAACTGATCCGCGTCGACGTGCGCGTGGTCGCCGCCACCCACCAGGATCTGGAAGGGCTGGTCGCGCAGGGAAAATTCCGAGCCGATCTGCTGCACCGCCTGGACGTGGTGCGCCTGCAGCTGCCGCCGCTGCGCGAGCGCCGCGAGGACATCGCGCAACTGGCCACCACGTTCCTGGCGGCTGCCGCGCGCAGGCTCGATACGCCGCCCAAGCGGCTGACCGCCGCCGCCCTGCAGGCGCTGCGCGAGCACGACTGGCCGGGCAACGTCCGCGAACTGGAAAACGTGTGCTGGCGCATGGCCGCACTGGCCGCCGCCGATACCATCGGTGTGGCTGATGTTGATACCGCGCTCAACCGTGCCCGCAGCCGGCGCAGCAGCACGGCCGCCGGTGACCCGGGCCAATGGGAAGCGCTGCTGTCCGAATGGGCACGCCGGCAGCTGGCCGAGGGCACTGAAGGCCTGCACGCGCAGGTGCGCGAACGGGTCGACCACGCCCTGTTGGAGGCCGCCCTGCAGATCACCCACGGTCGTCGCGCCGAAGCCGCCGCGCGCCTGGGCCTCGGCCGCAATACGCTTACCCGCAAGCTGGGCGCCGGTCGCCGCCGCGGCGGCCATTGAACGGTGCCTGCACGCGATCCTCGCACCCGCTTGCTGAACTGTTGATCCTCCATGGACGATGCCGTCCGTAGTGTTACCTGCAAGGAGTCCTCGATGCGTTTGTCCTTCGCCCTTCTGCCGCTGTCCGCTGCCGTGCTCCTGTCTGCCTGTGGCAGCGCACCGAAGAAGCCGCAGCCCACACCGCCGCCGGTGGTCACCACGCCCGTGGCCCAGCTGGCCGAAGCCAACCTGGCGCCAGCCTCGGCCAGCATCGTCAGCGGCCGTCTGGTGTTGAAGACCGAAAGCGGTGGCGTGCACTTGACCGGCCTGGTTGGCGGCCTGCAGCCGATGCAGCAGGCCGGCTTCCACATCCACGAGCGCGGTGACTGCAGCGCGGTGGACGCCAGCAGCGCCGGCAACCACTTCAATCCCGCCGGTGTCGCGCACGGTCGTGCAGGCAGCGGCAAGCACCACCTCGGTGACATCGACAACCTGCAGGCCGACGCGCAGGGCCGCGCCAACATCGATGTGCATCTGAAGGGCGTTACCCTGGGCGGAGGCGCCGCCACGGATATCGCCGGGCGTGCACTGGTCGTGCATGCCAGGGCCGACGACTATCGCAGCCAGCCCGCCGGCAATGCCGGCGTCCGCATCGCCTGCGGCGTGATCCGGGTAACCCGCTGATCACACCACCGGCATTTCCCAAGGAGAGTTTCCATGCGTCTGATCCACACTTCGCTGTTCGCGGCCATCGCTGCACTGGGCCTTGCCGCCTGCAACCAGCAGCCGGCAGCACCGGCAGCCGAAGCCCCGGCCACCACCCCGGCCGAAGGTTCGGCAGCGCCGGCCGACCCGGCCACTGCACCGGCTACCGCAGCGGCCCCGGCAGCCGATGCCTCGGCCACTGCCGAACTGGCACCGACCCAGGGCAATGAAACCAAGGGCTCGATCACCTTCAAGCTGGTCGACGGCAAGGTGCACGCATCCGGCCAGATCAGTGGCCTGAAGCCGGGCAGCGAGCACGGCTTCCACATCCACGAGAAGGGTGACTGCAGCGCGCCGGACGGCATGAGCGCCGGTGGCCACTTCAATCCGGGCAAGCAGGACCACGGCAACGTGGCCACTGATCCGCACCACGGTGGCGACATGCCCAACATCAAGGCCGACGACAAGGGCGTAGCCACCATTGATGGTCCGGTGTCGAGCAACGTCAACATCGGCAAGGGTGATGATTTCGACATCATCGGCCGCGGCCTGATCGTCCACGCCGACGCGGACGACTACAAGACCCAGCCGACCGGCAACGCCGGTGCGCGACTGGCGTGCGCGGTAATCAACAAGGCACCGTAAGAAAACCAAAACGCCGGCGCAAGCCGGCGTTTTTCAGTTGATCCGCCGAGCATGGCCCGGCGCTACCGTATTCCGTGGGTAGCGCCGGGCCATGCCCGGCGGCATTACCTGGACGTCAGCGCGCCAGCAGTTCGCGCGCGTCCTGGCCGGCTTCGCAATGCACGAACAGCACCGGCACACCGTGCGCTTCCAGCACCGCGGCCATCTGCCGCTGGCGCATCAGGAACTGCTCGTAGATGCCCTGCAGGCGCTCGCAGTCGCCCTTGCCGTGGTTGTAATGCGCGCACCAGCCGGCCGGGTCGAACAGCGCCATGCGCGCTTCGCCCTGCGTATAGCGCAGCAACGGCTCGGGTGCGTCACTCAGCCACTCGTCCTGGCCCGGGGCCATGATCGCGGTTTCAATCAGCGGCCACAGCGCGGCCAGTCCCTGGTTGTCGTACTGCATCGACATCATCGCGGCCAGGTCGTTCACGGTGAAATAGCGCGCGTGCTCGACGCGCGCACCGAACGTGTTCTGTGCCATCAGCGCGGTATCGGCATGGGCCATGCCATTGGCCAGCAGCACCTCTTCCAGGGCATCGGCCACGGCTGTCGTGGTGGCCACGTCGGTACCGGTCAGCAGGAACGGCACCACCCGCAGGCCACCGCCTACCAGGGTAGCGTCGGCCTGGAACGGCAGCGGCACATCACCGCTGGCGTCGGCGCCAAAGGCCAGCACGCGCGGGCCCTGGTTGCTACCGGGCGCGCGCATCTGCAGTTCTTCCAGGCGGCGATGGATCGGCCAGCCGGGGCGAAGCACTTCGGCCGGATCGAAATGGGCGGCGGCGAACACCAGGTCCAGCTCGGCCACCTGTGGCACCAGCTTGGACAGGTCGCGGCCGACGCGTTCGGCCAGTTCACCGGCCTGTTCAGCGCTGAGCACCGCCTGGCGGGGGATTTCGCCGCCGGCCAGTTCCAGGGCCAGCACGCCAAGGGCATTCATCGCAGGGTCGGGTTTGCTCATGGTTCCACGGTTGGCCCATCACAGGGCGGCAGCTACACTTGGCCCCATTATGCCTGCTCTGTCGTGCAGGCCATGTTGCAGACACCCTCATCCATGCCAGGTATCTCCATGCCCAACGCTCGTCCCGTCGCCATCCTCGGTGGCGTCCGCATTCCGTTCTGCCGGCAGAACACCGCGTATTCGGATGTCGGCAACCTCGGCATGTCGGTGCGTACGCTGGGAGCGCTGGTCGAGCGCTTCGGCCTGCACGGCCAGCAGCTGGGCGAAGTGGCGATGGGTGCGGTCATCAAGCACTCCAGCGACTGGAACCTGGGTCGCGAAGCCACGCTGTCCTCGGGCCTGTCGCCGTTGACCCCCGGCATCACCCTGCAGCGCGCTTGCGGCACCTCGCTGGACAGCATCATCACCGTTGCCAACAAGATCGCCTTGGGGCAGATCGAGTCCGGCATCGGCGGTGGTTCGGACACCACCTCCGACGTGCCGATCGTGTACGGCAAGAAGCTGCGTGCGCGCCTGTTGGCGGCCAACCGTGCCAAGAGCACCGGCGACAAGATCCGCGCACTGACCTCCGGCTTCAAGTTCGCCGAGCTCAAGCCGGAGTTTCCGGGCGTGGCCGAGCCGCGTACCGGCAAGAGCATGGGCGACCACTGCGAGGACATGGCCAAGGAGTGGAACATCTCGCGCGACTCGCAGGACGAGTGGGCGGTGTCTTCGCACAAGAAGCTGGCCGCAGCCTATGAGCGCGGCTTCTTCAATGACCTGATCGCACCGTTCCGCGGCGTCGAGCGCGACAACATCCTGCGTGCCGACACCTCGCTGGAGAAGCTGGCCACGCTGAAGCCGGCCTTCGACAAGGTATCCGGCCGTGGCACCCTGACCGCAGCCAATTCCACCCCGCTGACCGATGGCGCCGCTGCCGTGCTGCTGGCCAGCGAAGAGTGGGCACGCGCACATGGCCACGAGCCGCAGGCCTACCTGCGCGACGCACACGTGTCGGCCGTCGATTTCGTGCACGGCGAAGGCCTGTTGATGGCGCCGACCGTGGCCGTGCCGGAGATGCTCAAGCGCAACGGCCTGACCCTGCAGGACTTCGACATCTACGAGATCCACGAAGCCTTCGCCGCACAGGTGCTGTGCACCCTGCGTGCGTGGGAGAGCGAGGATTACTGCCGCAACCGCCTCGGCCTGGATGCGCCGATGGGCCGCATCGACCCGGACAAGATCAACCTGCTGGGTTCGTCGCTGGCCACCGGTCACCCGTTCGCCGCCACTGGTGCACGCGTGATCGCCACGGCGGCCAAGCAGCTGGCCGAGCGCGGCGGTGGCCGTGCGCTGGTGTCGATCTGCACCGCCGGCGGCATGGGCGTGGTGGCGATCGTCGAACGTTGAACGCCACGGTAGTGCCGGCCGCTGGCCGGCAACGTTGGAATTGAAAACGCCGCCCGATGGGCGGCGTTTTTGTTATCCCGGCGGGCTCACACGCCAACCAAGGTTGGCGACTACCGAAGCGGGTCACGGCATCCGCGGGTTGCCAAACGCGTCGCGCTCTTCATTGGCGTCGTACACCGGCGGCAGCGGTGCAATCGACTGCTCCTCGACGGTCGCATGCAGCGGCGGGTCAACTACCGCTGCCGGTGCACGCACCAGCGCCACGCTGTCTTCGCCACGCTGCAGGCGCAGCGCGTTGGCCAGGCACTGCGCGGCCAGCACGTGTTCGCCACGTTGCGCGAAGGCTTCGCCCAGCGCTTCCCACGCAGGGGCGCCGGCACCCGCGGCGATGGCTTCATGCAGGAACGCATCGGCCGCGTCCCACTGTTGCTGCGCCAGCGCGATGCGGCCCTGGGCCAGGCGCAGGGCCGCCGAGTCGTCGTGCACGTTGCGCCAGCGCTGCAGGTTGGCCTGGCGCGTGGCCAGACGTTCGGCCGGCAGACGGCCATACACGGCCACCAGTTCGTCATCCCAGCGGTGGTCCAGCGCCTGCTCAAGCGCCAGCAGTGCCGGTTCGTCCCAGTCCAGTGCAACTGCACGGGTGGCATAGGCGGCAACCACGTCCGGGGTCGGTCGCAGCGCCTTCGGCGTGGCTTCCCACTGCGCAGCCAGGGCGTTGACGTCGCCCGCTTCCAGCAGTGCCTGCGCGGCCAGGCGTGCTTCCAGCTCGCTGCTGGCCTCGGCCGGAAGCACCTTGGTCTGGCGCAGCGCGCCCAGCTGGCCGTAAGCCTCGTGCGCGCGGCCAGCACGTGCCAGCGCTTCGGTACGCAGCCACAGACCACGCGGCGGCAGCGGCTGGATCGCTGCCACATCCAATGCATTGATCGCATCCACCGGCAGATCGTTGGCCAACAGCTGCTCGGCACGCAGCAGTGCCTGCAAGGTCGCATCGCTTTCGCCCAGGCGCTGCAGCAGCGCCTCGGCAGCGGGGGCATCGGCCCGCACCTGCGCGCTGCGCACGGCATTGGCCAGGGCAACCCCGCTCACTTCCGGATCCTTGGCGGCGCCATCCAGCAGCTTCTCGGCGCGCTGCCACTGGCCATGCTCATAGGCCAGCAGACCATCGATCAGGCGCACCCGTCCCTGCTTGCGGCGGTAGCGGCCCCAGGCACGGAACGGCGCGGCGATCAGGCTCCACAGCAGCCACAGCACCAGCACGCCGATCACCGACAGCAGCGCTACCTTCGGCAGGTTGCTGTGGTAGTCGTAGCCGCCATAGCGCAGGGTCACTTCGCCGTAGCGGTTCAGGTCATCGGTGCCGAGCCATTGCGCGGCAACTACGCCAATGGCCACTGCCAGCAACAGCACGACCAGTGATTGCAGGGGTTTCATACGGGCTTACCTCCGGTCGGTCTGGGTACGCAGTTGTTGCAGGGTGCTGCCAAGCACGGTGTCATCGGCCTGCAATGGCAGCGAGCGCAGGGCATGGAGTTCAGCACGTTGCGCGCGCAGGTCCGGTGAATCCGGCCAGCGCCGCTGCGCCCAGTGATCGATTCTGTTCAGCGCGGCATCGCGGCCTTTGCCGTCGCCGCGCTCGATCGCTGCGCGGGCCAGGGTCAGTTCCAGCTGCAGCGCCGTATCGATGGTGGCGCGCTCGGCCGACGTCAGCGGGCCGTTCAGGCGGCTCGGGGTGATATCCACGAAGGGCGCCAGCGCGGCCTGCCACCATGGTTTTGCGGTGTTGTTGGCCGGCGTCTGCGCGATCTGCGAAGGCAGGCCCTGCAGGGCCTTGCCCAGCGCGTCCAGGCGTTGCAGTGACAGCACGCGCGGGCCAGCGCCCAACGCATCCAGCGCGTTGCGTTCCTGCACCAGTGCCTGGCGCAGGTTCAGGCCGTCGCTGTCGGGCAGATCGGCCAAGGCAGTGGCGGCCAGCGCATACAGCCGGCGTGAGCCTTCCACGTCATCGGCAAAGGCCAGCCGCTGTGCGGCCTGGGTCAGCAGCAGTTCGGCCTCATCGCGCTGCACGGCCTGGCGGCCCTGGTTGGCGCTGTCGGCCAGCTTGGCCAGGTTTTCTTCCAGCAGGGCACTGCGTTGCGACAGGCCCAGCACTTCGTCGCGCAGCACCCGGTTGGTGGTGGCCGCATCCTGCAAGCGCTGGCTGGCAGCGCGCTGGTCGCGGCGCAGGGCCTCGACCGTAGCCTCCAGCCCCTTCAGCTGCACGGCGGTGGTCTGCGCCTGCGCCAGCTGGTCGCTCTGCTGCTTCTGCCAATAGTGGTAGCCGGCATAGCCGCCCGCGCCCAGCACCGCCAGCACGGCAAGCGGCAGCAGCCAGCGCATGGGGCGATGGGGCGATGGAGCGGGCGGCAGAGTGTCGTTCATCGGGCTTCCTTGTCGGCGGCAATGCCGGAACAGATCCGGCAGGCAGCGTTGTGCACAGCATCACTGTTGCCGACGACACCGGCAAGCCGCTGCCGGGTGCCTGTTCAGGTCGCTGCCGGGCCGGTGAGCGCAGTGTGTGCAGCGGCCATCAACTGAACGCTGGTAGGGCCCTCGCTGCGCACCACCCGGGTGAGCCCCAGGGCCTGCGCCTGCGCGCCCAGCCGGTCGCTGGCGACCAGCGCGATCGCGTTCGCCCGCAGCCGCTGCTGCCAGTGCCCAGGCAGCTGCTGCCAGAAACGCTGCAATGCCTCGCCACTGCTGATGGCCAGCAGCCAAGGCATCGGAGAACGGGCCAAACGCGCCAGCATGCGCCGTGACAAGCGCAGTGGCAGCCGTCGGTAGACATCAGCGCGGGTGATCTGCGCGCCCGCGGCCTGCAACTCAGCGGCAATCAGGCCCCGGCCTCCCGGTGCGGTCACCAGCCCGATCTGCATGCCCCGCACATCGCCCAGCACCGGCATCGCCAGCAGGCCCTCGCTGTCCATCCGCTGGGGCGCATGGACGTCAGCGACGCCATGGGCCAGCAGGGCACGCGCGGTGCCTTCGCCCACCGTCAGCCACGGGCTGCGCTGCGCCGTCGCCAGCGGTAGCAGGCTGGCCGCTGCGGCCACGGCTGCCGGGCTGGTGAACACCACCCGATCGCTGGTCAGCGCCCGTTGTAGTTGCTGGCGCGCGGCGCTGCCCTGCAGACGCTGCAGCCGCCAGGGCGAAAGCGCGACGGTACGGCCTCCCAGCCCTGCTGCGGCATGGCGCAGCGCCGCCTGCTGGCCCTGCGGGCGCAGCGAGATCAGGGTCCAGCCAGTGGGTATCGTATGGTTGGCCATTACCGTCATTATGCGGGCCCTTCGTTGTCGTGGTTGCTGCTGATGGCTGTTGATGCCCTGACCTCTTCGCTGGCTGCCCTGCAGGACGTGCTGGACTGCATGCCGGCGGTCCGCGCGATGCAGATCCGCCTGGATGGCTATGCCGACGGCGTGCTGCGCATCACCGCGCCGCTGGTGGCCAACGTCAATGACAAGGGCAATGCGTTCGGCGGCAGCCTGGCCTCGGTGCTGACCCTGTCCGGCTGGGCGCTGGTCAGCCTGCGCCTGCGCCTGGCTGGCCACGACGCCGAGGTCTACGTGGCCGACAGCAACCTGCGCTACCTGGCACCGGTCTATGAAGACCTGCATGCCCATGCCGAAGCGGCCGGAAGCGGCGCCTGGGAGACCTTCCTGGCCACCTTCCGCCAGCGCGGCAAGGCCCGCATCAGCATTGTCGCCACCCAGCCCGGTGCCGACGGCAAGGCCGCGGCCGAATTCAGCGGTCGCTTCGTTGCCTTCGCCAAAGGGTAGGATGGCAGGCTGACGCCCTGCGGAACCCACCGATGCGCCGCCTCATCCAGATCCTCCTGTGTTCCCTGCTGCTGCTCAGCGCCGCCGCCGGCGCTGCCGCCGACGACCTCAGCCGCAAGCAGCGCAAGCTGCTGGAAGAGACCCAGATCGCCTACGGTGCCACCATCCGCTGGGGCAGCATGGACGACGCCATCGCCTATCTGGACCCGCAGCTGCGCAAGTCCAAGCCGCCGACCGAATTCGAGCTCAACCGCTATGCGCAGCTGCGCGTGTCGTCCTACCGCGAGCGCAGCAGCGCATCGCTGGACGGCGGCCAGGTCGAGCGCCGGGTCGAAATCGGGGTGATCAACCAGAACACCCAGGCCGAGCGCACCGTGGTGGTGACCGAGCGCTGGCGCTGGGATCCGGAAGCCAAGCGCTGGTGGCAGAGTGCGGGCCTGCCGGACCTCTGGCAGGGGCAGTGACGGGGCGCGTCCGGCTTGTGCGACAATCGGCGCCCGCTTAATCGACCCGTGACCTGAGTGAATTACGAAGAGTTGCTGGCCTTCGCAGGCCGAAACCCGATGCTGTCCGCGGCCCTGGTCGGCCTGACCGTGGCCCTCATCGTCACCGAAATCCGCCGCCTGTTCCGGGGCTTCAAGGGCATCAAGCCCGCCGAACTGACCCAGCTGATCAACGCGGGCGGCACGGTGGTGGTTGATCTGTCGCCCAGCGCTGATTTCGAAAAGGGCCACATCGCCGGCAGCCGCAGTGCCCAGGCCAGCGCGTTCGGCCCCGAGCACAAGCTGGTGGCCAACGCCAAGCAGGCCCCGGTGGTACTGGTGTGCCGCAGCGGCAACGCGTCCGAGACCGCCGCCAAGGCGCTGAAGAAGGCCGGCTTCGAGAAGGTCTTCGTGCTCGACGGCGGCATCCCCGCGTGGCAGCAGGCAGAACTGCCGCTGGTCAAGGGCCGCAACTGATAGCAGGCGGTGGCGGATGTGGCCTTGTTTGCGCCCTCCGCCGCCCCCATCGCAGTAATTCGACCATCGTTTTCATTGCATTCACTGGAGTTACTGGAAATGTCCGAAGAGACCACCAACGGCGCTGTCGCGCCGGTCGATGCCGCCACCGGCCCCGCGTTCACCGTCGAGAAGATCTACGTCAAGGACGTTTCTTTCGAGTCGCCGAATGCCCCGTCGATCTTCAACGACCAGGTGCAGCCGGAACTGCAGCTCAACCTGAACCAGCAGGTCCAGCGTCTGGGCGAGAATGCCTTTGAAGTCGTGCTGGCCGTGACCCTGACCTGCCAGGCCGGCGAGCGCACCGCGTACGTGGCCGAAGTGAAGCAGGCTGGCGTGTTCGGCCTGGTCGGCCTGGACCCGCAGTCGATCGACGTGCTCCTCGGCACCCAGTGCCCGAACATCCTGTTCCCGTACGTGCGCCAGCTGGTCAGCGACCTGATCCAGGCCGGCGGCTTCCCGCCGTTCTTCCTGCAGCCGATCAACTTCGAAGGCCTGTACGCAGAAACCCTGCGCCAGCGCCAGGAGCAGGGCGACGCACCGTCGCTGGCTGACTCCGAGCCGGCCGGCAACGCCTGATCCCGGCCGCGACGTCACGGATGAGCACTACCGCTGACAAGGTTGCCGTACTCGGTGCCGGTTCCTGGGGAACCGCGCTGGCGACGCTGCTCGCCCGCCACGGTCGCCAGACCGTGCTGTGGGGGCGCGATGCCGCCGTGGTTGAGGCCATCGACCAGCGCCACGAGAATCCGCGTTACCTGCCGGGTATTCCGTTGCCGGAATCGCTGCGCGCCACCACCGACCTCGCGTCGGCGGTGGAAGGTGCCGCCTGGATCCTGGTGGTGACCCCGTCGCATGCATTCGGTGAAACCGTGCGCGCGCTGGCACCGCTGCGTCCGGCCGGTGCCGGTGTGGCCTGGGCCACCAAGGGCTTCGAGCCCGGCTCTGGCCGCTTCCTGCATGAAGTAGCGCGCGAAGTGCTGGGCGAGGACGTGCCGCTGGCCGTTGTCACCGGGCCGTCGTTCGCCAAGGAAGTCACCCTGGGCCTGCCGACCGCGATCACCGTGCACGGCGACGTGCCGGAGTTCGCGCAGACGGTGGCCGAGGCGATGCACGGTCCGGCGTTCCGCGCCTACACCGGCGACGACATGGTCGGTGCCGAGCTGGGCGGTGCGATGAAGAACGTGCTGGCCGTGGCCACCGGCGTCGCCGACGGCATGCAGCTGGGCCTGAACGCCCGTGCCGGCCTGATCACCCGTGGCCTCAACGAGATGCTGCGCCTGGCGGCAGCGATCGGCGCCAAGCCGGAAACGCTGATGGGCCTGGCGGGGCTGGGCGACCTGGTGCTGACCTGCACCGGTGACCTGTCGCGCAACCGCCGCCTGGGCTTGGCCCTGGGCCGCGGGCAGACGCTGCAGGACGCCATCCGCGAAATTGGTCAGGTGGTCGAGTCGGTGCAGACCGCCGACGAAGTGATGCGACAGGCGCGCCGTCATGGCATCGACCTGCCCATCTCTGACCGCGTGCGCGCCGTGCTGCATGGCGAGCAGACCCCGGAAGAAGGATTGCGTGCGCTGTTGGCACGCGAACAGAAACCGGAGTATCCGGATACGCTGTTCAAGTGAATCGAAAAACCCCGGCCCAGCGCCGGGGTTTTTTTTGTGCATGCGCGAAACCCATCCACGCATGGCGTGGATCTACTGTGGAACCCGTACCGCCCATCACCGCGACTGCGGCGGCGTGTTGGTGTTGTCCATGTCCGAAAAAATCATCCATGGCCCACCCGCCACCCGCTTCAACGTCAGCGTGAACTTCCCGGTATCACCCACGTTGCTGCCGTAGGTGTAGGCACCAATGATGTAACCGGTGGATTCCTCTGCGGCATAGGCCAGCGCACGCAGCCGCAACGGGCTGCTTCCCTGGCCGGCATACGCCGCCTCGATCGCCGCGCGCCCGCGCACGGGCGGCTGGTTGCTCTGCAGGATGAAACCGTCCTCGGCGAACAATCCCGCCAACGCCTTCGCATCACCGGTGCGCCACGCCTGTTCGTAATCGCGCAGCACGCGATCCAGCGCGGCGGGCAGGGGGACATCGGGTAGCGAGATGGATAAGGGCGCAGCGGGCTGTTGCGCAATCACAGGCACGGCCAGCAACAGGCCACTGAGAAGCATCGAGGCAAGTAGTGAACGGCGCATGCGTCTGCATCCTGGCAGTGATGGAAGGCGTGATTGCCAGAGTATCCACCTTGGCTGGCGGGTAGAATCACGCGGTCGCCGGCTGGGCGAATGGACACAGGACAGGGAATGACGTCTCGAATGATGGGAATGGCAGGGCTGGTCGCGTTGCTGGCCGCGTGCACGCAGGCACCGGCACCGGAAGCAGGCACCGCAGCTGCACCCGCCGCTACTGCTGCGCCGACGGAAGCCCCAGCCGCCACGACCACGGTGGTCGAGCACGCACCTTCCGTCGAAGACGGCGTGGACCCGTCGGTGTGGGACAACGAAGGCGAGCCGGAAGGTGAGACCCCCGGCGCCGAACTCACCTGCGCGGACAATCCGCTGGCGACTTATTTCTTCACCCTGGTCGGCGGCAACACCGTGGACGACTGCGGCCGCAAGGACACGAAGGTGCTGGCCGCGTTCGACGCCCTGATGAAGAACACTGTGGCGGCCGAATCGCCCGACAAGAACGTCCCTTCGCTGCGCGAACGCCTGCTGAGCGGTCCCAGCGGGCCTGGCGAACTGATGGTGCTGCAGGGCGAGCCGTGGTGGCTCTACACCGCCTGCCAGGCGCACCAGTGCTCGACCACCGCGCTGGCGATGCTGTATTCGCCGACGCACTCGAAGATGGTCGGCCGCCTTACCGCCCGCTGCAACGTGTGGTGGCTGGGTGAGCCGAACGCAGAGCAGCGCGCGCTGATCGAGCGCGAGCGTCCGGTGGACGAAGCGATGCTGAAGGAAGAAGGCGATTCCTGCGAATGACCGGCGGTAACGCCGGAAGATTCTCCGGCGTTACGCCTCTGGCCGCATCCGCGCGCTGACCTGTGCGGTCAGCGCCAGGCACGCCATCATCAAACCCTCCATCACCCGATCGCCCACGTATTCGTCGTCCGGTCCGTTCTGGCGGACGCGCTCGGCCGCCAGCAGCATTTCCAGCGCGATGCGCAGGCCAGCCAGTGCGCAGTCCGCATCGGCCAGGGCCATGCGGCGGCCGGGCATCTGATGACGCTCCGGCCACGGCTGGCCGTCGGCGGCTGCGCCTTTTCCAATCCGCGTCAGCGTGGCGATGAAAGCTCTGGGATCGATCGCAGATGCTTGTTCTGATGACGCATCGCCAGCTGCGCGATAGGGGTGGGGACGGGGGAATTCCGGTGTGGTCATGGCTGAGGCTCCGTGCAGGACAGACGGTAACCGCCACACAAAGGTGGCGGGCGGAGACGTGGCTCGAAAACCGGGAGATCACGCATAAGTCCGGCAGGCGCAAGGCCTCCACGCTCCGCCCGCCATAGCCGGCAGACGGATTGCCAGCCGGCGCCACGCGGGGTGACGCCGGCCGGCAAGCGTAAACAACGTGTGTGATCTCACGGGTTTTCGATGCCCGGCCATCCTTTTTCGATGGCCCGTCATCTGTACCTCTGTGGCTGCGCAACGCCAATCAGACAAATTGCATTCAACGCTTGATGCAAGACGCGTTCGGCATTCTTGCATGCTGTTAAGCCGCCCCAGACGCCGATGGCGCAAGGGCCCTCAGCGATAGAGGAATATGCGACATGGGTCGTGATTGCCGGCGTAGTTGGCTGAGACGTCAGCGAGGCAATAACGACAGAACGCTGCGATTGGGCGATACAGCGTGGTGCTAGTCGAGCTCTATGAGAAAGCGCGTGGCCATGGCAGATGGCACCACAGACGCCCCGACCCGCTTCAGTTCAACCAGCCCATAGCCTTCCATCATCCGAAGGGTACGAGAAAGGCTTGGAACCTTGCGCCCGCAGTGCTCGGACAGTTCGGTGAGCGACCTGGGTTGAAGTTCGCGCAGCAGCCGCAACAGCCGGCGGTTCTCATCGCTCAATACTGCGGCCAGGGAAGACAGGGTGGAGAAGGCTATCGCCCCCTCCGTAACCTGCGGTGGTGCCGATCTGTCCTTTCGTTCTCCACCGATGACACAACGTCGGAAGGTACTTTGGACTGGCGAACGGCACGTATCGGAATCTGTCATCGGTGCGGGATTGCATTGGGACCGATAGATCATGTCTGGCCGAGCACGCGTTGGATTGAACAAACGGCGCATGGATGGCGCAACCGAAGGCTGTGTCAGCTTCCGGCCAGCCGCAGAAGCACGAGGCTCACGATCACGCTTGCCTCACCCGTTCGGGGCAGGCGGGGACCCGAGCCTGCCGGCAGACTGGCGACCTTATCCTTGGAAGGACAACGCAATGAGTACCTCCAACCGCAAGACGGCCAGCTTCGGCGTGCCGTGGGAATCGGCCTATGGGTATGTACAGGCCGTGCGCGTGAACAATTCGATCTTCGTGTCGGGCCAGCTCTCGCACACGCCGGAGGGACAGCTGGTGGCGCCGGCCGCTCTGGGCGCTGATGGAAAGCCTGCCAACTTCGACACCATGGAAGCGCAGATGAAGCGCACCTACGAGAACGCGCAGGTGTTGTTGGCCGAGCTGGGTGGATCGTTGGCGGATGTGGTTGAGGAAACCCTGTTTGTCATTGATGTGCCTGCGGCGTTCGCCGCCAGCAGCAAGGTCAGGCCTGCCGTCTATGGCCAGCCTGTTCCCCAGGTGGCCAGCAACCTCATCGGGGTTTCCGCGCTCGCCTTCCCCGAACAGTTGATCGAGATCGCGTTCCGCGCTGAAGTGCAGCCGTAGCCGGCCCCCTGAAGCGAAGGAGCACCCCGCGCTGACATGGAAAGCCCGCGGGCGCATTCACGCCCGCAGGCCTTCCTCACGTTGGCTCCGCAACTTACATGCCCAGGTCGGACAGCCCCGGGTGATCATCCGGGCGGCGCCCCAGTGGCCAGTGGAACTTGCGTTCGCTGTCCTTGATGGGCATATCGTTGATGCACGAGAAGCGGCGCTCCATCAGACCATCCGCGCCGAATTCCCAGTTCTCGTTTCCATAGGAGCGGAACCAGTTTCCAGAGTCGTCGCGCCATTCATAGGCGTAGCGCACGGCGATTCGGTTGCCGGTGAATGCCCACAATTCCTTGATCAGGCGGTACTCAAGCTCTTTCTTCCACTTTCGGGCAAGGAACTGCCGGGCTTCCTCGCGGCCGTTGGTGAACTCGGCGCGGTTTCGCCACTGGGTGTCGAGCGAATAGGCAAGCGCCACTTTGTCGGCATCGCGGGAATTCCAGCCATCTTCTGCCAATCGAACCTTCTGGATCGCCGATTCGTGAGTGAACGGGGGAAGGGGGGGACGGGGTGCTTCTGCGGACACGGTGGGGCCTCCAGTGGAAATGGATGAACGGGGTACTGCGGCGGGATTTCGGTTACTGCGGCGTTAGCGCGTGGCTTGCTTCAACAACAACTGCGCAACATCCCTTGCGGTGTCTGCGGCGTCGTAGTCACCCATCACGCGCGATACGGTGATGGCGCCTTCCATCAGAAGCAGCAGCTGCTGCGCCAGAACGGCCGGCTGCGCGATGTTCAGTTGCCCGGTGAGCTCCAGCGTGTAATCGAGCAGTTTCTGCTTGTGGTGCTTGGCGATCCTGCGGATCGGGTCGTGCGAATCGCCGACCTCGCCTGCCGTGTTGATGAAGGCACAGCCGCGATAGCCCTCGGACTTGAACCAACCTTTGAGCACCGTGAACATGCCCAGGATGCGCGCTTCCGGGCTGCCGGCCTTGTCGCATTCCTGCCTGAACCAGTTGAGCCAGCGCACGTCCCGCGCGTTCAATGCGGCTGCGGCAACCTGGTCCTTGTTTTCAAAGTGTCGGTAAATGCTCTTGCGCGCAACGCCAGAGGTCTTCACCAGAAGATCCATGCCGGTCGCATGTATCCCGTTCTGGTAAATCAGCGCCTCCGCCGTGTCCAGGATCTTCAGTCGGGTGTCGGTCGTTGTCTTATCCATGGCGACAAGGTAGAACGATCGTTCTACCTTGTCAACCAGCGATTACACATCAGCTCTGCGGCACAGTTGCCGAAGGCGACCTGCCAGGTAATCCGGACATTTCCACAACCTGTAGCGCCCGGCCGGGCTGACCAATATCTGACTCGGATGGCATGCACACGCCAGCTTCCGCTTTCGGCCAGAAGCTGACATCGCGAGGCCCTCTAGTCGCTTACAGGAGCATTCCTCCTGAGGCCTCAATGCGCTGACCGGTAATCCAATGACTGCCTCCCGCCAGCAGGTTTGCCACGGCCATGCCGATGTCGTCGGGGCGACCCGTACGTCCCATCGCCGTGTGCTGTGCCACGTAGTGGTTCACGGCGGCATCGTCGCGCACTGCACCGCCGAAGAAGTCGGTCTCGGTGGCGCCAGGGGCTACGGCGTTGACCGCGATGCCCCTCGGTCCCAGCTCGAGCGCGAGATAGTGGGTGGCGGTTTCCAGTGCGCTCTTCATTGCTGCGTACACCAAGCTGCCCGCAGCCACGTGGCGGGTCAGGCTGGTGGAGATGTTGATGATGGCGCCGCCATCGGCCAGCTGCGGCGCCAGCAACTGGGTCAGCAGCAGTGGCGCTTTGAAATGCACGCGGTACAGCAGGTCGATGTCATCGCCGCGGATCTCACCGAACGCCGATGGTGCGTGCAGCCCTGCATTGTTCACCAGCTGTTGGAAGTGCGATGCACCCCAGCGCTGCAATTGTGCCCGCACAGCCGATGCGAAGGTCTCCAGTGATCCAACCGCATCCAGATCCAGCGGCAGCATCGCGGCGCGTACGCCATAGGCTTCGATCTGGCGCAGGGTTTCGGCGGCCTGAACCTGCTGATGCTGGTAGGTAATCATCACGTCGCTACCCTGCCTGGCCAAGTGGAGGGCAATGCTGCGGCCAATGCCGCGGCTGCCGCCGGTAACCAGGGCGATGGTGCGCGGAGTGTGTACGCTGTTCATGGTGGCTTTGTCTCGTGAAACGGAGCGTGACATGCTGCGCCCACGGTGCCGTCCGCACTTGCCCAATTGCACACGATCCTTGCCCGATTTCCCTGCTACCTGTGATCGCCAAGCCCCGCTGCGTGCATTAGCGCTGCAGGCGCAGGCGGTGCTGCGCGCACGCAGCCTGGACGCGGAGCCGCTGCTGGAACTTCTGCCCGGCGCTTGGCTGGCGCGTACAGGATCAACGCGCGCTCCGGCCCCGGCTCTGTACCGTCCCGCGGTGGCGGCGGTGCTACAGGGGGCCAAACAGGTATGGGTGGGCGATGCGGTGCTGGAATATCGCGCCGGCGATGCACTACTCACCCGTCAGCCCGTTCCCGCTCGCGGGATGGCCGCCCGGGGCAACCACCAGACGCATTTTCTGGGGCTGGTGGTGGAGTTGGACACCGTCTTGTTGCGACAGTTGCTGAGCCAGTTGGGCAACCCACCTACAGGCCAAGCGCCTCATCCTGCGCCATTCAGTGTGGTAGCGCTGGATTCACCCGTACTGAGCTGTCTGCTGCGTCTGCTGGAGCTGGCCCTCGACACGCCCGACGCCCAGCGGCTGCTGTGGCCTGCCCTGCAGCGTGAGCTGCTGTTTCGTCTGTTGCAGGGTGAAGCAGGGCCAGCACTGCTGGCGATGGCCCAGCCATCTCCCTTGGCACGGCGGATGGCGGGCGCGATTCGCACCCTGCAACGCAGCTTCCGGCAACCGCTTGATGCGGCCGCGCTGGCCAGCCGTGCAGGCATGGGCAGCGCGCTGTTCTATCGGCATTTCCGTGCGGCAACGGGCCTGTCACCGCTGCAGTACCAGAAGCAGCTGCGCCTGATCGAGGCACGTCGCCTGCTGCAGCGGGGCGGCACCAGCATCTCCGCCACCGCGTTCGCCGTGGGCTACGAGAGCCCTTCTCAGTTCAGCCGCGAGTTCAGTCGGCTGTTCGGCCACGCACCGCGCGAGGCTCTCCCGCCGATCGCTCGATGAGTATCAGCCTTGCTCGGCTACTTGGCGCTGCAGCATCGCGATTCCGGCTTCCAGCGTAACCGCCGGACGATAGCGAAGCTCGCTGCGTGCACGGCTGTCATCCAGCGTGACCTCCACCGCTGAAGATGCGAACTCCTGGCGGGTCATTGGCGCACGCAGAGGCAGCCGCAGTCTGCGGAACAGGTCATCCAGTCCGATGAAAACACGCAGCAGCGCACGCGGCACCTGTTTTTCAGGCGGTTGTACGCCATAAGCCAGCAACTGAGCGCCAATCAGACGGCGGAACGGCACGGGCGCACCATCGCAGATGTGGTAGACACGGCCGCCCGCACCGCGCGTCAAGGCGCAGCAGACCGCTTCAGCCAGGTTGTCCACGTGGGTGGACGAGGTGAGGTAGTGCCCGCCGTCGATCCAGGCGAAGCGGCCGCTGCGTACGGCCTGCAGCAAGTAGGGCATAGCGGTCGTGTTGTCGCGGCCCCAGACAAATCTTGGTCGCAGCACCTTCACTGCGAAATGCGGTGTGGACAGCGCGATCGCCACCCTTTCTGCTTCAGCCTTGCTCGCGCCGTAGATGCCTGCTGCGCGCGCCGGATACTGATGGTCCTCGCGCGCCTGATGCAAAGGCGCACCGGTGGTCAGTGCCGATTCGCTGCTCAGCATGATCGCCACCGACACACCCGCAGTGCGGGCGGCCGTCAGCACGTTGCGGGTGCCTTCCACGTTGGTCTGCCACTGGCTGGGTGAAGCATTTCGGTGGTCGGTGTCGGCGGCCGCGTGGATCAGCGCGGCGCAGCCCTCCATCGCCGCAGCGATGCCGGGGTCCAGCAGATCGCCGTGTACCGGCTGGGCGCCCAGCGCCTGTACCACCGCCGCCGCCTGGGGGCTGCGAACCAGCGCACGCACGTGGTGACCGTCTGCACACAGGCGGCGAATCAGATTGCGGCCCACGTAGCCGCTTCCTCCGGTCAGGAAGAGGGTGGAAGAACTCATCAGGGTTACCTCGGGGGAGAGAACGGGTTCAGCGCGGCGGCGTGTCGATCAACGCGCCAATGTCCTGCAGCAGCTGCTGCCGCTGCGCGGCCGGCCATTGCACGTAGTCCAGCGACTCCAGCAGCTTCATACCCTCCAGCGCGAGGTATGCCAGCAACGCGCTGCGTGGGTGCGTGGCCTGCCGCTGGATCTCGGCCAGGATCTGCGCCTGGTTGTGCTGGATGGGCGCGCGCAGCTGTGGATCCTGGGCCATGGCCGCGCACAGCGCCAAGGCCACCGGCTGGAATGCCTCGGGAAAGGGCTGGGCCGCTGCGGCAATACGACCGCGCAGCAGCGCATCCTGGTTGAACCCCTTGGCCGCCTCGCGGTTGAAGGCGTTGTCGCGGGCCACCGCACGTTCGACCACGGCCTGGATGAGACCGGCCTTGGACTGGAAGTCGTAGACCACCGAGGCCTTGCTGACCCCGGCTTCGGCGGCCACCGCATCCAACGTCAGGCGCGCCGCGCCCATCTGGGCGACCACGCGCTCGGCAGCATCAAGGAGCTGCTGCGGATCAATACTTTTGCGACGGCCCATCTCCGGGTCCCATATTTAACCATCCGGTCGATTATAAATGTGGATGCGCTGGTGTAAAGCCCTCTGGGTGGCCTACAGCGCGTCGTAGAGTGCGCCAGCGCCTGCTGCATCCACTGCTGGATGTTCGCTTCGCGCTGCCGGTGGCGCGCTCGACCGGCAGCCGTCAGCTTCACCCGCACCTTGCGCCGGTCGTCGGCTGCCTCCTGCTTGTCCACGTAGCCAGCACCTACAGGACCTTTCAGCAGCTGGGTCACGGCCGCAGTGGAGGTTTCGGTGCCCTCTGTCTTCAACCTGACGTGCGATGGAGCATCAGCAGGAAGAGCAAGCTCCGCGTGAGCGTGCGCAACTGCTGCAGCAGGCGATCATTTCGGGGAACGCCTACTTCGACGAGAACGGCTCGACGGATATCGAGCGGCGCCGCAAGACGGCGCTGTTGTATCGGGCAACGCTGGAAATCAAGCTCTGAACGGTCATCGACGATCGGCGCGACCACGAGACCAAGGAGATGGCCTGACCTGCGCAATGTCTGCATTCGGACAGATCGGTCGTTCACCTCCCGCAGGGGGCCCGGGTGTCCGCCACGACCAAGCCTGAAAAGGCCGCAATCACCCTCGCATCAACCTACACAACGGTTCCATGGGATGATGCGGTGCCCACCGGACGAGCGACCATGCAGAAGCTGACGGACCCCAATCTGCTGGACGACATCGCCGAGATTGGTCGAATCCAGGCCGTGCCGCGAATCCTGGAGACCGTCGCCCACATCACGGGCTCACGATTCACGGCCATTGCCCGCGTGACCCAGACAACCTGGACCGCGTGCGCCACCTTCGACACCCTGGGGTTCGGGCTGGTTCCCGGTGGCCAACTGGTGCTTGAGACCACCATCTGTGACGAGATCAGGCAGTCGGCGACGTCAGTTGTATTTGCGCATGCAAGCGAGCACCCGATTTACTCCCAGCATCACACGCCACGGATCTACGGGCTTGAGAGCTATGCGTCCGTTCCCATCCATCGGCCAGACGGGAGCTTCTTCGGCACGCTCTGCGCGATTGATTCGGCACCGGCCAACTTCGACATAGCCCACGTCCAACGCTCCATGGAACTGCTGGCCGACCTGGTAGGAAGTTACCTCGACAAGGAAGATCGCCTTGTGCGAGCGGAATCTGCGCTCTCCGACGCGCATCGTGTCGCCGACCTGCGCGACCAGTTCATTGCCGTGCTGGGTCATGACCTGCGCAGTCCGCTGCAGGCCATCAGCATCGCCGCAGATGCGCTGGCATGTGAGGCGGGCACTGAGCGCCAGCAACGGATGCTCGCGCACATCACCTCCGGCGTTGCCAGAATGGACGGACTGATCAACGACGTGCTTGATTTCGCCAGGGGACGTCTGGGCGGCGGCATTCCCATCGCGCTGCAGCTGACAAGCACGCTGGAAGAAGACCTGAAGCGGGTTGTGGAAGAGGTGGCAATCGCCACTGGCCGCCAGGACATCAAGGTCCACATAAAGATAGACGACGACGTGGTCTGCGACCCGAGCAGATTGGCACAGCTCCTGGCCAACCTGCTCACCAATGCAGCGGTACACGGAGAGCGCTCGTCCCCGATTACGCTGACCGTCCACTCCGAGCCGGAAATGCTCACGCTCGACGTACACAACGAGGGACACATTCCATCAGCGAGGTTGGACGCGATTTTCAGCCCATTCTCACGTGAAAAGAGTGAGCGTCCGCGGCCGGGTCTCGGCCTCGGCATCTACATTGCGTCGGAGATCGCGCGGTCCCATGGCGGCACGTTGGAGGTGGAGTCCAGTGCGGACGCCGGCACCTTGTTCACGTTCAAGATGCGCAGGCTGGAGCTTCCGTAGCGGTCTGCCGCGACCACGTCCGCAGCCTTCAACCGGGTTTCATTTGCGGGCGTGTCGCGCGTCTTTTTCATCCACGTCCTTCGCAGCCGCGCGACTCTGCGCGAACTCCGGGAACGTTTCTTCGATCGAGTCCTTGTCCGGCAGCACGTAGAACACGCCGCCCTTCTCGAACGTGGGATGCACGATCTGCTCGTAGAACCCGGGCGAGACATTGATGCAGCCGTGGGTGACACGGTTGTCGTCCGGCGTGGCCGATGCCAGTCGTTCGCTGCGCTTCTCTTTCGGGGTGCCCGGGGGAAGCGGGTGCATTGAAACGGCGGAATCGTAGTCCACCCACAGCACGCGTCCGGCGTCCTCGGACGGGCCATAGGCGCCAATGAAGCGACCCGCCGGGGTGGTGCGGTCGTGGCCGGGAATCGCGCTCAGTGCGAGCTTGGCGACGCCGGGTGCCGAGTGATCGCCGATGGCCGAACCAAACAGCGCTGGCGCTGCGCCGCGCAGCTTGCCGTCACCGCCGAAGACCAGGACCTGCGCAGCCGCCTTGTCCATGATCGCGAACGGATAGCCCTGGTTGTCCTTGCTGGCCACGACCCAGCCGGCCAGTTCAATCACCGTATCGGACACTTCCTGGCCCTGCGGAAGTTCATCGGCGGCGGTCGCCGTTTCCGTGGGTGCGTCCTTGGCTTCCTTGGCGTTCCTGGCGCTGGCTGCGCCGGTTCCTGCCAGTGCCAGCGCGATGGCCAGCGTGGCCGATACGGCCCGGCGTGCAGGGAGTGAGTACGTACGAATGGGACGGCTCCTTCGGATGACGACCGAGAGGCTGAAAGACACCAGTGGCCGGTGAAGGCCACTGGTGTCTGGTTCAAGCGTTCATCAAAGTGGGTGGGAGAGCGGTTACCCGCGCGGCTTGCGGCCGGGGACCCTTTCGAGCTGCTGCACGCGGCCTTCGATCTGATCCAGACGCTGGTTGGCCTGCTGTGCAGACTGGTTGGCCGATTCGGCGCTCTGTGCCGCGCCCTGCACCTTCACGTCGAGCTGGTCGAGACGCGAGTTGATCGTTGCAAATTCGTCTTTGTAGGTGGCGCAAGCACCGAGGCTTACGGTAGCAACGATGGCTACGGTGACGGCACGTGCCGCGTTGATTTGCTGCTTGGTCAGGAACATTCCACTCCCTCCTTCGTCTGGGGAGTCTGGAATATAGCGGCGTTTGTTCCCGCCGCTGCGAAGTGCTTTCAGCTGCAGTTGGAAGACGTGGATGGCCTGTGAAGGTCGCGCAATCAGCAATCCTTAACAAGCGGGAACAAGCGAGCTCTGCTGCATCGGTTGATGTCCTTGTGCCACTTCGATCTCTCCAATTCATCAGCCTGAAGCCGACTCATGTCGTTCCTCTCAATGGGCGCAGATGAGCGTGGCGCACAACATCGACGCGCGCACCGCGCTTCCGTGAGTGCAGTCCTCTCGTGCGATCCATGACCGAAGCGGCTTGGCAGGTCGGCGTGCATCCAGCGAGCTACTACACGGCGCATCGAGAGTTCCCTGAACAGGAACCTCATTCATGTACTGGTCAGTTCAATATTCAGGGCCGATTTCATCACCAAACGGATAATTCACACCTGTCGAACGCCTCTCCTCCCTCCCCTCCCGAGGGGCGTTCGACGAAACCAAAATAATGAAAGGTGTATCCCGATGATCAAGAATTCGCTGCTTGCCCTGGGTCTGTTGGCCGCGCTGCCGTTCGCCGCATCGGCTGCCGATGGCCTGTCGTACAACTACGTTGAAGGCGGCTACGTGAACACCGATGCCAAGGGCGGCGACGCTGATGGCTGGGGCGTGAAGGGCTCGGTTGCCGTGCATCCGAACTTCCACATCTTCGGTGATTACAGCAAGCAGGAAACCGACACCTTCAAGAACGATGTCGACCAGTGGCGCATCGGTGCCGGCTACAACTACGGCATCGCACCGAACACCGACCTGGTGGCTCGTGTTGCATACCAGAAGTTCGACATGAAGCACGGCCTGGACTTCAACGGCTACTCCACTGAAGTGGGCGTGCGCACCGCGTTCAACCCGTACCTGGAAGGCTATGCACTGGCCGGTTACGAGGATTACAGCAAGAAGCACGGCATCAACCCGGACGGCGAGTTCTACGGCCGTGTCGGCGCCACCGCCAAGTTCAACCAGAACTGGGGCCTGAGTGGCGAAGTGAAGCTGGCCAAGGCCGGCGACCGCGAGTGGTTCGTGGGCCCGCGCTTCAGCTGGTAACAAACGCCTGTCGTTAGTGCGTGTAACTGGCGTGTGATCTCTCTCCCACACGCCAGCGAAGCCCGGCCTCGTGCCGGGCTTCTCTTTTTCCGGCATTGCTTTGCCACAATGGGGCATGGGCGATCCCTCCACTCCCGCTGGCACCGGCTCGGCCTACCAGGAACACCTGGCGCCTGCGCCGCTGCGTGGCCAGTTCGGCCAGCTCTGGCAGAGCCAGTTGCCTGCTGACGCCAGTGGCAACATCACCGTGCTGCCCGATGGCTGCGTGGACATTCTCTGGCGTGATGGTGCGCTGTTCGTGGTGGGACCGGACCGTACCGCCGCACACCCGCAACTGGCCCCCGGTGCACAGGTGCTGGGCGCGCGGTTCCGGCCTGGGCAGGCATCGTCTGCGCTCGGCATCGACTTGTCCGGCATCGTCGGCCAAGCCGTGCCCCTGATCGAATTCAATGCCCGCTGGGCGACGCAGGCTGCGGCCTGGATCGGTGACGCCGCGCCCGACCAGCGCCTGCAGCGCCTGGCTGACAGCCTGCAGCGGAACATGCCGGCGGCCGTGCTGGACGAACACACACGCCGCGCGCATGCGCTGTTCGCGCACGCTGCCAGAGGCGATGCCAGCATCGACGCACTCGCCGCACAACTGGCCATGAGCCCGCGCACCCTGCGTCGCTTCAGCCAGACGCAGTTCGGTTACGGAGCAAAGTCGCTGGAGCGGATCCTGCGTCTGCAGCGGTTCCTGCGCTGCAGCCAGACCCAACCCGCGCACAGTCTGGCGATGCTGGCCGTGGAGGCTGGCTATGCCGACCAGGCCCACCTCAGCCGCGACGCCCGCGAGCTTGCCGGCCTGACGGCAAGCGCGCTGCGCCAGCAGTGGGGACGTTGATGGCCGTTTCGTTCAAGACCCGGGCCCGACCCTGACCGATGCTGGGCGCTCCAACCACGGAGCCGCACCATGAGCCACGCAGACACCACCGCTGCCGAACGCCGCATCGACAACATCGAATTCAACGTCGCCGACATCGCCCGCAGCAAGCAGTTCTATGGGCAGGTCTTCGGCTGGTCCTTCACCGACTACGGCCCGGCCTATACCGAGTTCGATGACGGCCGCCTCAAAGGTGGATTTGTCGCCGACGAGGCAGTGACGCCCTCAGGAGGCGCGCTGGTCATCGTGTACTGCGTGGACCTTGCCGACGCGCAGCAGCGCATCCTCGCAGCGGGCGGCGAGATCGTGCAGGCCGTGTTTGCCTTTCCCGGCGGCCGTCGCTTCCATTTCCGCGATCTGGACGGGTACGTGCTGGCGGTGTGGAGCAACCAAGGCTGAGCCTTGGTTGCGCAAGTGCTAGCGAACCGGCCTGCCGTACATCTCTGCGAGCGTGGCCTTGTACTGCGCCAGCGGCTGCAGCCCCATCGCCTCGCGGCGCGCGTCCAGGCCTTCCATGTCCTCGGTGGGGCGCAGTTCCATCGCGCCATCACCGGCCTGTGTGAACTGGCTGCCATAGCGCTGCGGTTTACCCTGCGCCAACAGCACGCGATCCGTCAGCAGCGCCAGATCGGCAGGATCAGCCTGACCGGCTTTGGCAGCGCTCTCGATCAGCGGCAACATCTCGGCTTGGAACACGGGATCGTGATCGGCGTGCTGGACCAGCAGCCATGCGGCCTTGGCACCATCACGGCCTGCAAGGGCGTAGGTCGGCCAACCTTTGTCGTCGACCACCGATCTCAGCCAATCGGCGTTGGCCCTGATCACTGGAGCCGCTGCCCTGAAGGCATCGCCGCCGCCAGCGTCAACGGCTGCGTGCTGTGCGGCCTGATCACGCTCGGCGCGGGCCAGCAGTTCCCTACGCAGGGGCGCATCTAGCAACGCGAGGCGTCGCTGGTCCGCGGCCAGCACCCGCTTGCGCATGTCCGGCCACGCCGGGTCGTTGCGCAGCGCATTCAATCCCGGCCGATCCTTGCGCAGCAGGTCTTCGGCCGACAGTCTGCCGCTGGGAAGCAGCGTGGTCACGTGGTCCATCGCTTTTCCTAGGTCACCGGCCGCAGCCGTACATTCGACCAGCAGCAGTTCGCCACCCTCGGGAAAATGGCCTCCACGTTGCAACAGGTCATCCAGCAAGCGCGCACAGCTGCTGAAGTCATCGGCACCGTAGCGCTCAAGTGCGTTGAAGAAAGACCTTTCGTTTGCGGCGTGCACCTGCAGCGGGGAGGCCAGCAGCAACGCCAGCGCTGCAGCAACGGGCAAATGCTTCCATTGCATCGGTGAGTGGACCATCGACTGCTTCCTCCGTGAAGTGCGTGGATGGCGAGCCTCTGCAGGCCGCACATCCGCAGGCTAGCAGTGTCATGGCCAGGCCTCAAATGATCGACCGGCCGGCAGCACGCTGCGAGTGGACTGGCGTTGCCTCTACAATCCGCCAATGGAAACGCACATCGACGCCTATGTAGGGCAGGCCGACGGCAACTGCATCAAGGTGATGCTGTTCAATGGCCGCTCGCGGGCCTCGCTGCAGGCGCTGGGCTTCACCGCTGGCGATGAAAACACCCTCACCCTGCCGGTCCCCGATGATGCAGCCAAGGCCGCCGTCTTCCTCCGCCTGCGTGATCTCGGCGTCGCCTTCTCGGCGGGCAGGGAGTGGTGTCCGGCCGACGTGTTCGAGCATCTCCGCGAGGGCGGTGCGCTGGAGGGACCCTACCTGCGGGTTGCGTGGCGCACGCCGCAGCAGTTCACCGTGACCACGGTGTAGCCACAGCATGGACGTGATCGAGATCGCTGGAGCGAATCTGCTGCGCGATGCTGCGGACGGCTGGCAGCTGCAGGTGTCCGTGGTCTCGCAGGACCGCACACGGCTGGCCTGCATCCTTCGTGTCGGGCAGCGCCTTCGCGTCGAGCGGTTCCTGCGCGGACACATGCGGCCGCAGTGGCAGGGGGAGTGGTGGGTGCAGCAGCCACAGCACTCGATCACCGACAGCGGGCAGCAGGCACAGGTGCTTGCCGACGAGTGGCTGGCGCTCGTCGGCTGACCACCGCGAACTGAGAACCGCTCCGTCGCCGGCAAGGTCGTTCCGCTATGATCGCCCGCACATTGCCGCAGGCGATGTGCCCGCCTCAAGCCAGCAGGAACCATCGTGAACGCCCAGCCCGCACCCATCACCGCCCTCAACCACACGCTCGACAACGAGCCGCAGCAGATCACCGCGCCGCTGACCCATTCGGCCGCGTTCCTGGTGCTGACGGTGAAGGACGATGCGGCGTCGCTGGCGAAAGTGCGCGAGGTGCTGGCCAGCACCGATGACCTGATCAAGAACACCGCCATCCGCGAGATCGAGCGCACCTTCACCTGCAACGTGGCCATCGGCCACCGCGTGTGGGCGCCGCTGGTGGGCAGTACGCCGCCGCGCGAGTTGAAGCCGTTCCAGGAAGTGAAGGGTGCTACCCACACGGCGGTCTCCACGCCGGGCGACCTGCTGTACCACATCCGTGCACGCACGATGGACCTGATCGTGGCCTTCGAGCGCAACCTGATGATGGCCTTCGGCGATGCGGTGGACGCGGTGGATGACGTGGCCGGTTTCCGCTACTTCGACGGCCGCGACCTGCTCGATTTCGTCGACGGCACGGCCAACCCCGAGGGTCTGTCACTGCCGGAGGCGACCATCGTCGGCGACGAGGATCCCGACCATGCAGGTGGCAGCTACGTGGTGGTGCAGAAGTACCTGCACAACCTCGATGCCTGGCGCGCGCAGAAGACCGAAGCGCAGGAAGCGATCATCGGCCGCACCAAGCACGACAACATGGAGCTGGACGACGCACCGGCCGACGCGCAGAAGTCGCACAAGACGCTGTGCACCATCGAGGATGCCGACGGCGAGCACGAGATCCTGCGCGACAACATGCCTTTCGCCAATCCGGGGCGCGGCGAGTACGGCACCTACTTCATCGGCTACACGCGTCGGCTGTGGGTGATCGAGAAGATGCTGGAGCGGATGTTCATCGGCAATCCCGCGCCGCTGCATGACCGCATCCTCGATTTCTCCACCGCGACCACCGGCGTCACCTTCTTTGCGCCCTCGCGCAAGGTGCTGGCCGACCTGGGCGACTGATCGCGCCGGGTGGGGCAGCCAGGTAGATCCACGCCATGCGTGGATGGATCAACCGGTTGCCCGGAACAGCCACGCATGGCGTGGCTCTACTGCGCCGCCATCTGCCTGTCATCTACGGCGCCGACCATGACGCGTTGGGATGGACGTGGAGACGTGGGTGATGGCTTCTGCAGGCAACAAGCGCACCTCGCGCCGTGGCTGGCGCCCGTTGGCATGGTTGCTGGGCCTGTTGGCGCTGGGGAGCGCCAGCGTGTCCGCACAGGACGCGCCTGCGCATTGGATGGCCTATGCCGCCTCCGTCAGCGGCGAGTTGCAGCAGCGTCTGCAGCAGGAGCAGGATCCGCACGCGCAGCGCCTGCTGGCCTGGCTGCAGGAGCATCCCGATGCGCCGGCGCCGTTGGTGGTGAGCGTGTGGATCGCCGGCGATGGCGCTATCTCGAAACTGGAATTCGACAGCCTGGGTGATGCACAGGTCGATGCCGATCTGCGTGCGGCGCTGCAGGCCACGCCGTTGCCGGCGGCGCCGCCGAAGGACATGCGACAGCCACTGCGATTGGGGCTGACCCTTACCCAGTAGATCCACGCCATGCGTGGATGCCGGGCATCGGTAGACGCCAACCTTGGTTGGCGCTCACCTGCCGACCAAGGTCGGCATCTACCAAACGCAGCCACGCATGGCGTGGCTCTACTGCGCAGGTACTGCCTGCGGCTCGCGCGCGGCGGCGCGCCACGCCCGCAGCCCGAACAATGCCAGGCCCAGGAAGAACACGTACAACGCAGCAGTCACGTGCAGCGATTTGAACAGATAGGCGCCCACGTAGACCACGTCCACCACGATCCACACCCACCAGCAGGCCGTGTGCCGGCGTGCCTGCCACCATTGCCCGACCAGGCTCAGTGCGGTCAGCATCGCGTCCAGCCACGGCAACGCTGCATCGGTGAAGGTGTGCATGCCGGCGCCAAGCGCCACGCCGCCACACAGGCCGATGGCCAGGTCGCGCAGCAGCTTGCCGCGCGCCAGCGGCACGATGCGGATGCTGCCTTCATCGGCGGCGTGCTGGCGCCAGTTGATCCAGCCGTAGACCAGGAAACCACCAAAGGCGACCTGCAGCAGCGTGTCCGAGTACAGCTTGGCTTCGGCGAACACCGCGCCGTACAGCGCGACCGACAGCAGGCCGACCGGCCACGCGGCCAGCCGTCGCTTTGCCATCAGCCACACCCCGAGGATGCTGAAGAGCGCGGCAGTCCACTCGAGCGCGACGCCGCTCACAGCGCGAACGTCACCGACAGGCGCGCCTGTCGCGGCGCACCCGGGAACAGGTAGTAGTCACCGCCGCTGCTGCCGGTGTCGCGCCAGTAGAAGCGGTTGAACAGGTTGTCCACCGACAGGTTCCAGCTGACCGCACGGTCGTACAGGCGGTGCTGGAAGCGCAGGCCGGCGTCGAACACCGAGTAGTCCGGTGCGCGCACACCGCCGTCGGCGCGGGCCACGTTGGACGAGGCATAGCGCCAGCCACCGGTCACATCCAGGCCTTCAACGAACGGCAGCGCGTAGGCCAGGTGCACGCTGGCGCGCACCTTCGGCACGTTCACCAGCTGATGGCCTTCATAGGCCGGGGTGCCGGTGTCGCGTGCGCGCGCCTGCAGCACGCTGGCGCTGGCGACGATCTGCAGCGCGTCGGTCAGCTGGCCGTTGGCGGTCAGTTCCAGGCCGGTATGGGTCTGCTGGCCTTCTTCGACGAAGGTGTAGCCGACGTCGCTGCCGTCGGGCTTTGCGTACTGGTAGGGCTGGGAGGTGCGGAACACGGCCGCGCCCAGGGTGAGGGCGTCCACCGGCACGTACTTCACGCCCACTTCCAGCTGCCGCGACTGCATCGACGGCAGGAAGGTATCGGCGTTGGACGTCCAGAACGGTGCTTCCTGGCCCAGCGAAATGCCGCGCACGTAGCTGGCGTAGGCGTTGAGCTGGTCGGTGGCCTTCCACACCAGCGCGGTCTGCGGCAGGAAGCGCGACAGGCGGCTGTGGCGCTGCGGCGTGCCGCGCTTGTCGTAGGCGCGCTCGTCCAGGCGCACGAAGCGGCCGCCGGCCAGCCATTGCCAGTCATCGCCGAAGCTCATCCGGTCCAGCGCGAAGAATGCGGTCTGCCGGCTGTCCAGGCGCCGTGCAGATGCACCCGGCATCTTCGGCGAGGGCTCGAACACCGGCACCTGCACGTCGTGGATGTTGCTGGTGCCGACGTACTCGTTGACGCTCGGGCGCTTGTCGATGGTGCGGCGGAAGTAGTCGGCGCCGACGCTCAGCTGGTGGCCGACGCTGCCGGTCTCGAAACTGCCGCGCAGTTCGGCACGGGCCTGCTGGTTGCGGCGGGTGTCATCCGGGCTGCGGTAGTCGTAGATGTCGTAGTCGCCGTTGGGGGCGAAGTAGTTGCCCGGCACGCTGCCGTCTGCGCACCCTGCGGTGTAGTAGCAGCCGTAGGCGAAGGCGACGTTGTCATCGATCACCGAACGGCTGTGGCCGACCGAGACGCGCGACTGCCACGCATCGTTGAAGTCATAGGTGTGCAGCGCGGTGATGTTGGTGCTGGCAATGTCCACCGGCCGCTGCCACGGCTGGTAGCCGAGCAGGCGTTCGCGGTCGACGCCGCGTGGCAGGTCGCGCGCGCCCAGCAGCTGGAAGCCTGACACCGAGCGCTGCGCGCTGGTCTGGTAGTTGGCATCCACTTCCAGCTTGCCGTGTTCGCCGATCAGCCAGTCGGTGGCCAGCGAATAGAAGTTGCGGCGACCGTCGGCATGCTCGACGTAGGAATCACTGGCATCCCAGGCGGCGTTCAGACGCACGCCGAAGCGCGGGGTCAGCCAGTGGCCGACATCCACGGCTGCATAGCGCGAGCCTTCCGAATCGGTGCCCAGGGTGACCTTGCGCACTTCCGCCGGGCGCTTGCCCACGTAGTTGATGATGCCGCCGGGTGCCATCACGCCAGCCGCGAGGCCGGCTTCGCCCTTGAGGATCTGCACTTCCTGGATGTTCTCCAGCGCCAGGCGCTGCTCGCCGGCGATGGACATGCCGTTGAAGCGGTAGCCGGTGGCCGCATCCAGCGCGAAGCCGCGGATGGCGATGTTCTGGTAGTAGCCCACCGGCGCATAGGCATCGCCCAGCGAGGCATCATTGCTGGCCAGCTCGGACAGCGAACGCACCTGGCGGCGGTCGAGGTAGTCGCGCTCCAGCACGTTCACCGAGGCGGGGGTGTCCTTCCAGGAGCCGCCGCCGAAGGCGTTGACGCGCGAGGTGTCGGCCTTCGGTTTGCCGGCCTGCACGCGCACCGCCGCCAGTTCGGTGGGCGAGGAGGGCGCATCAGCAGCGTCGGTGCCTGCCTCGCTGGCGTACAGCGGCAGGGCGGCGCACAGGGCGAGGGCGAGCAGGGTGGGGCGCAGGCAGCGGTTCATTCGATTCGTCTTCAGACAACAAGGGAGACGAAGCGACGGCGCGCAGGTGCACCGGCCCATGACGGGGGTGTGGCTGCGGCTCAAAGCTCCCTACGCCGGTGCAAACCGGATCAGGTTCCAAGGGACTCTCTCAGCCTGGCAGATCCAGGCACCCCCGCTTCAGGTGACCATTTCACTACAAATGGTACGGATTTGCGAGCTACCGCCCTTCAGCCGGGGTCAGATCCCTTTCCAGCGGAAAGGGATCTGACCCCGGCCGAGCGCATCATCGACGCATGGCGTCGATCTACTGAGTACCCCGCGTGTTTGGTGGCTCGCGGCTCACGCGGCGGCGTGCAGGGCCGCCAGCAGGGCCTGGCCGGGGGCCGTGGCGAACCACGCCGGATGCCCGAGCATGAACGGCTGCCAGGCCACATCGGCGTTCGCGGTCGATCCGGTGACGCCCTCGAAATACTCCACTTCGGACAGAGCGAAGTCGAAATGCACCATCGGCAGCAGGTCGGCCAGCAGGTGCACGCGCGTGGGCGACAGCGGCAGTTCCTGCCGATAGCCGTCCAGCAGGGCCAGGGCGATGTCGATGCGAACAGCATCGGTGCCGCGCTCCAGCTGCAGCCAGGCCACCGCGTTGCGTTCGATCGCGGTGGCCAGGTCGAACAGCGCGCTGGTGGGCGAGGCCAGGCCGAAATCGAGCACCGTGGCAATCGTGCCGTCGTCGTTCCACAGCTGGTTGGAGACGTGCCAGTCGTTGTGCGCCCACAGCCGAGGTTCGTCCTGCAGGCGCGCGGCCAGGCCGTGGTGCCACGGCAGCACATCGCGGCGCAGCTGTTCTTCCCAGGGAATGCGCGCCAGGTAGCGGGCCAACCCGGGGCGGTTGCCGAGGTCGGCCTTCAGCGCGGCGATCGGGTCATCGGCGCGGATCAGGTCGTCGCGTGCCACCAGCAGATGGGTACTGCGCTGCGGGGCGTGGTAGCTGGCGGCCGCGCGGTGCAGCGTGGCCAGCACGCGCCCTGCCTCGTGGGCCTGGGCAATGTCGGTCAGTGGTGACCATGACGGCAGTTCGCGATACAGGTCCTTGCCGGCGCCCACCGCATGCAGTTCGTAGGTCCACGGGCCGTGTTCAAGTGCGGTGCGGCCGTCGTTGCTGGCCAGCACCTGCACCACCGGCATGCCGGCAGTTGCCAGATGCGCGATGAAACGGTGTTCTTCTTCCAGGCTTCCAGCGCTGCGCACACTGTGGTGGTGGCGCTTGATGAAGACCGGACCGCCGGTGCCGTCGACGATGGCCGCGGCCGACAACGGACGCGGGCTGTGCCAGCGCAGCGTGCTGTCCGCGCCCAGCTGCGGAAAGTGGCCACGCAGCCAGGTGATCTCCTGGGCGTCGATCGCCGGCCAGTCGGCGGCGACCTCGTCGTTGTTGAGGCCCTGCACGCGATGGGGGGAAGAAGTCATGCCACGGCCGCTGGTGAGTAATGGAACATCCAAGGCTGCGCATTCAACGCCATGGACGCCACAGACGCAAACGGGCGGGTCATCGACCCGCCCGTCAGGGACGCCACGTGCGGCCTGTGGCCGGCGCGCTTACCAGCCGCGATGGCGGCCGCGGTCGTGGTAGTAGCGGTTGTCATGGCGCTCGCGCTGCCAGCGACGGTCATCGCGGCGGTCGTAGCCATAGCCGCGGTTGTAGCCACGGTCATAACGGCGATCGTAGCGACGGTCATAGCGCCCGTCGTAGCGTCGATCATGGCGGTCGGAGGTGGTCAGGTTGCCGATGGCGCCGCCGGCAACCGCGCCGCCGACGGTGGCAGCCGGGTCGCCGTTGGAGATCAGGTGACCCGCCACGCCGCCGACGACGGCACCGACCACGGTGCGCTTGTCCTTCCTCGACATCGCGCTGGCATCACTGACCACGGCCACGCCGGCAAGAAGTGCCAGGGCCATCGCCAGACCACGGAAGCTGAGTGCGGAAGTGCTGAGCATGTTGGGTTCTCCTGTGAGGTGCATGCCACGGTGGGCAGGGAGGGCGCTGGGCGCCCCGGCTGCCGTAGGGACCACGCTGGTGCCCGGACATTGCCGGAACATTGCGCGCGATCCCCGTGCGGCTTGCGCATTCATCTAGCGTCAGGCGGCATGAAGCGAGGCTGAAAGCGCGGCGGCCGCTCAGCTGCCAGAAAGGAAAAGGGCCGCAGTACGCGGCCCTTCCCCTGGCTTCCCCTGCCTGGCCTGGCTCAGTGGCCCATGGCGCGCTGGGCCTGCTTCACCTGCTCCTGCTGGGCGTCCTGCTGCTGCAGGACATTCGGTGCACCGTGCACCGCACCACTGCTGAGTGCCATGCTCTGCTCGCTGGCCGCACGGGTGTCCACCGCCGCGCGGCAGGCAGCCGGGTCACCGGCGGTGCCCTGCACGGCAAACATGCGCTCGCCGTTGGTGCTGGGCACCACCGAATCAATGCGCTGCATGCCGCTGGCCTGCGCTTCCTTGGTCAGTGCAGCGGCGGCGGCCTCCAGTGCATGGCGGTCCTTGAAGGTGCCCGCCGGCAGGCCTTCCATGCCCTTCACGGCCTGGTTGTACATCGGGTTCTGCGGATGGCGCTCGTCATTGAGCAGCGGGCGCTCGCGCGCGTCCTTGATCGCATCCAGCGTCTTCGGGCCGATGATGCCGTCCACTGCCAGACCGTTGTCCTTCTGCAGCTGGCGCACGGCAGCCTCGGTGTTGCGACCGAACTTTCCATCCTCGACCAGCGGCTTGCCGTCGGCACCCACATACCCCAGGTGGCCCAGCTGTTCCTGCGCCCTGCGCACATCCTCGCCGTGCGCACCCTGCTTATGCACTTCGTTGCTGGTCTGCGGCTTTTCCTGCGGGGACGGCTTCGGCTCGGCGGCGCCCTTGGCCTGCGCCTGCTCGTGCGCCTGGCTGCGGTTTTCCAGCAGATCGCGTGCCTGGTGCAGCGGATCGGAGGCGAACAGCTTCCAGTTGGGGTGGTCCTTTACCTGCTTGAGGTAATCCTCCACCGGCATGGTATGCACGCCCAGCTTGCCGGTGGACTGGCTGATCAGCAGCTTGTCGGTGTTCGGGTCTCGCACCACCATCACGATGTGGTCGATGCCATTCCAGTGCTCGTGCTTGGTCTTGGCCGTATCCAGGCCGATCACCATGCCTTCCTTCAGCGCACCCGGCTTGAGGATGTCGTCGCGCTTGAGCAGCACGCCGGAGTCCTTGTAGGCGTCATGCACGATACCGCCGGAGCCGGCGAAGCCCAGCTTGATCTTGTCGGCGTCGGCGAACACCGCATGGCCGGCCTTCTGGTTGATCTCATCCTGGGTCTTGTTGAGCATCGTGCCGACCCAGCCGGAGCAGTCGATGTAGCCTTGCTCGACGTTCTTGCCGGTGACACCCTTGCCACGGTAGTACTGGCTGGATTCGATGTTGATCGCGTACTTGACGTTGTCGTACTTCACGCCGGCGTTGTAGGCCGCATCCAGCGAAATGCCGGGTGCATCGGGCTTGGCGGCAGCAGCCGTGGCGGTAGCGGCGATGGCTGCGGCACCGGCGGCGACGGCCGCCTGCGCGGCGGGGGGCACGGTCTGCGTCGGTGCGGCCTGCACCGGCGCCGGACGCGCCTGGGCCTCGGTGATCGGCGCGATGTTCTTTTCCGGGATGCTGATCGCGTCGTACTTGCGGTCGTAGTACTGGGCGAAGGTGCTGGCCAGGTCACGATCATTCATCGTGCGCATCTCGGCGCGCGTATGCCCGGTCAGCGCTTCGACGTCACTGCCGATCTGGCCCATGATGCGCGGGCGCATGTTGATCGGATCGCCGTGGCCGTCGCGCACCACGCCGAACGTGCCGGTGGCGATCGCGGTCTGGATCGAACCGTAGCCGGCGGCACCCTGCTGGTGTGCCAGATACAGGTCAAGGCCGCTCGGCTTGTCATCACCGGACAGGTAGGGATGGCCGGTGCGGTCATGGCGCTTTTCCATGTCCACCAGGTTGCGCTTGAACATCTCCGCTGCCGCTTCGGTGTTGCGGGTCGGGTCGTACTCGTGGCCGGTCAGGCCGTACTGCTTGGCCGACGACGGCAGGAACTGGAACAGGCCCTTGGCATCGGTCTTGTCGTTGTGCGCGCGCTCGTTGAAGCGGCCACCGGTCTCGATGTGGGCAAAGCGCAGGAAGTCCTCGCTGGCGATGCCCTTGCGCTGTGCAACCTGCTCGATGATGTCGAGAACTTCCTTTTTGCTGTAGTCACGTTGTGCCATGACACTTCCTCTGGGGTTGATGGAGCGGCCTTTGCCGCGATACGCCAACCGGACTCATCCGTGAGTCTTCAACATGTCGGTCAACAGGTGCTGCGGGGTGGTGCGTCTTACTTTTCGACGTAGGCCTTGCGGGCGGCGTCGTAGTGGTACTGGCGCGCGTCGGCCGCACCCAGCGCACGGGTCTGGCCCGGGCCGGAAATGGTGGTGCCGGTGGCGGTGACCGTGATGGTGGGCAGGTCGCTGCCGGCGACGGCGCTGAAGGCCAGTGCGCCCCGGTTGCTGACGCACGGCATCACCTGGCCCTCGTCGCAGGCGGCTGAATTGTCTTCGCCGGTGATCACCGTGCCCGCGCTGGCCCAGACCTGGCCGTCTTCGGACTTCTCGTAGTCCGGGTTGAATACCAGCACGGTGTAGCTTTCGATGCTGGTACCGGTAGCGAAGGTGCTGGTCGGCACCGCCAGCACCAGCTTGCCGGCCGGAGTGCGGTATTCCAGCGGCTTGCGCTTGCTGTCGATGTCCGGCGCGGTGCCATAGGCGCCGACGGTACCGATCCACGGTTCGGCGCCCTTGAACACCCAGGGACGATCCGGCTTGTCGCCGGTCAGGGTGAAGGTGGCCTCGGTCAGGGTGACCTGGCTGTCCGGACCGGCTTCGTCTTCGCCGGGCTTGCCGTACTTCTGCGGTGTGTTCCAGGCAAAGCCGGTGTAATAGCGGGTGCCGGCCAGTTCGAAGGCATGGCCGAACCAGAAGGTGGCGACACTGCCATTGGCTACTTCATACGAAACGGCGCCATCGCCGTCGACGTCGTAGATGAAATACAGCACGCTGCCGGCATCGGGGGGCGTGGCGGTGGCCGTGGTGGCGGGTGTGGCGGAGCTCTGCATCGGGGCAACATCCTGTCGTGGCGCGGTGGCGCCCTGTGGTGACGCGGTCGAAGGCGAGGGGGTGCAGGCACTGGCAAGCAGCGCAACGAGCAGGCCGGCGAACGTCGCACACAGGCGTGGGCGGACACGGGCCAAGCGGGATTCCGGAAGGATCTTCATGCACCTCTCCATGGTTTGCGGGCGTCGGGCAGGAAGGCCAACGCAGAACACGCCCCGCCCTCGATGAGGGGGAACGTCGTGATGAGCCGGTCGATTCCTTCGACCTCGCATAGGAAAACCCATCGACGCGGATGATGGCACAGATGCGACGGCGATCACAGGGGGCAGGGAGGAGCCTCCCGCCAGAGAACTGCGAACGGTGTCTCAGATCCTGCCGTCGCGCAGGTAGTCGAACAGCTCCGCGTCGCCCTTCAGCCCGAGCTTGAGCATGGCGTCACCCTTCTGGCGGCTGATGGTGCTGACGCTCTTGTGCAGCTGCAGCGAGATTTCCTTGACCGTCATGCCGGTGCCGAGCAGCCGCAGCACCTCCACTTCGCGCGGCGACAACGGCTTGCCGTCACCCTCGCGCATGCGCCAGCTGCCGGCTTCCTCCACCCGCTCGCGCAGGCTGCGGCTGATGTAGGACTGGCCGCGATAGACCGCCTGGATCGCCTGCGGCAGTTCATCCATCGACGAACTCTTGTCGACCAGGCCGAGCACGCCGCTGTCGAGCACCATGCGCAGGATCGCCAGGTTGTTGGAGACGCTGAGCATGAGCACCGGCAGGTCGGGATGGCGGCGGCGGATCATGCCGATCATGGCGAAGCCATCGGCCTGCGGGCTGCCAGGCATCGAGTAGTCGGTGACCAGCAGGTCGCAGGGCTGGGTCGTCAGCAGGGTCATCAGCGCCTGGGCGTTGTCGGCCTCGCCAACGACTCGGCCAACGCCGCTGGATTCGATGACGGCGCGGGTACCGATGCGGACCACGGGGTGATCGTCTGCGATGATGATGCGCAAGGTCATGCTCTAGTATGGCCACCGGCACGCCGGACCGCGACCGTCGCGGTCCCTGGCAGGACTTCCAGGAGATCGTTGCAGATGCGCAGCTGGGCGGCTCGTGGACTGATCCTGTTGACGACCCTGCTGGCGCTGCCGGCGCTGGCCCAGCCTGCGTCCACGCCGGGGCCGTTGCCGCTCAGCCCCCTGCAGCGCGAGTACCTGGCCGCACATCCTGTTGTCGTTGTTGGACAGTATGACAGTGGCTGGCCTCCTTTTGAGTCGATCCAGGACGGGAAGCAGGTGGGCCTCGGCCCGGACTACCTGACGCTTTCGGCCCGGCAGCTTGGCCTGAAGGTGGAGACGCGCCGTTTTGCGGACTGGCCCTCTGTGCTGGATGCGGCATGTCGCGGCGAAATCGACGTGGTGATGAACATCGCGCTCAGCGCCGAGCGTACCCGTTGCATGGTCTATACCGCCGCCTATGCCGAAGCACCGCTGGCCATGGTCGGACGTCCTCAGGACCTGCGTGCTTCGGAGGCACCTGATCTGGATGGCCTGCGCGTTGTGGTCGAGCAGGACTTCATGACCGGACCGCAGGTGCGTGCGCGGTTCCCAAGAGCACGACAACTTGTCGCAGACAACACGCTGACGGCCTTGCGTATGGTCAGAGACGACAAAGCCGACATTTTCATCGGCAATGCCTACGTGGCGACGGAACTGATCGCCGCCACCGGGTTGAAGGGTGTGGCGTTGCTGCGGCCCAGCGATCTGCCCCCGGAGCAGTTGCATTTCGGTGTGCCCAACAGCAAACAGCCGTTGTCCGAGGCACTGGACCTGGCGCTTGCCGCCGTCAGCGAAGCGCAGCGTGACGCCCTCGCGCAGCGCTGGCTGCCACCGCCGCAGTGGTCGGCGTCGGCGCAGCTGGCATTGAGCCAGGCCGAGAAACGCGTGCTGCAGCAACCCTTGAAGATCGGCTTTGCGCCCAACGCCGCGCCGCTGTCGTTTGCCGACAGGAATGGCAAGCCCAGTGGCCTGACCAACGAATACCTGCAGCGCCTGCTGCAGGCCGGCGCCAACCTGCAGGTTGAAAACAGCCATGACTGGTATGAGGTGCGCGAGAAGGCGCGTCGCGGAGAACTGCAGGCGGTGATCGGCATTCCTGCCGATTCGAACTATCTCGGGCCGGAATGGGTGTTCAGCCAGCCCTTCATCACCGTTCCCAATGTGATTGTCACCCGCACTGACAGTCCGTCGATGCTGGGTCTGTCGGACCTGGACGGCAAGCGCGTGCTGTTGTCCGATCCCGAGCGCATCCGTGGCTACGTGCAGCATCAGGCACCGTCGGTGAAGATCGTCGCCGCGCGCAGCGCCGAGCAGGCCCTGCAACGCTTGGCCGATGGCGAGGCCGATGCCTACGTGGGCAACCTGGCGCTGGTCGACCAGCTGCTGCGCAACCGCTTCCCGGGGCGCCTGCAACTGGCCGCGCCAGCCGGGTTCAACGACCAGCTGGCGCTGGCGGTGGAGCGCCGCCATGCGGCATTGGCCACCACCTTCGACCGCCTGCTGCTGCAGATGGGGCCGCGCCGGCGCGAGGCCCTGCGCGGCGATTGGTTGTCGGTGGAATACCGCGATGGAGTGGACTGGCGCACCCTGCTGCGCTGGGGCCTTCCCCTGCTGCTGGTGCTGACCACTGCTGTGGCAATGCATGGGCTGGGGCACTGGCGGTTGCGCCGCGAAGTGGCTGGCCGTCGCGAGCTGGAGCAGCGCCTGGCCGAGGTGACCGACAACCTGCCTGCCATCGTCTACCAGGCCCGGCGCGAAGCGGACGGCACCCTGAGCTTCCCCTTCATTGCCGGCGATGTGCAGTCGATGTTCGGCATCAGCCGGCAGCAGGCGGAGTCGGACGGGCAGGCGCTGCTGGCATGCATCGATGCCGACGACCGCGAAAAGGTGCTGCGTGCGATGGAACGGGCGGCGCGCAATTTCGCCCCGCTGTCCTTCGAGTTCCGTATCCACCGCGACGGAAGCGCGCCCTGCTGGGTGCGCAGCCAGGCGCACCCGTATTCAACGGAAGCAGGCGCGGTAACCTGGAGTGGTTACTGGGTGGACGTGAGCCAAGCGCGCGCGCAGGCCGACGCGTTGGCCGCGGCGAAGGTCGAAGCAGAGCAGGCTGCGGCAGCCAAATCTCGCTTCCTGGCCACCATGAGCCATGAAATCCGCACGCCAATGAGCGGTGTGCTGGGCATGCTGGAAGTGCTGGCGCATTCGCCGCTGGACGCCGAACAGCAACGCATCCTCGGCGTGATCGAAGACTCGGCGCAGATGCTGCGGCAGATCCTGGACGACATCCTCGACTATTCGCGGATGGAAGCGGGCGCGCTGCGCCTGGAGCCGGTGCCGCTGCCGGTGCGGCCACTGCTGGAGGGGGTGCATCGACTGTTGTTGCCGCAGGCCACGGCGCGTGGCCTGGACCTGCAGCTGGACATCGACGAACAGCTGGCACAGGCCCATGAGGTGGACGGCGTGCGCCTGCGCCAGATCGTGTTCAACCTGCTCAGCAATGCCATCAAGTTCACCGTGAAGGGCTCGGTGCGGCTGCAGCTGGAAGTGTTGGGGCCTACTGCCGAGGATGGCAGCCAGCCGCTGCGCCTGAGCGTCACCGACACCGGCATCGGCATCGCGCCGGAGCAGCTGCCGACCCTGTTCGAACCCTTCACCCAGGCCGGCGCGTACATCCAGCGCGACCATGGGGGCACCGGGCTGGGCCTGAGCATCTGCCGGCGCCTGGTGCAGAAGATGGACGGCGAACTGAAGCTGGAAAGCACGCTGGGCGAAGGAACGCGGGTTGACGTGCTGCTGTCGCTGGTGGAGGCGCGCAGCGAGGATGTGATCGCGCTGCAGGCCGAGCACCAGCAGATCGCGCTGCTGCCCCCTGATCTGCGCCAGGCACGGGTGATGATCATTGAAGACCATCCCACCAACCAGGCGATGATGGCCTGGCGCCTGCAGCAGCTGGGCGTGCCGCATGTGCTGGTTGATGACGGGCAGCAGGCACTGGACCGGCTGGCGGAGGAATCCTTCGATCTGGTCATCACCGACTGCCGCATGCCGGTGCTGGATGGATTTGGTTTCACCCGCCTGCTGCGCGAGCGCGAGGGGCGCAACGGCCAGCCGCGCATGCCGGTGCTGGCGCTGACCGCCAGCGTGCTTGACGATGACGCACGCCGCTGCCGCGAAGCCGGCATGGATGACGTGCTGGCCAAGCCGTTGTCGCTGGCGACGCTGCGGCAGGCACTGCTGCGCTGGTTGCCGCGCGCCGAGGGTGCTGAAGATGAGCAGGCCGCGGTGGACAGCGACGATGAGCCCGAGGGCGACGAGGGGCTACCCGACCTGGCGACTCTGCAACGGCGCTTCGGTTCGCGCGAGATCGCCCGGCAGCTGCACGACAGCCTGGTCAAGGCCAGCAACGAGGACATCGCGGCCCTGCAGCGCGCGCTGCACGAAGGCGACCGGGTGACGGCCGCGCTGCACCTGCATCGGCAGGCCGGCGCGCTGGGGGCGGTGGGTGCACGCGGCCTGGCCGATCGCGCCAACGCGCTGGTGGAACGGTTGCAGGCTGCGGGCGATGCAGAGGTCGCATCGGCGGTTGCCGACGCCGGGGAGTTCGTGGCGCACCTGCAGCACCAGCTGCAGCGCCTGGCTCACTGAGCCGCGTGCTCCTGCAGGTAAGCGATCACCAGCGTGCGACGCTCGGCGCTCGGGAAGGCGTTGTACATGCGCGTGCCGGGTACCAGATGGGTGGGCGACTGCAGGAAGGTGTCCAGGGTCTGCGCACTCCAGACGAAGTCGGCGCGGCGCATGCCCTGCGAGTATCCGTAGTCGGGCAGGCTGCCCGCACGGCGGCCGATCACCCCATGCAGGTTGGGACCGAAGCGGTGGATGCCGCCGGCATTGACGGTATGGCAGCCCGCGCACAGTTCGAACGCGCGCTGCATCGCCTGCTGGCGCGCTTGTTCGGGCGTGCTGGGCGCAGCGGGCGGGCGCTGGCACGCACTGGCGACCAGGATCGTGGCAACAGCGGGAAGCAGACGAAGGGCACGCATGGGCGAGCAGGATAACGGGCGCACGCGCCGTGGGGCTGCGACCGGCCGTCGCAGCCCCATCGCCGGTCACATGCCGGAGTAGTTCGGGCCGCCGCCGCCCTGCGGGGTCACCCAGACGATGTTCTGGGTCGGATCCTTGATGTCGCAGGTCTTGCAGTGCACGCAGTTCTGCGCGTTGATCTGCAGCCGCGCATCGTTGCCGTCGCCGACGAATTCGTACACGCCCGCCGGGCAGTAGCGCGCTTCCGGACCGGCGTACTCGGCCAGGTTCACCTTCACCGGGATGCTCGCATCCTTCAGCGTCAGGTGGCTGGGCTGGTTCTCGTCGTGGTTGGTGCTGCTGAGGAACACCGAGCTGAGGCGGTCGAAGGTCAGCACGCCATCGGGCTTGGGATAGGCAATGCGCGTGTGCTTGGATGCCGGCTCCAGGCAGGCGTGGTCCGGGATGCTGTGGCGCAGGGTCCACGGCGGGTTGCGCACGCCCAGCTTCGGCAGCAGCCACTGCTCGATGCCGGTCATCAGCGTGGCCACGGTCTGGCCCTTCTTGAACCACTGCTTGAAGTTCTTGGACAGCTTCAGTTCGTCGTGCAGCCAGCTGGTTTCAAAGGCGGCCGGGTAGGCGCTGAGCTCATCGTGCTGGCGATCGGCCACCAGCGCGTCGAAGGCGGCATCGGCGCACAGCATGCCGGTCTTGATCGCAGCATGGCTGCCCTTGATGCGGCTGACGTTGAGGTAGCCGGCTTCGCAGCCGACCAGGGCGCCGCCGGGGAACACGGTCTTGGGCAGCGACATCAGGCCGCCCGCAGTGATCGCACGCGCGCCGTAGCCGATGCGGGTGCCGCCTTCCAGATGCTTGCGGATCGACGGATGGGTCTTGAAGCGCTGGAATTCCTCGAACGGGCTCAGCCAGGGGTTCTTGTAGTCCAGGCCGACCACGTAGCCGATGGCGACCTTGCCGCCGTCGGCGTGGTACAGGAAGGCACCACCGTAGGTGTCGGTATCCAGCGGCCAGCCGGCGGCGTGCACCACCAGGCCCGGCTCATGCTTGGCCGGGTCGATCTGCCACAGTTCCTTGATGCCGATGCCGTAGGCCTGCGGATCCTTGCCTTCGTCCAGCTTGAAACGGCTGATCAGCTGGCGGCCGAGGTGGCCGCGCGCGCCTTCGGCGAACACCGTGTACTTCGCATGCAGGGCCATGCCGCGTTCGAAGGCCGGACCGATCGTGCCGTCCTTTTCGATGCCCATGTCGCCGGTAGCCACGCCGATCACCGCGCCGTCATCGCCGTACAGCACTTCGGCGGCGGCGAAGCCGGGGAAGATCGCCACTTCCAGCGCCTCGGCCTGCTGCGCCAGCCAGCGGGTGACCTCGCCCAGGCTGATGATGTAGTTGCCTTCGTTGTGGAAGCACTCGGGCAACAGCGCGTGCGGGGTGGTGCGCGCGCCGGTCTCGCTGAGGAACAGGAACTCGTCGCGGGTGACCTTCTGCTTCAGCGGTGCGCCGCGCTCGGCCCAGTCCGGGAACAGTTCGGTCAGCGCGCGCGGGTCCATCACCGCGCCGGACAGCACGTGCGCGCCGGGTTCGGAGCCCTTCTCCAGCACGCATACCGACAGTTCGCGGCCGGCGTCGATCGCACGTTGGCGCAGGCGGATCGCGGTGGCCAGGCCGGCCGGGCCGGCACCGACGACGACCACGTCGAATTCCATGACTTCACGCTGGGGCAGGGCGTTGGCTTCAGCACTCATCGATTGCATGACTCGTGGGTAGTGCCGGCATCGGGGCCACCGGCGGTTGCCTGGGAATCGCGCGTGCAGCCACGGGCGAAACGGTTGTTTGAATGTGTCAGGGTACCGGGACGGGCGTGATCGAGCTAGATCGCCGATGTTCACATCGCAATTGCTGCAATGCAGCGTAATGCGCGTGGTCTGGCAGGTGCCAACCTTGGTTGGCGTGAGCGGAAACACCAGCGCCGACCAAGGTCGGCCTCTACCCGCACACCAACTCCGCCCGGATGGCCGACAATGGCGGCAGTCCCGACTGCGTGTGAGTGCCATGGCTTTGGATCCGTACGACCTGTTCGATGTCCGTTCCCTGCTCAGCGAGGAAGAGCGCGCGGTACAGGAGAGCGTGGCCCGCTTCACCAACGAGCGCGTGCTGCCGATCATCGGTGATGCCTTCGACCAGGCACGGTTCCCGTCGGAACTGGTGCCGGAGATCGCCGCGCTTGGGCTGCTCGGCGCCACGCTGCCGGCCGAGTACGGCGGCGGCGACCTTGGCGCGGTCAGTTACGGGCTGATCTGTCAGGAGCTGGAGCGGGGTGATTCGGGCCTGCGCAGCTTCGTGTCGGTGCAGAGCTCGCTGTGCATGTACCCGATCTTTGCTTACGGCAGCGAAGAACAGCGCCGGGAATGGTTGCCGGCGATGGCGCGCGGCGAATTGATCGGCTGTTTCGGCCTGACCGAGGCACATGGCGGTTCCGACCCGGCCAGCATGAAGACCCGCGCGGTGCGCGATGGCAGCGACTGGCGCATCAACGGCAGCAAGATGTGGATCACCAGCGGGCCGGTGGCCGACCTGGCCATCGTCTGGGCACAGACCGAAGACGGCATCCAGGGCTTCGTGCTGGAGAAGGGCATGCCCGGCTTCACCACCCAGGAAATCAAGCACAAGATGAGCCTGCGCGCGTCGCTGACCGGCGCGCTGTTCTTCGACGACGTGCGCGTGCCCGACAGCCACCGCCTGCCGAACGTTAAGGGGCTGAAGGGGCCGCTGGGCTGCCTGACCCAGGCGCGTTTCGGCATCAGCTGGGGCCCGATCGGCTCGGCCATCGCCTGCCTGGATGAAGCGCTGGGGTATGCCAAGGAGCGCGTGCTGTTCGGCCGTCCGCTGGCGGCCACGCAGAGCGCGCAGATCAAGCTGGCCGAAATGGCCCGACGCGTCACCATGGCGCAGCTGCTGGCGTTGCAGCTCGGCCGACTGAAGGAAGCCGGGCAGGTGCAACCGCAGCAGGTCAGCCTGGCCAAGTGGAACAACTGCCGCATGGCGATCGACATCGCCCGCGAGTGTCGCGATCTGCTGGGTGGCGCCGGCATCACCACCGAGCACGTGGCGATCCGCCATGCGCTGAACCTGGAATCGGTGATCACCTATGAAGGCACCGAGACCGTGCACCAGCTGGTGATCGGACGTGAGCTGACCGGGATCAACGCGTTCTGAGTGCACCGGTAGTGCCGGCCGCTGGCCGGCGTTGCCGAGTAGGGTGGGCGGCAAAGGACGCCTATCCGGAGATGCAAGCTGAATGAAGAACAATCCCTCTGTAAGGCTGCTGTGCCTCCCGCTGCTCTTCCAAGCCTCGGTGCTGCAGATGGCGTGGGGAGGCAACAGGGATGATGGGGCATGGGCAGGCAGCTATTCGCAGGCGAGCGATCTGTGTACCGAACCGGGCAGCGGGCGTAGTTGCCGCGATGGATTCAGGGACAGCCTGTCGATTGTCGAAGAATCACTGGGCTACAGGGTTTAGCTGCACAGTACCCAGGCGATGCAGCACGTCTGCTCCTTTGTGCTGCACATGAAGCCAGAGGGCGGAAAGCTGATTCATCAGTCCGAACTAGGCACAGTGGCTATCGAGCAACATGCAGGTGCGCTGAGAGTCTCATCCGGCGGGATCGACCCGACGGCAACGGGTTTGGCATTGTGCGGCACGCATGCTGATATTGATGGTCTGGAGTTTTCTTCTGTGGGCAATCGCACGCGTTCCAGGTAACGCCATGGCGCCCGCAACTGATGATCCAGGCGGAAGACATCCACGCATGGCGTGGATCTACTGCGCGGCTGTTGGGTCCGCCTTGAAGCGAGCCGAGCACCGCAGGTCCGGCGGGGGCGGAGAGGCGCGGGTGTCTGAGCGCAGCGAGTTCCGCGCCGTCCCCGGCGGGCCGAGGAGCGCAGGGTACCGGTGCGCAGCACCGGCTCGCGGATGGCGGCGCGTTTCTTTTGGTTACTTTTCTTTCCGCGCGGAAAGAAAAGTAACGCCCATGAACGCATGCGCGCGCTTCAGCAATCGGGCGCAAGGGAGAAGCATGGCCTCACGCGCCGCCGGCAAACCCATGCTGGCGCCACGCCTCGTACATCACCACCGCAACGGTGTTGGACAGGTTGAGGCTGCGGTTGTCCGGCCGCATCGGCAGGCGCAGCCGGCGACCATCGGGCAGGGCATCAAGCACGTCCTGCGGCAGGCCACGACTTTCCGGGCCGAACAGGAAGGCATCACCGTCGTCGAACGCCACGCTGTCATAGCGGACGCTGGCACGCGTACTCAGGGCGAACAACCGCTTCGGTGCGATCCGCGCCAGCGCAGTGTCCAGGTCCGGATGCACCTGCAGGCGCGAGTACTCGTGGTAGTCCAGGCCGGCGCGCTTGAGCTGCTTGTCTTCCAGTGCGAAGCCGAGCGGCTCGACCAGGTGCAGCTGCGCGCCGGTGTTGGCGCAGAGCCGGATCACATTGCCCGTGTTGGGCGGGATTTCCGGTTGGAACAGGATCACGTGGAACTGGGGCGCGGCATTCATCGGCGCAGTGTACCTGCGACGGCGGCCGCCTTTACGACGCACGCCCCGCGCGGGGCAGGGCGGAGGTCGCTTACGGGCGCAGCAGGACCTGGGCGGTTTCGGCAGCGAAGGCCTGCAGCTGGGCGGCGCTCGGACGCACCTGCAGGGCCGGCAGGTTGACGATCACCTGGTTGGCGACGCTGGTGGCGGCCGCTGCCAGGGTGGCGGCGTAGCGCTGGGCTTCCTGCTCGGCAGCCAGGGCGACACGCTGCTCCAGGCTCGGGCGCACTTCAACCGAGGCCAGGGTGGTGATCGGCAGCGCGGCGGCGACCGGGCTGGCGATGAAGCCGTCGCGCTCGGCCAGCTGGTCGACGCTGGGGCGCACTTCGACAGTGGCCAGGGTCGGGATGCCGCTGGCCTGTTCCCAGGCCTGCTGGACCAGCTGGTCGGCGGCCGGGCGGACCTGCACGGTGGACAGGGTCTTGATGGATTCGGAGGCCTGCACCGACGAAACAACCGCGGTGCCGGCGATCAGGGCGATGGCGATGGCAATGGTCTTGGCGTTCATGACGGGGCCTGTTTAGTGTTGGTGATCAGTGGTGTGGTAGTAAGGTAGAACACCAGTTCTGGGGATGCAAGCGGAATTTTCGATTTCCTGCTTTTGTTCAGTCTTCAGTCAGCTTTCGTCTGAAGCCCTTCCTGGCGCAGGAAGTACGAAGCAATCCCCGTGCCAACTTTTAGTCGTTGATTCATAAGGGTTTTATGACTCACCGAAAGTGTCCGCAGGGCGGACACCTGTCCATTCGGGGGGCTGCGGACACTGTCCGGACGTGAATCACCACCGTTCGTGACCCGGGGACGGCCAATCACGAAGGCCGATGGGGCCGATCACCCCCAGTGACTGGTGGCCGATACCGGTGGCCGCACGCCCGCGCTAGGATCGGGATTCACCTTCGTGACCAAGGACCCGGATATGTCGCTCACCCTGCGCCCGCGCGCCGCGCTGCTCGCTGTTGCTCTCAGTACTGCCCTCGGCACGCTCGCGCCGACCTACGCGCTGGCGGCCAAGCCGGCCGCGACCAGCAAGGTCGATATCCCGTTCGAGCAGTTCACCCTGCCCAACGGCCTGCGCGTGGTGGTGCATACCGATCGCAAGGCACCGATCGTTGCGGTCAACATCTGGTACCACGTCGGCAGCAAGGACGAGCCCGCCGGTCGCACCGGCTTCGCGCATCTGTTTGAACACCTGATGTTCCAGAGCAGCGAGAACCACGACGGCGAGTACTTCGAACCCTTCAAGCAGGTGGGTGCGACCGGCCAGAACGGCACCACCAATACCGACCGCACCAACTATTTCGAGAACGTGCCGACCACCGCGCTGGACATGGCGCTGTGGATGGAATCGGACCGCATGGGCCATCTGGTGGGCGCGATCGACCAGGCTGCGCTCGACGAACAGCGTGGCGTGGTGCAGAACGAGAAGCGCCAGGGCGAGAACCAGCCCTATGGCCAGGTGTGGGAACAGCTCAACCGCGCGCTGTATCCGGTGGGCCACCCGTACCACCACAGCGTGATCGGCTCGATGAACGATCTCAACGCCGCCTCGCTGGACGACGTCAAGACCTGGTTCCGCACCTGGTACGGCCCGAACAACGCGGTACTGGTGCTGGCCGGTGACATCGACCTGGCCACCGCCAAGGAAAAGGCCGCCAAGTACTTCGGCAGCATCCCGGCCGGCCCGACCATGGCGCAGCCGAAGGTGGACGTGGCCAAGCGGCTGGCCGACACCCGCGAGGTGATGACCGACAAGGTGCCGCAGGCACGCATCTACCGCGCCTGGAACGTGGCGCAGGTCGGCACCACCGACGTCGACCAGCTGCAGCTGCTGGCCTATGTGCTCGGCGGCGCCAAGTCCTCGCGCCTGAGCCAGCGCCTGCAGCACCAGGACAAACTGGTGGACAACATCAGCGCCGGCGCTTACGCCTCGCAGCTGGGTTCCAACTTCATGGTGATGGCCACGGTGAAGCAGGGCCAGGATCCGGCCAAGGTCGAAAAGATCATCGATGAGGAAATCGAGCGCCTGCTCAAGGAGGGCCCGACCGCCGAAGAACTGGCACGCGCCAAGACCGGCTCGCGCGCGGCGTTCATCCGTGGCATCGAGCGCATCGGCGGCTTCGGTGGCAAGGCCGATGCGCTGGCCGAGTGCACGGTCTACACCGGCGACCCGGGCTGCTTCCGCACCTCGCTGGCCAACATCGACAAGGCCACCGCTGCCGACCTCAAGCGCCTGGGCGCGCAGTGGCTGGACAAGGGCAGCCACACCCTGGTGGTCGAGCCGGGTGAACGCGTGGCGCTGAAGGAAGACCCCTCGCAGGCGCCGAAGCCGTTCAACGTGCCGGCGGTCGACAGCAGGTACAGCACCCTGCCCGAGCAGGTGGACCGCAAGGCCGGCGTGCCGCAGACCCGCGAGTTCCCGCAGCTGAAGTTCCCGGCCCTGCAGCGCGCCACGCTGAAGAACGGCACCCAGGTGGTGCTGGCCGAGCGCCACGAGATTCCGGTGGTGCAGTTCAGCTACCAGTTCCCGGGTGGCTTCACCGCCGACCAGGGCCGCAAGCCGGGCACCGCCAACTTCACCATGAGCCTGATGACCGAAGGCGCCGGCAAGCTCGGCTCGCTGGCCTTCGCCGATGCAGCCGATGCGCTGGGTGCGGATCTCGATGCGTCCGCAGGCCTGGATTCGGTGGATGTGGAACTGTCCGCGCTGAAGGAGAACCTGGTGCCGTCGCTGGCGCTGTATGCCAGCCTGCTGCGCGAGCCGCGCTTCGAGCAGAGCGAGATCGACCGGGTCAAGGCGACCTGGATCGCCGGCATCCAGCAGGAGAAGGTCAACCCGGGTGCGGTAGCGATGCGCGTGCTGCCGCCGCTGCTGTACGGCAAGGGCCACCCGTACGCGATCCCGTTCACCGGCAGCGGTGACGAAGCGGCGATCAGCAGCCTGGGCCGCGAGGACCTGGTTGACTTCCACCGCGACTGGCTGCGCCCGCAGGACGGCACCCTGATCGTGGTGGGCGATACCACCCTGGCCGAGATCGTGCCGCTGCTGGACAAGCAGCTGGGCGACTGGAAGGCCACCGGTGATGCGCCGACGATCAAGGCCACCACCGCCGTGGCGCTTCCGAAGAGCCCGCGCGTGTTCCTGATCGACCAGCCGGGCGCGGTGCAGGCCAACCTGTTCGCCGGCCAGGTCGTGCCGCCGTCCAGCGACGCCAGCTCGACCCGCTTCGACATCGCCAACGGCGTGATCGGTGGTGACTTCACTTCGCGCCTGAACATGAACCTGCGCGAGGACAAGCACTGGTCCTACGGTGCCCGCACCAGCGCCAGCAACACCGTGGGCCAGCGCCCGTGGATGGCGATGGCACCGGTGCAGATCGACAAGACCGGCCCGGCCATGGCGGAAATGCGCAAGGAGATCGCCGAGTTCGCCAACGGCAGCAAGCCGGCGACCGACGCGGAAGTGGCGCGCATCCGCAACATCCAGACGCTGAGCCTGCCCGGCGCCTACGAGACCGCCAGCGCGGTGGCCTCGACCATCGGCACGATCGTGCAGTTCAAGCGTCCGGACGACTACGTGCTGCGCCGCAAGGCCGAGATCGAAGCGATGACCCCGGCACAGGTGCAGCAGGCGGCAGCGGAGATCAAGCCGCAGGCGCTGACCTGGGTGGTGGTGGGTGACCTCAAGCAGACCGAAGCGGCCGTGCGCGCCTTGAACCTGGGCGAAGTGACCGTGATCGATGCCGAAGGCAACCCGGTCAAGAAGTAAGTGATGTGCCTGCCCGCTCCGGCGGGCAGGCCTCTGGTGGTAGCGCCGGGCCGTGCCCGGCGAGCGCGCAGCGCGGCATCTGGACGCCTTCGAAGAACCGCCGGGCATGGCCCGGCGCTACCGCAGCCCTCTCCGGCTATCCCTGATTCAGACGGTTCAGGCACACTCCTGACATTCCCTTCCAGGATCCTGCCCATGCGCGTTCTGCTGCTGTCGTCCCTGTTGCTCACCGTCACCGCCTGCACCTGGGTGCCGATCGAACCGGCCGGCAAGGCGACCCGCGTGCTGCCGGCAGGCCCGGTACCGGCCGGCTGCATCTCCAAGGGCGAAGTGGTGGTGACCGTGAAGAGCAAGGTCGGCTTCTACAACCGCAACCCGCTGCGCGTGCAGGAAGAGCTGGAAACCCTGGCCCGCAACGAGGCCCCGACCACCGGCGCCAACGCCGTGCAGGCCGCTGCGGCCCCTGCCGATGGCAGCCAGCGCTTCGCCGCCTTCCAGTGCCCGCCGCGCTGAATCCTTCACCATACGGCCAAGGCTGAATTCGTAAAGATGCGGTGAAGGCCCGGGGGGTTATAGAATAGCGCCCCCTTTGCCTGAGCCTTGGCGCTAACCTCGATGCTCTTCAAGAATGTCTCGATTGCCGGCCTGGCTCACGTTGATGCGCCGCACACGCTGACGACCAAGGAAATCAACGAACGCCTGCAGCCGACGCTGGATCGCCTTGGTATCCGTACCGACGTCCTCGGCGACATCGCCGGCATCCACGCGCGCCGCCTGTGGGACAACGGCGTCCTGGCGTCCGATGCGGCCACCATGGCTGGCCGCAAGGCGCTGGAAGACGCAGGCATCGATGCGACGCAGGTGGGCCTGTTGATCAACACCTCGGTCAGCCGTGACTACCTGGAGCCGTCCACGGCTTCCATCGTGTCCGGCAACCTCGGTGTCAGCGACGAGTGCATGACCTTCGACGTCGCCAATGCCTGCCTGGCCTTCATCAACGGCATGGACATCGCTGCGCGCATGCTTGAGCGCGGTGAGATCGACTATGCGCTGGTGGTGGATGGCGAGACCGCCAACCTGGTGTACGAAAAGACCCTGGAGCGGATGACCGCGCCGGACGTCACCGCTGACGACTTCCGCAACGAGCTGGCGGCGCTGACCACCGGGTCCGGTGCAGCCGCGATGGTGATGGCCCGTTCGGAGCTGGTGCCCGACGCGCCGCGCTACAAGGGTGGCGTGACCCGCTCGGCCACCGAGTGGAACCAGCTGTGCCTGGGCAACCTGGACCGCATGGTCACCGACACCCGCATGCTGCTGATCGAGGGCATCAAGCTGGCCCAGAAGACCTTCACCGCCGCCAAGATCGCACTGGGCTGGGCCGTGGAAGAGCTGGACCAGTTCGTCATCCACCAGGTCAGCCAGCCGCACACTGCGGCGTTCATCAAGAATTTCGGCATCGACCCGAAGAAGGTCATGACCATCTTCGGCGAGCACGGCAACATCGGTCCGGCCTCGGTGCCGATCGTGCTGAGCAAGCTCAAGCAGCTGGGCAAGCTGAAGAAGGGCGACCGCATCGCGCTTCTGGGCATCGGCTCGGGCCTGAACTGCTCGATGGCCGAAGTGGTCTGGTAAAAAAGTCACCGCTGACCTGCTGCGCGCCGTCCGCACCTGCCAGCCAATCGCTCGCGACGGACAGCGATGATGTTTCCAAGTGTCCAAGGGCCGGTTCTACCGGCCCTTTCTACAGGTGCGATCCGATGTCCCAGCTTCCCGGTTACCCCGCCCACCCGCAGCGTTTCGAGGTCCGCCCCGGCCTGTCGATGAACTATCTCGACGAAGGCCCGCGCGATGGCGAAGTGGTGGTGATGGTGCACGGCAACCCGTCGTGGAGCTATTACTGGCGCACGCTGGTGGCCGGCCTGTCGGACAGGTACCGCTGCATCGTGCCGGACCATATCGGCATGGGCCTGTCGGACAAGCCTGACGACAGCCGCTACGAGTACACGCTGCAGTCGCGGGTGGATGATCTGGATGCGCTGCTGAAGCATCTGGGCATCACCGGCCCGGTGACGCTGGCCGTGCACGACTGGGGCGGCATGATCGGTTTCGGCTGGGCGCTGTCGCACCACGACCAGGTCAAGCGCCTGGTGGTGCTCAACACCGCCGCGTTCCCGATGCCGGCGGCCAAGAAGATGCCGTGGCAGATCGCGCTGGGCCGGCACTGGAAGATCGGCGAGTGGATCATCCGCACCTTCAATGCGTTCTCCTCCGGTGCCTCGTGGCTGGGCGTGGAGCGGAAGATGCCGGCCGATGTGCGCCGCGCCTACGTGTCGCCGTACAACAGCTACGCCAACCGCATCAGCACCATCCGCTTCATGCAGGACATTCCGCTGTCGCCGGCCGACAAGGCGTGGTCACTGCTGGAGCGCGCCGGCAAGGCGCTGCCGTCGTTCGCCGATCGTCCGGCCTTCCTCGGCTGGGGCCTGCGTGATTTCGTGTTCGACCACCACTTCCTGAAGGGCTTCCAGGCGGGGTTGCCGAAGGCGCAGGTGCATGCCTTCGAGGATGCCGGCCACTACGTGCTGGAAGACAAGCATGAAGTGCTGGTGCCGGAGATCCGGGCGTTCCTGGACGCGAACCCGATCTGATCGGTTCCCGGGTCGGATCCCGGTAGTGCCGGCCGCTGGCCGGCAAGCGCGCAATGCGCGCCGGGTTCATGATGTTGCCGGCCAGCGGCCGGCACTACCACTACGCGGCGATTGGCGCCTGTGGCGAGGGGCTGTTGCCGTTGTCGTCCGGGTGGTCGTCGTCGTTGTCCGCGCCGTCGCGCCAGCGCCAGTCGGCCAGGGTCAGCGGATCCAGCCCATAGGCGATGCGGGCCTTGTCGCACTGCGGGCTGGCCTTGCCGTACTCCCACGATGCATCCACCTCGCGGCACACGCTGGGGCGGTTGGGGTGGATCGTGCAGCGCGAATAGACGCCGATCTGGGCGTCCAGCGCCACGCAGCGCACCGGCTTGGAATGGGTGCCGCGCATGCACAGACGGTGCGGGTCGAGCACCTCGGTGAGCTGGTGCGGCACGCCGCCGGGGGTGACCTCGTCCGATTCCATCCAGTGGAAGGCCACGCGGTACTGGGTGCAGCAGGCGCCGCAGGTCATGCAGGGATGTTGCATGGGCAAGCCGCCTCGGGCGGCATCGGGAAAGGGACGAGGATGCGGATTTTCCACGCTGGCGGCCGCCGCGCAAGAAATTCCGTAAGCGGCGACAATGAACGGATGAACCGATCCTGCAACATCGCCGCGCGGCTGCCCGAGCTGGCGCGTGAACGACCCGACCAGATCGCCATCCGCTGCCCCGGCCGCCGCGGCGCCGGCAACGGCATGGCGGCCTACGACGTGACCCTGGATTACCGCCAGCTGGACGCCCGCAGCGATGCGATGGCGGCCGGCCTGGCCGGTTACGGTATCGGCCGCGGGGTGCGCACGGTGGTGATGGTGCGGCCGTCGCCGGAGTTCTTCCTGTTGATGTTCGCCCTGTTCAAGCTGGGCGCGGTGCCGGTGCTGGTCGATCCGGGCATCGACAAGCGCGCGCTGAAGCAGTGCCTGGACGAGGCACAGCCGCAGGCCTTCATCGGCATCCCGCTGGCCCACGTGGCGCGGCTGGCGCTGCGCTGGGCGCCTTCGGCGACCCGCCTGGTGACCGTCGGCCGCCGCCTGGGCTGGGGCGGTACCACGCTGGCCGCGCTGGAGCGTGCCGGCGCCCACAGCGGCACGATGCTGGCCGACACCGATGGCGAGGACACGGCGGCGATCCTGTTCACCAGCGGCTCCACTGGCGTGCCCAAGGGTGTGGTCTACCGCCACCGCCACTTCGTCGGCCAGATCGAGCTGCTGGGCAGCGCCTTCGGCATGGAGGCGGGTGGGGTGGACCTGCCGACCTTCCCGCCGTTTGCGCTGTTCGATCCGGCACTGGGCCTGACCTCGGTGATTCCGGACATGGACCCGACCCGGCCGGCCCAGGCCGACCCGGCGCGCCTGCATGACGCTATCCAGCGTTTCGGCGTGACCCAGCTGTTCGGCTCGCCCGCACTGATGCGGGTGCTGGCGCGGCACGGGCGGCCGTTGCCGACGGTGACCCGGGTGACCTCGGCCGGTGCGCCGGTGCCGCCGGACGTGGTTGCCACCATCCGCAGCCTGCTGCCGGCCAATGCCCAGTTCTGGACACCGTATGGCGCCACCGAGTGCCTGCCGGTGGCGGTGGTCGAGGGGCGCGAGCTGGAGCGTACGCGCGCGGCCACCGAGGGCGGTGCCGGCACCTGCGTCGGCAGCGTGGTCGCACCGAACGAGGTGCGCATCATCGCCATCGACGATGCGCCGCTGCCGGACTGGTCGCAGGCGCGCGTACTGGCCGTGGGCGAGATCGGTGAGATCACCGTGGCCGGGCCGACCGCCACCGATAGTTATTTCAACCGTCCGCAGGCGACGGCGGCGGCGAAGATCAGCGAAACCCTGGTCGATGGCAGCGTCCGCATCGTGCATCGCATGGGCGATGTCGGCTACTTCGATGCGCAGGGACGGCTGTGGTTCTGTGGCCGCAAGACCCATCGCGTGGAAACCGCCCACGGACCGCTGTACACCGAACAGGTCGAGCCGGTGTTCAATACCGTACCCGGCGTGGCACGCACTGCGCTGGTGGGCGTCGGCGCGGCCGGTGCGCAGGTGCCGGTGCTGTGCGTGGAGCTGCAGCGTGGCCAGTCCGACAGCCCTGCTCTGCGCGAGGCGCTGCATGCCACGGCCGCTGCGCGTCTGCCCGAGATGAAGCTGGAACACGTGCTGATGCATCCGGCGTTCCCCGTCGATATCCGTCACAACGCCAAGATCGGCCGCGAGAAGCTCGCCGTCTGGGCACGCGCCGAACTGGAGAAGCGCGCATGAAGATCCTGGTCACCGGTGGTGGTGGTTTCCTTGGCCAGGCGCTGTGCCGTGGCCTGGTCGAACGTGGCCACCAGGTGCTGGCATTCAACCGCAGCCACTACCCGCAACTGCAGGCGCTGGGCGTGGGCCAGATCCGCGGTGACCTGGCCGATCCGCAGGCGGTGCTGCATGCGGTGGCCGGCGTCGATGCGGTGTTCCACAACGGTGCCAAGGCGGGTGCGTGGGGCAGCTATGACAGCTACCACCAGGCCAACGTGGTCGGCACCGACAACGTCATCGCCGCCTGCCGTGCGCATCGCATCGGCAGGCTGGTCTACACCTCCACGCCCAGCGTGACCCACCGCGCCACGCACCCGGTGGAAGGACTGGGTGCGGACGAAGTGCCGTATGGCGAGGATTTCCAGGCGCCCTACGCGGCGACCAAGGCGATTGCCGAACAGCGCGTGCTGGCGGCCAATGACGCGAGCCTGGCGACTGTGGCGTTGCGTCCGCGGTTGATCTGGGGCCCGGGCGACCAGCAGCTGGTGCCGCGTCTGGCCGATCGTGCACGCGCTGGCCGTTTGCGCCTGGTGGGCGATGGCAACAACAAGGTCGATACCACTTACATCGACAACGCCGCGCTCGCGCATTTCCTCGCCTTCGAGGCGCTGGCACCGGGCGCGGCCTGCGCCGGCAAGGCGTACTTCATTTCCAATGGCGAACCGCTGCCGATGCGCGAGCTGGTCAACAAGCTGCTGCAGGCGGTGGGCGCTCCAACCGTGGACAAGGCGATCAGCTTCAAGACGGCGTATCGGATCGGCGCGATCTGCGAGCGGCTGTGGCCGCTGCTGCGCCTGCGTGGCGAGCCACCGCTGACGCGCTTCCTGGCCGAGCAGCTGTGCACGCCCCACTGGTACAGCATGGAGCCAGCGCGCCGTGATTTCGGCTACGTGCCGCAGGTGAGCATCGAAGAAGGGCTGCGACGCCTGAAGGCCGCATCATGACGGCGGCATCACCGCGCTGAAGCCTTCATTACGCGCAGAGATCGCCATCACCGGTTGCACACCGGCAGATGCGCAGGATGGACACAACGCCACCCACGGCCGACCACCTGCGAGGAGCACCATGCTGCATTACGCCGTCATCTTCTTTGTCATTGCCATCATCGCCGCCGTGCTCGGTTTCTCCGGCATCGCCGGTGCCGCCAGCAACATCGCCTGGATCCTGTTCGTGGTGTTCCTGGTGTTGGCGGTGATCTCGATGTTCCGCAAGCGCACATGACCGCTTGAGCAGTAGTGCCGGCCGCTGGCCGGCAACCTCGATTACCCGGGGTTGCCGACCGGCGGCCGGCACTGTCGAAGCGCGGTCAGCGCACCGTGCTGTGCAATCGGCGATCGGCGTCGTGCCGTTCCATCGCCAGTTCGATCAGGCGCGTGATCAGCGCCGTGTAGCCCACGCCACTGGCGCCCCACAGCTTCGGATACATGCTGATGCGGGTGAAGCCGGGCAGCGTGTTGACCTCGTTGATGACGATCCGACCCTCCGCGGTCAGGAACACATCCACGCGCGCCATGCCGGCGCATTCCAGTACCTGGTACGCCTGAAGCGCGATGTCCTGGATTCGCGCCTGCGTCGCCGCGTCGATCGCGGCCGGCACCACCACTTCGGCGCCATCTTCGTTGATGTACTTGGTGTCGTAGGCGTAGAACTCATCGTGCAGCACCACCTCGCCACAGATGCTGGCCTGCGGCCGCTCGTTGCCGAGCACCGCGCATTCGATCTCGCGGCCGACCACGGCCGATTCCACCAGAACCTTGTGGTCGTAGCGCAGCGCAGTCTGCAATGCCTCGGCGAAACCGTCGGCGTCCTTGACCTTGCTCACGCCCACCGATGAGCCCTGGTTGGCCGGCTTCACGAACAGCGGCAGGCCGAGTGCCGCGATCAGGGCATCGACATCGACCGAATCGGCTTCATGGCGGCGGATGCAGACCCATGGCGCCACCTGCAGGCCAGCATCGCGCAGCAGGCGCTTGGTTACATCCTTGTCCATGGCTACCGCCGAACCCAGTACCGGCGAGCCGACGAAGGGCAGGTTGGCCATGCGCAGCAGGCCTTGCAGCGCACCGTCCTCGCCCAGCGGACCGTGCACGATCGGCAGCACCACATCGATCTGCCCCAGCGCGCTGCCCGCATCGGTCGGTTGCAGCTGAGCCTGCTCGGTGCCGGGCAGAACCGCCAGCGCGGTACCGGAAGGATGCAGGGCGATGCGTGCCGGATCCTCGGCATTGAGCAGGAAGGTGTCCGGCTGGCTCAGGTGCCACTGGCCCTGCTTGTCGATGCCGATCAGCACCGGTTCGAAGCGCTCGCGGTCGAGCGCGTCGAGAATGTTCTTCGCCGACTGCAGCGAAACTTCGTGTTCGGAAGACCTGCCACCGAAGATGATGCCAACCCGTGTCCGTGCCATGGAAATGCGATGTCCTGTGCGTTGCGTGGCTCCATAGCATGAACCTTCATCGGCCTTCCGCGTGAGGCACAGATGAACCAGAAATCCCTTCGCACGCGTCAATTGCGCATGCCCCTGATCTACCGTGTCGACCAAGGTCGACACTTGCTGAGGTTGCCGGCCAGCGGCCGGCACTACCGCAAGCACCGTGGCTACCGGAAACCTGTCGAAGGCGGGTGGTGTGGGTTCGCGGGGTGTGAGCCGGCGGCCCCGCAGACCCACACCGCCCTGCCTCCCCACAGGACGTCGGCTTTTGATGTTGCCGTTGCGTCTGCGGATGCCGGGCGGCAGCCCGGCCCAAGCCCCCCACCCACGCAGGTAGAATGCGCACATGGCTCTTTCCCTGCTCAAGTCCCTCAAGCCGGTCGCTGGCCGTGCCCTGCAGATCGCCCTGAACCGCGCGCTGGCGCTGGATCCGGATACCCGCCACGCACTGGCCGGCCTCGACGGTCGCCATATCGACCTGACCCTGGACGCGCCGCCGCTGGCAATGCGCATCAGCGTCGACGGCGACCAGTTGCGTGTCGGCCCGGTGGATGCGCAGGAAGCCGACCTGGCCGTGCGCAGCAGCCTGGCCGGCGTGCTGGCACAGCTGCCGCTGCTGGCGCGTGCCCGCCAGGGCGCTGACAACGGCAAGGGGCGCGTACGCGTGGCCGGCGATGCCGAGCTGGCGCGCCGCCTGCAGCAGCTGGCCAAGGGCTTCGATCCGGACTGGCAGCAGCCGTTCGTCAGCGTGTTCGGCGACGTGCTGGGCGTGCAGGTGGCCAACACCCTGCGCAGCGCCCTGCAGCATGCCCGCCAGGGTGCGATCGACCTCGCCCACAGCGCCGCTGAATTCATCACCGAGGAATCGCGCGACGTGGTGCCACGTGCCGAGCTGGATGCCTTCCACGATGACGTGGACGTGCTGCGCGACGATGTCGAGCGCCTCGGCGCACGCGTGCAGCGCCTGCGGGGTGCCGCATGAAGGCGCTGCTGCGGGCCAGCCGCATCGGCCGGGTGATCCTGCGTTACCGCCTCGACGACCTGCTGCAGGGCACCCCGGCCGAGCGCTGGCTGCGCCTGGCCAAGCCGTTCGTTCCGCGCGCATCGGCCGCCATCGCGGCACAGTCACGGGGTGCACGCCTGCGCCTGGCGCTGCAGGACCTGGGGCCGATCTTCGTGAAGTTCGGTCAGATCCTGTCCACCCGCCGCGACCTGGTGCCGCCGGACGTGGCCAATGAGCTGACCCTGCTGCAGGATCGGGTCAAGCCCTTCGACGGCGAGACCGCACGCCGCATCGTCGAGGAAGCGCTGGGCCTGCCGGTCAGCGAAGCCTTCGCCAGTTTCGATACCGAGCCACTGGCCTCGGCGTCGATCGCGCAGGTGCACGCGGCCACCCTGGCCGACGGCCGCCAGGTAGTGGTCAAGGTGCTGCGCCCGGGCATCGAAAAACAGATCGACGCCGACATCGCCCTGCTCAACTCGCTGGCGACGCTGGTCGAGCGCACCCATCCGCGCGCCGACAAGATCCGCCCGCGCGAAGTGGTGGCCGAGGTGGAGAACACCCTGGCCGCCGAGCTGGACCTGCAGCGCGAAGGCGCCAATGCCAGCGTGCTGCGCCGCTTCTGGGAGAACTCCGACGACCTGTACGTACCGGAAGTGATCTGGAGCCATACCGCCGAGCGCGCACTGACCCTGGAGCGCGTGTGGGGCATCCCCTCCGATGACATCGCCGCGCTGGACAAGGCCGGCATCGACCGCAAGGCGCTGGCCGCCAAAGGCGTGCGGGTGTTCTACACCCAGGTGTTCCGCGACAACTTCTTCCATGCCGACGCGCACGCCGGCAACATCTGGGTCGACATCGATCCGGCACGCCGCGACAACCCGCGCTTCATCGCGCTGGACTTCGGCATCATGGGCCAGCTCTCGCAGGAAGATCAGTACTACCTGGCCGAGAATTTCATGGCCACCTTCAACCGCGACTACCGCCGCATCGCCGAACTGCACGTGCAGGCGCGCTGGATGCCCGACAACGTGCGCATCGATGATCTGGAAGCGGCAGTGCGTTCGGTGTGCGAGCCGTACTTCACCCGCCCGCTGTCGCAGATCTCGCTGGCCGAAGTGCTGATGAAGCTGTTCCGCGTGGCCCAGCGCTACCAGCTGACCCTGCAGCCGCAGTTGATCCTGCTGCAGAAGACCCTGCTCAACATCGAGGGCGTCGGCCGCCAGCTGGACCCGCAGATCGATATCTGGGCCGTGGCCAAACCGGTGCTGGCGAAGATCCTGCGCGAGCGCTACAGCCCGCGCCGCGTGGTGCGCGAGATCGGCAAGCGCCTGCCGGAAATCATGACCCATGCGCCGGACATGCCGCGCCTGGTGCACGCCTGGCTGACCCAGCAGGTGGAAGGTCGCCATGAACTGGCGATGCGCTCGCGCGATCTGGTTGCGCTGGACGCCAGCGTGCAGCGCCTGCAGAAGCATGCGGTCGGTGCGATCACCGGCGTCGGCCTGCTGGCGATCGCCGCATTGATGTACGTGCTGCAGCCGCCGGGCTGGTACTGGGGCGACGTGCCGGCGTGGAGCTGGGTGTCCGGTGCGGTTGGAGCGTTCGCACTGGCGCGTGCGTGGTGGCGATGATGGATGCGCTGAGCGCGCTCAAACAGGAGCTCGCGCAGTTCGGCAGCGACAACGATGCGTGCGAAACCGAGCGCGGTCGGCGCATGCTCAACATCACCGCCGACACCGGTGAACTGCTGTCGGTGCTGGTGCGTTTCGGCAACGCCCGCCGCGTGCTGGAGATCGGTACGTCCAACGGTTATTCCACGCTGTGGCTGGCCGAAGCGGCGGCCGCGATCGATGGCCAGGTGACCACGCTGGAGCTCGCTGCCGACAAGGTGGCGATGGCCCGCGCGAATTTCGCCCGCAGTGGATTGGGCGAGCGCATCAACCTGGTCCACGGTGATGCCGGTCAGTGGCTGGCGCAGGCCGAGCAGGGCTGCATCGACCTGCTGTTCCTGGATTCGGATCGCGGGCAGTACGCGGGCTGGTGGCCGCAGCTGCGTCGGGTACTGCGCCCCGGCGGCCTGCTGGTGGTCGACAACGCCACCTCGCATGCCGGTGAGATGGCGCCGCTGCGCGCCCTGCTGGCCGCCGATGCGGCGTTCACCACCAGCCTGGTGCCGGTGGGCAATGGCGAACTGCTGGCGCTGCGCAACACCTGACCGGGCGTCACCCCGGTAGCGCGGGTCGCTGGCCTGGTGCGGTAGTGCCGGCCGCTGGCCGGCAACCGCAGTCATCGGGCGACCTCGACGTTGCCGGCCAGCGGCCGGCACTACCCTGTTCAGCGCGTCATCCGGATAATCGCGCGGTGAGTACCGAACCTGACACCCTCGCCGCGGTCGAGACTGAAACCGCGCCCCTGCAGCTGCTGCACCTGGATGAACGACTGGCCGTGGTCAACAAGCCGGCCGGGCTGATGGTCCATGACAGCAAGCTGGCCCGTGGCGAAGATGATTTCCTCGCCGATCGCCTGCGCGAGCAGCTGGGTCGGCCGATCTTCCTGGTCCATCGCCTGGATCGCGCCACCAGCGGCTGCCTGTTGCTGGCCTTCGACCGTGATACGGCCAGTGCGCTGGGCAAGTCGTTGATGGGCGGCGAGGTGAGCAAGGATTACCTGGCCATCTGCCGCGGCTGGCCGGCCGAGGAGGCCTGGCAGGTCGACCACGATCTGGATGGCGGTCCCGGCAAGCCGGTGAAGAAGCCGGCGGTCACCGACTTCCAGCGCCTGGCTACCGGCGAACTGTCGGTACCGGTGGGCGAGTTCACCAGCTCGCGCTATGCACTGCTGCGCTGCCAGCCGCTGACCGGGCGCTTCCGGCAGATCCGCCGCCATCTCAAGCACCTGTCACATCACCTGATCGGTGATACCAGCCATGGTGATGGCCGGCACAACCGCAACTTCCGCATGCAGGGTGTGCACCGCATGCTGCTGCACGCCGAGCGCCTGCGCTTTCCGCATCCGGATGGTGGCACGGTGGATGTGTGCGCGCCGGTCGACGGTGAATTCCAGAAGGCGCTGGACCTGTTCGGCTGGCACGTTCCGTAGCGGTAGCGCCGGGCCATGCCCGGCGGCTTCTGCGATGAAACGGCCGCGCTTCGCGCTCGCCGGGCATGGCCCGGCGCTACCGCCTCACTTCTTTTCCGGCTCGTTGACGATCGCTTCCAGATCCTTCTGCAGATCGGCGAACAGCGGCTGCATGCGCGTCTGGATCGCCACCATCACGTTCTGCATCAGCGCCGGGGTCTTGTCGAGCAGGCTCTGGCCGGCCGGGCTCTCGTAGAACTCGGCCATGGCCAGCACGTCTTCCTTGCTGAAGGTCTTCTTGTACAGGTCCACGTACATCGGCCGCAGCTGCTGCCACGACAGTGCCTGGCGCAGGGTCTGGCTGGTACGGGCCTGGATGCGCTGCAGCTGTTCCTGCTGCTGGGCGTTGAGCTTGCGCTGTGCGGCGACCTGTTGGAACTGCTGCTGCTGCATCGCTTCGATCTGCGGCAGCATGGTGTCGATCATGCTCTGCGCACGCGAGGCCGACAGCAGGCGGTTGATGTCGCCATCGGTGGGGGCTGCGGCCAGCACCGGCGCGCTGGCTGCGGCCAGCACCAGCAGCAGGGTCGCGCGGCGCAACAGGGAGGGAACGAAGCGGATCATGCGGAGCGTCCTGCAGTACACGGGATGGCAAGCATACCCCCGGCAAAGGCGAAGGCGGCGTGTTCGGTGCCTGATCGGCGGCATACGGGGCGCGATGGCAGCCACGGCAACGCGGCTGCCGCTACAATGCGCGGATGGGCAGTGGACCGGTCATCATCAGCGCGCAGCTTGAAATCCCCGACGGCGAGATCGTCGAGCGTTTCGTGCGTGCCAGTGGTGCCGGCGGCCAGAACGTCAACAAGGTCTCCACCGCGGTCGAACTGCGTTTCGACGTGGCCGGCTCGCCCTCGTTGCCCGAGCCGCTGCGCGAGCGCCTGTTGGCGCGGCGCGACCGGCGCATGACCGGCGAAGGCGTGCTGGTCATCGACGCGCAACGTTTCCGCACCCAGGATCGCAATCGCGAGGATGCGCGCGAGCGGCTGGCGGCCTTCATCCAGGCCGGGCTGAGCGTGCCCAAACCACGCAAGGCCACCAAGCCGACCTTCGGGTCGAAACTGCGTCGTCTGGACGCCAAACGCGGGCGCGCGCAGATCAAGCGCGGGCGCTCATCACGTGACTGGGAGTGATTGCTTGAACAACCCGACGCCGTTGCTGCCGGCCATTCCGCCGAACATGCCGCAGGTCAAGCCCAACCGTTTCCTGCGCTGGCTGGCGCGCTGCACGCTGCGCATGGGCGGCTGGAAAGTGACCGGTACGCTGCCGAACGTTCCCAGGCTGGTCTTCATCATCGCTCCGCATTCGTCCAACTGGGACGGGCTGTGGGGCATGGCCGCCAAGATCGCACTGGGCATGAAAGTGAAGGTGCTGGGCAAGGCCTCGCTGTTCTGGTGGCCACTGGGCCCGCTGCTGCACAAGCTGGGCGTGATCCCGCTGGATCGCAGCTCGCCGCAGGGCACTGTCGGCCAGGCCGTGGACCTGCTGCGCAACAACGAGAAGATGTGGTTCGCCATCACCCCCGAGGGCACCCGCAAGGCCGTGAAGGACTGGAAGGCCGGCTTCCTGAAGATTGCGCGGATGGCCGACGTGCCGATCCTGGCAGCGTATTTCCACTACCCGGAAAAGACCATCGGCATCGGCCCGCTGTTCACGCCGACCGGCGATGATGCCGCAGACATGGCGACCATCCGCGAGTTCTACCGGCCCTGGATCGGCAAGACCCGCGGCACGGTCTGAGCCGGCCGCCGCCGGCAGCGTAGACGCCACGTCCGGCACATGCCGGGCGCCCGTGACAGGAGTAGGGTGGACGGCTGCCATCCCGTACCGTCTGCCCAAGGAGCGTTTTACATGTCGCGTACCGTAGTCCTGGCCGCCGCCATCAGCCTGGCGCTGGCGGCCTGTTCCGGCAAGGAGTCCACCCCCGTGTCCGAAGCCCAGAATGCACCGGCCCAGCAGCCGGCCGAAGCCTCCACCAATCCGCTGCTGACCGCCAGCAGCCTGCCGTTCCAGGCACCGCCGTTCGACAAGATCAAGGACAGCGATTACCTGCCGGCGTTCGAAGAAGGCATGCGCCAGCATCTGGCCGACGTGCGCAAGATCGCCGACAGCGCCGAGCCGGCCACCTTCGACAACACCATCGTGGCGATGGAGCGCAGCGGCGAGACCCTGACCCGCGTGTCGCGCATCTTCTTCGGCCTGGTCCAGGCCGACACCAACGATGCCCGCCAGAAGATCCAGGAAGAAGTGGCGCCGAAGCTGGCCGCGCACCAGGACGAGATCAACCTCGATCCGAAGCTGTTCGCGCGCGTGAAGTCGCTGTACGACCAGCGTGAGACGCTGGGCCTGGATCCGGTGCAGAAGCGCCTGGTCGAGCATTACTACGACGGCCTGGTGCGCTCGGGCGCGCAGCTGTCCGACGCCGACAAGGCGAGCCTGCGCAAGCTAAACGTGGAAGAAACCACGCTGTCCACCCAGTTCCACACCCGCCTGGTGGCTGCAACCGCCGCGGCTGCGGTCGTGGTGGACGACAAGGCCAAGCTGGCCGGTCTGGACGAGGGCGCGGTCAACAATGCCGCCGCCGCCGCCAAGGACCGCAAGCTGGATGGCAAGTTCCTGCTGCCGCTGCAGAACACCACCCAGCAGCCGGTGCTCGGTTCGCTGACCGACCGCGACCAGCGCGCCGCCGTGCTGAAGGCTTCGGAAACCCGTGCCGAGCGTGGCGATGCCAACGACACCCGGCAGACCGTGCAGCGCCTGGCCCAGCTGCGTGCGCAGAAGGCCAAGCTGCTCGGCTTCGACACCTTCGCCGACTACCAGCTGGGCGACCAGATGGCCAAGACCCCGGCGGCCGCACTGAAGCTGCTGACCGACACCGTGCCTGCCGCCACCGCCAAGGCGCGTGCCGAAGCCGGTGAGATCCAGAAGGTGATCGACGCCCAGAAGGGTGGTTTCCAGGTGGCCGCCTCGGATTGGGATTTCTACGCCGAGCAGGTGCGCAAGGCCAAGTACGATCTGGACGAGTCGCAGATCAAGCCGTACTTCGAGCTGGACAACGTGCTGCAGAACGGCGTCTTCTACGCCGCCACCCAGCTGTACGGCATCACCTTCAAGCCGCGCACCGACATTCCGACCTACAACCCGGACATGAAGGTGTACGAAGTGTTCGACAAGGACGGCACCTCGCTGGCCCTGTTCTACACCGACTACTTCAAGCGTGACAGCAAGTCCGGTGGCGCCTGGATGGACGTGTTCGTCGAACAGGACGGCCTGACCGGTGCCAAGCCGGTGGTCTACAACGTCTGCAACTTCACCAAGCCGGCCGCCGGCCAGCCTGCGCTGATCAGCTTCGACGACGTCACCACGATGTTCCATGAGTTCGGCCATGCACTGCATGGCATGTTCTCGAACGTGAAGTACCCGTCGATCGCCGGTACCGCCACCTCGCGCGATTTCGTCGAGTTCCCGTCGCAGTTCAACGAGCACTGGGCGCTGGACCCGAAGGTGTTCGCCAACTACGCCAAGCACTACAAGACCGGCGAAGCGATGCCGCAGGAACTGGTCGACAAGATCCTCAAGGCGCGCAGCTTCAACCAGGGCTATGCGACCACCGAGTACCTGTCGGCGGCACTGCTCGACCTGGCCTGGCACACGCAGAAGGCCGATGCCCCGCTGCAGGACGTCGGCGCCTTCGAAGCGAGCGCGCTGAAGAAGTTCAAGGTCGATCTGCCGCAAGTGCCGCCGCGTTACCGCACCACCTACTTCGACCACATCTGGGGTGGCGGTTACTCGGCCGGCTACTACGCCTACTTCTGGGCGGAAGTGCTGGACCATGACGCCTACCAGTGGTTCACCGAACACGGTGGCCTGACCGCCGCCAACGGCCAGGAATTCCGCGACAAGATCCTCTCGCGCGGCAACAGCGTGGAGCTGTCGACCCTGTACCGCGATTTCCGCGGCAAGGACCCGTCGGTGGAGCCGCTGCTGAAGTTCCGCGGCCTGAAGTAAGCGCGGCCTGAAGTACGAAAAACAAAACGGCGGGGGCAACCCCGCCGTTTTTCGTTGTGTCGCTCATCCACGCATGGCGTGGATCCATGTGTCGACCAAGGTCGACACCCATCAAGAGCAGGTCATGCCATTCCGACAGGTCGCGGAAATCTGTCGAAGGCGGGGCGGGTCCGGTTGCGGGGGCGTGAGCGCCATGGATGGCGCGACCGAGCTTACATGGACGTACTTGCAGCGTCCCCCGCAACCGGACCCACCCCGCCATCCCACGCAATGCCAGCCTCTGCTGTTGCTGTTGTTGTTGTTGAGGTTGCCGGCCAGCGGCCGGCACTACCGCCGGGTGCCGGCCGCAGCCCGGCCATCACGTCCCTACATGCACCCGGTTCGCCTGCTCGGCCAACCCCAGGTGATCCAGCGCGATATCCAGCGCCAGTACATAGCTCTGCGCGCCGTACCCGGCGGCGATGCCCAGGCGCTGGCCAACACCGGCCGGCAGGCACGGCTCGGCCACGGCGCCATCGTCATGCACTTCCACGTACGCGTTGTGCAGGTAGGGCAGCAGCCGCTGCAGGCGCAGGCTGTCGGCACATGCGCCCGGATCCAGCAGCGTCACCTCGCCACGGCTGTGGTCGGCCACGCGCAGCGCGTCCAGCAGTTCCTGCTCCGAACCGCAGGCGCGGATCGCCACGCTGGTGCCCGCATCGATCGCACGGTGCACCAGTGATTTCAGTACCGGCGCCGGCAGCGGCGCGGCGGTGCGGATCAACGCGCCCGCCGCTTCCGGGCCACGGATGATGAAGATCGACATGGCTCAGCCCTCCCGTGCCAGGCGACGGCTGACGATGGCCAATGACAGCGGATAACCCGCCTGCTGGCTGCGCTGGTCGACCACCACGGCGGCCGGGCCGTGCTGCAGGCGCAGGCGCGCCTCCAGACCGGGCTGGTGCGGCGACTGCAGTTCGATGTACTCCGCCGGCAGACCGTCCAGCGCCGCCTGCAGCGCACCGCCCTCGGCACACCATTGCGCCTCGTCGGCGACGCCGACATCAAGCAGCACCCAGTCCGCGGTGCGCGCCTGCGGCTGGCACAGACACTGGCGCACATCGGCCAAGCTGGCGCAGTCGGTGCACAGCACCGGATGGCCGGACAACTCGGCCGGCAGCAGCGGACGCGGCACCGACGGCGACGCATGCCGGATCACCAGGAGGGTCATACAACACCTTGCGCAAAGCGCCCTGCGGCGCGGTAGGCATACGATGCGCGTGGGGGCCGTAAAGGTGCGATGCCCAGTGCCCGGCCCGGGCGTAAAACCTTCATAACGTCCGGCCGGAATGCACCCGGTGGCTGCCGACTGTTGATCGGCACGGGCATGGAGACCGGCATGATGCCCGGGAACCTCACGCCTGCCCTTGCGGTCTGATGCCCACCCACCACCCGGAGCCTGACATGGATGCTGTAGCCCGTCCGCCGTTCCCAGAGCGCGCGCTCACCTGGCTGAAGAAGGAGGCACTGCCGCTGCTGGTGATGCTGGGCCTGCTCGCTGCCGCCCGCGACACCCTCGCCAACCACTACGTCGTGCCCAGCGGTTCGATGCAGCCGACGCTGCAACCGGGTGACCGGGTGGTGGTGGACATGCGCGCCTACGGCCTGCGCCTGCCGTTCACCAGCCAGGAGCTGCTGGCTGCCGGCACGCCGCAGCGTGGTGAGGTGGCGGTGTTCGATTCGCCGGCCGATGGCACCCGCCTGATCAAGCGCGTCGCCGCCGTGGCCGGCGACCACGTGCAGCTGCGCGATGGCCACCTGAGCATCAACGGCCAGCCGCTGCAGATCGCCGACCTGGCCGACACCGAAGCTTTCGGAGAGCGCCGCGCCAGCCTCGATCTGGACAGCGGCGGTGGCCCGGACATCGCGGATCTGCAGGTGCCCGCCGGCAAGGTGCTGGTGCTGGGCGACCATCGTGGCAACAGCTTCGACGGTCGCTTCTTCGGCTTTGTCGATGCGGACAAGATCTATGGCCGCGCAGTCGCGGTGTACTACCGCCGTGGCGACGGCTTTGAGTGGCAGCAGCTGTAAGCTTATCGATATGCCAGAAGTATCAATCATGACCTATCGGGTTATGGATCGACTGGATGGACGGGCCTAGTCTGGGGCCCGTCCCCTCCAATCCGGCCGCCCCCACGGCCCACCGCTCCCATGACTGGCGATACCCCGGCGGCCCTCGCCGACCGTCCCCGTACTGACCACGCTCCCGTCGACACCCGCATCCAGCAGGGAACGCCGGCCTTCCGCCGCACCGCGCTGGCGCTGTTTTTGGCTGGCTTTTCGACCTTCGGCCTGCTGTACACGGTGCAGCCACTGCTGCCCGAGTTCAGTCGCCACTTCGGCGTGTCCGCTGCCGGCAGCGCGATGTCGCTGTCGCTGACCACCGGCACCCTGGCCGTGGCCATGCTGCTGGCGGGCTTGCTGTCCGATGCGGTCGGCCGGCGCCCGCTGATGATCGTTGCGTTGCTGGCCTCGGCCACGCTGTCGCTGTGCACCGCACTGGTCGACGACTGGGCCACCCTGCTGGTGCTGCGCACCCTGTTGGGGCTGGCATTGAGCGGCGTGCCGGCGGTGGCGATGACCTACCTGGTGGAAGAGATGGACAGCCGCGCGCTGGGCCTGGCGATGGGCCTGTACATCGGCGGCAACGCCATCGGTGGCATGAGCGGGCGCCTGCTGGCCGGCATCATCGCCGACCACTGGGGCTGGCGCTGGGGCATCGGCGTGGTCTCGATCATCGCCATCGCCAGCACCGTGCTGCTGTGGCTGCAGCTGCCGCCGTCGCGTCACTTCCAGGCCAGTCGCAGTGGCCTGCGCCAGCTGCCCGCGCGCTGGCGCACGCTGTTCGCCGATCCCGGCCTGCCGTGGCTGTTCGCCACCTCGTTCGTGCTGATGGGTGTGTTCGTCACCCTCTACAACTACCTCGGCTACCACCTGCTGGCGCCGCCTTACCACCTCAGCCAGACCGTGGTCGGGTTGATCTTCAGCGTGTATCTGGTCGGCACCTTCAGTTCGGCGTGGATGGGCCAGCAGGCCACGCGCCATGGGCGCGGTCGCATCCTGGCGATCTCCTTCGGCCTGATCGCCGCCGGCATCGTGCTGCTGGCGATGCCGTGGCTGCCGGCGATGGCAGTGGGCATCGCGCTGGTGACCTTCGGTTTCTTCGGTGGCCATTCGGTGGCCAGCAGCTGGGTCGGCAGCCGTGCCGGCTCCATGCGTGCGGAAGCGTCGGCGCTGTACCTGTTTGCCTACTACCTGGGCTCGAGCGTGCTGGGCGGCGTGGGTGGTCTGGCCTATGCCGCGTGGGACTGGCTGGGCGTGTGCGCGTTCGCCGCGCTGCTGACCCTGATCGGCGGTGGCATCGTGTGGGCGCTGCAGCAGCGCGCGCCGCAGCCGGTGACCGCCTGATCCTGCCCTGGTAGATGCCGACCTTGGTCGGCGTTGTGGCCCTGGGCCAACCAAGGTTGGCCACTACCGGGCGAGATGCACCTCACGCTTCCGCAAACGCCTCGCGAAGCAGCCCGGCGAAATTGCGGATCAACGGTGTCACCCCCTCGCGGCGCCACGCCAACTGCACTTCCGAATGCGCGCCGGCATCGGCCAGCGGCACGAAGCGCGCACCTTCCACCCGGATGTGGTCGCACGACGAAGGCAGGATCGCCGCACCCAGTCCCGCAGCGGCCAGGCTGATCAGCGTTGAAGCCTCACCGGCTTCCTGCACGATGCGCGGGGTGAAACCCGCTGCCGCGCACAGCGCGATCATGTGGTCATGGATGCCCGCCCCGGCGCTACGGCGGAACGCCACGAACGGTTCCTGCGCCAGATCACGCAACGCCAGCGTCCCGCCTTTCGACAGGCGACGCAGGGCAGGGTGGTCGGCATGCACGATCAACGCCAGCGGGTCGACGAACAGGCTGTGCGCCACCAGCTCGGCCGGCAGCGTGCGCTTGCGGATGATGCCCACATCCAGGCTGCCATCGAGCAGCGCATCGATCTGCTGCAGGGTGTTCATCTCGCTCAGCTGCAGCCGCACCTGCGGATACTGCTGGCGGTACTGCAGGATCGAACGCGGAATCTGCGGTGACAACGGCGTGGCCCGGGTCAGGCCGATACGCAGCTCACCCTGCTCGCCACGCTGCGCGCGCTGCACTTCATCCACCGCCGATTCCACCTGCTGCACGATGCTGCGCGCACGTTCCTGCAGCAGTTCCCCTGCAGCGGTCAGCTGCACACGCCGATGGCTGCGCACGAACAGGCGCGCACCGATCAGTTCCTCCAGCTGCCGGATCTGCTGGCTGAGCGGCGGCTGCGACATCCCCAACCGCTCGGCCGCCTGGCCGAAGTGCAGGGTATCGGCAACGGCAAGGAAGTAGCGCAGGTGGCGAAGTTCGATGGACATGGATGCAGTCTATCCAGCCCGACGCCGGGAATCGTCATCCACGCATGGCGTGGATCAACCGTGTCGACCAAGGTCGACACCCACCAAGAGCAGGCCATGCCGTTCTGACAGATCGCGGAAATCTGTCAGAGGTGGGGCGGTGTGGGTGGGCAGGACCGTTGGCGCCATGGATGGCGCCATCGAGCCCCCAAGGACGGGTTTACGGCGTGTCCTGCCCACCCACACCGTCCCGCCATCCCATGGAATCCCCGCTGTTGCCTTTGCCGTTGCCGTTGCCGTTGCCGTAGATTCGGCAGGTGCAGGGCGCAGCCCTGCCGACAACCCCTCACCGCTCCGAATGCCCGCTCTGGTCGTAATCGCGTGGGCTGAACAACTCTGGCTGGATCAGCTCGATGAACGCCCGCGCCTGCGCCGACAGCGCCTTGCCGCGCCGCACGATCACCCCGTAACTCCGCTCCGGGAACCAGCGCTTCATCGACCGTGCGGCCAACCGTTCGCGGTCAGCATCGTTCAGGCACAGCGCCGGCACGATGGAAATACCCATGCCCATCGCCACGTACTGCTTGATCACCTCCCAGCCGCCCACTTCCAGCGCAACGGTGTAGGCGATGCGGTGACGCTGGAACACCTGGTCCACCAGCCGGTAGGTGATCTGCCGTTTCGGCGGCAGCACCAGCGGGTAACGGGCGATGTCGGCCAGTTCCAGCTCGCCACCGCTGGCCAGCGGATGGTCGTGCGGGGCGATCAGCACCTGTTCGAAACGGTAGGCCGGCGCATAGCTGAGGTCGGCCGGCACATCGGTCATCGAGCCGATCGCCAGGTCGGCGGCATCCTCGCGCAGCAGGTCGGTGCCGTCGGCGCTGATGGCGTTGTGCAGGGTCAGGCGTACGTCGGGGTAATGCTGGCGGAAGCGTTCGACGATCTTCGGCAGCAGGTACAGGATGGTCGAGCTGTTGGCAGCGATGTTCAGCTCGCCCGCGTCCAGCCCGCGCACCTTGTCGCGGAAGCGCGCTTCCAGGCCGTCCAGGCTCTCCACCAGCGGCTGCGCCATTTCATACAGCAGCTGGCCCTCGCGACTGGGCACCAGGCGCCGGCCGCTGCGCTCAAACAGAGGGACCCCCAGCTCACGCTCCAGCGCCTGCAACTGCAGGCTGATGGCCGGTTGGCTGACGAAAAGTGCCTCAGCCGCCCGTGAGACTGAGCCCAGGCGCACCGTCTGGCAGAACGCGCGCAGCGGCTTCAGCCGATCGGATTTGTAGGAAAAACGAGGACTTGGCGGGCTACGCGTGGTCATGGCGTCACAAGTATTAGCACAAATTATGTAAAGCATTGCAAAAACTGTTTTGCCAAATACAGGGCTGCGGCCGCACGGTGGAGTCGTTCCCCCACGCTGGAGTTCTGCCATGTCCGCCGTCGCTTCCGCTGTTCCCTCCACCGCCGCCAAGGCCACGCCGGGCATTGCCCTGGCGACCCAGGTGGCGGGCCAGGCCACCGTGCTGCCGGCGCCGTTGCTGGCCCTGCTGGTGTCCCTGCACCGGGCAGTGGAACCCGGCCGGCAGGCGCGGCTGCAGGCCCGTCGCGAGCGCCAGGCATTCTTCGACCAGGGCGGCCTGCCGGACTTCCGCCAGGACACCACCGCGATCCGCAGCGGTGACTGGACCGTGGCGCCGCTGCCGGCCGCGCTGCAGGACCGTCGCGTCGAGATCACCGGCCCGACCGATCCGAAGATGGTCATCAACGCGCTGAACTCCGGCGCCAAGGTGTTCATGGCCGACTTCGAGGATTCGACCTCGCCGACCTGGCGCAACCTGCTGGCCGGTCAGCAGTCGCTGGCCGCTGCGGTGCGCGGCGACCTGCAGTACACCGCACCCAATGGCAAGCACTACGCACTGCGCCCTTATGAGGAGCAGGCGGTGCTGATCGTGCGTCCGCGCGGCTGGCACCTGGACGAAAAGCATGTGCGCGTGGATGGCCAGTTCCTCGCCGGCGGCCTGTTCGATGCGGCGGTCTTTGCCTTCCACAATGCGCGCGCGCTGCAGTCCAGGGACCGCGGTCCGTACTTCTACCTGCCGAAGCTGCAGAGCATGGAAGAGGCGGCGCTGTGGGAGACCGCGCTGTCGCACATCGAAGGCATGCTCGGCCTGCCGCACGGGCAGATCAAGGTGACCGTGCTGATCGAAACGCTGCCGGCAGTGTTCGAGATGGATGAGATCCTGCACGCCCTGCGCGATCGCATCGTCGGCCTCAACTGCGGGCGCTGGGATTACATCTTCTCGTACCTGAAGACCTTCCGCCGCCACGCTGACCGCGTGCTGCCCGAGCGTGGCCAAGTGACCATGACCCAGCCGTTCCTGAAGGCGTATTCGGAACTGCTGATCCAGACCTGCCATCGCCGCGGCGCACATGCGATGGGCGGCATGGCCGCGCAGATTCCGATCAACAACGATGCCGCCGCCAACGAGCAGGCGATGGCGCGGGTGCGTGCCGACAAGCTGCGCGAAGTGAGCGCTGGCCACGATGGCACGTGGGTCGCCCATCCGGCGCTGATTCCGGTGGCGATGGCGATCTTCGACGAGCACATGCCAACGCCCAACCAGCACCACGTGCTGCGCCAGGATGTGCGCGTGGGTCGCGATGAACTGATCGCGCGGCCGCCGGGCACGATCACCCGCGCTGGCTTCGAAGGCAATGTCGAAGTCTGCGTGCGCTACCTGGCCGCATGGCTGGATGGCAACGGCTGCGTGCCGATCCACCACCTGATGGAGGACGCGGCCACCGCCGAGATCAGTCGCAGCCAGCTGTGGCAGTGGCTGCATACCCCGGGCCAGCAGCTGGACGACGGCACTGCCATCGATCTGGCGCTGCTCGATACCACCCTGGCGCAGCTGCCGGCGCGCCTCGGCGACACCTCGGCGCTGCCCGGTGGCGGCCGCATCGAAGAAGCCATCACCCTGCTGGCCGAGTTGAGCCGCAGCAACGAACTGACCGACTTCCTGACCCTGCCGGCGTACGCGCGCATCGACTGACCGCTGCATGCCGGTTTTCCCGCCGCTTCCTTCCCCGCTGCATCCGCACGAACCGAACTGGAGATAGACATGAGCACGCTGCCCACTGCCGAACAGATCCAGCATGACTGGGACACCAATCCGCGCTGGGAAGGCATCCAGCGCAACTACAGCGCCGCCGACGTGGTGCGCCTGCGTGGCACCGTCCATATCGAGCATTCGCTGGCCCGGCTGGGCGCGGAAAAGCTGTGGAAGTCGCTGCATGAGCGCGACTTCGTCAACGCGCTCGGCGCGCTGACCGGCAACCAGGCCATGCAGCAGGTGAAGGCCGGGCTGAAGGCGATCTACCTGTCCGGCTGGCAGGTGGCGGCCGATGCCAACCTGGCCGGGCAGATGTACCCGGACCAGTCGTTGTACCCGGCCGATTCGGTGCCGGCGGTGGTCAAGCGCATCAACAACACGCTGCTGCGTGCCGACCAGCTGCACCATGCCGAAGGCAAGGATGACATCGACTTCCTGCAGCCGATCGTGGCCGACGCCGAAGCCGGTTTCGGCGGCGTGCTCAACGCCTTCGAGCTGATGAAGGCGATGATCGAAGCCGGTGCCGCCGGCGTGCACTTCGAAGACCAGCTGGCCTCGGTGAAGAAGTGCGGGCACATGGGTGGCAAGGTGCTGGTGCCGACCCGCGAGGCGATCGAGAAGCTCAACGCCGCGCGGCTGGCCGCCGACGTGCTGGGCGTGCCGACCCTGCTGGTGGCGCGTACCGACGCCGAGGCGGCTGATCTGCTGACCAGCGACATCGATGGCAACGACAAGCCGTTCGCCACCGGCGAGCGCACCGTGGAGGGCTTCTACAAGACCCGCAACGGCCTGGACCAGGCCATCAGCCGCGGCCTGGCCTACGCACCGTATGCCGACCTGGTGTGGTGCGAGACCGGCAAGCCGGACCTGGAATTCGCGCGAAAGTTCGCCGAGGCGATCCATGCGAAGTTCCCGGGCAAGCTGCTGGCCTACAACTGCTCGCCCAGCTTCAACTGGAAGAAGAACCTGGACGACGCCACCATTGCCAGGTTCCAGAAGGAGCTGGGCAGCTACGGCTACAAGTTCCAGTTCATCACCCTGGCCGGTTTCCACGCGCTGAACTACGGCATGTTCAATCTGGCCCACGGCTATGCGCGCCGGCAGATGAGCGCCTTCGTGGAGCTGCAGGAAGCCGAGTTCGAAGCGGCCGAGCGCGGCTTCACCGCGGTCAAGCACCAGCGCGAAGTCGGCACCGGCTACTTCGATGCGGTGACCCAGGCGATCCAGCAGGGGCAGTCCTCGACCACCGCGCTGACCGGCTCGACCGAGGAAGAGCAGTTCCATGGCGAGCGCAGCGAACGGGCTGCGTGATCTGGTCGTGCCGGCCGCTGGCCGGCAACCCTTTGTGTTCCCGCAGTCCTTGATGCTGTCGGCCAGCGGCCGGCGCGACCAGGGCTCGGACTGATCAGGGTGGCCAGGGAAGGGCCAGACGACGCCGGCAGATCGGGGGATCTGCCGGCGTTGTTGTATCTGCGGCTGCTGCGACAATCGGCGTCGCGGTCACCGTAAGCTATTGATATGGCTTTCTTTCTTCCTGCGCCCAACGCGTGTGAATGGGCACGGTTGAGTCATGCAGGGCGGGGCACCGCGTCTTCACAAAAATGAGAAGCGGCGCACAGTTTGATTCACTGATATGCTCCGCGGCTCACCAGGGGACGCTGGCGGCGGGTGCAGGGAATGACCGGCAGGGGTGCGGCCGAGAACATCGACACGACAACCGGTATCGCCAAGGTGGCGATGGCCGAGATCGTGCATGCGCTGCTTTCCGACGAAGAGGTCGCCCTGTTTGCCCGGTTTGCCCAGCCCTGCCGTCTGCAGGCGGGCCAGTGGCTGTTCCACCGCGGCCATCGCGGCGAGTGCATGTACATCATCCTCGAAGGCCTGATCGAGCTGGATTTCGGCGAGGACCTGGTGCTCAAGACACTCGGCCGGCATGAGTTCTTCGGTGAGCTCGGCCTGTTGATGGGCGACCATCCGCGCAGCGCCAGCGCGCGGGTGATGGCCGACTGCCACGTGCTGGAACTGGGACCGGCTGATTTCCATCGCCTGGTCGAGTCCGACCCGGGGCTGGTGGCCTACTTCCTGCGGCGCACGATCCTGCGTGTGCTGACCAACGAGCAGGCCCTGATCAGCCAGCTGCGGCGGCGCAACCATGACCTGGAAGCCGCGCTGGACAACCTGTACATCACCACCCACCAGCTGACCCACACGCGTGAGCTGGTGCGCACCGACGAACTGACCGGCCTGCACAACCGCCGTGGCCTGGCCCTGTTCCTGCAGGAATGCCGCACGCAGGAAGAGGGGCCGCCGCAGGCGCTGCTGCTGATCGACTGTGACCGCTTCAAGCAGATCAACGACCGCCACGGCCACCAGGCCGGCGACCGGGTGCTGCAGAGCATGGGCAACATCCTGCGCTCGATGGCCGGCGAACATGACCTGGCCTGCCGCTTGGGCGGCGACGAGTTCTGCCTGATCCTGCGCCGGGCCAATGTCGAGATCGTGCAGCACGCGGCTGAATTCATCCTCAGCGCGGTGCACGGCCTGCTCGAGCGCAGCCATGGCACCCCGCACGTCAGCCTGGCCAGCATCGGTGCCAGCCTGCTGGCCCCTGACGCGGACTGGAGCGAGTGGTACGCTCGCGCCGATCGTGCGCTGTACCAAGCCAAGCGCGCAGGCGGCAACTGCCTGCGGTGGGCCAATGGCCCGGATGGACACTGAGCGGAGATCCTGGCGATGAATGGCGACAACGGAACGTCGGCCCCGCATAACGCCCAGCTGCGGGCGCTGCTGTTCACCGACCTGTGTGATTCGCTGCAACTGGTGGAGCGTATCGGCGACGCTGCCGCAGCCACCCTGTTCCAGGAGCACGACCGTCTGGTGCTGGTGTTGCAGCATCGCTGGAATGGGCAGTTGATCGACCGTTCCGACGGTCTGTTCCTGCTGTTCGAACGCCCGGTGGATGCGCTCGGCTTTGCACTGGATTACCAGCGCGACCTGCAGGCACTGGGCGAACAACGCAGGGTCGAGCTGCGCGCACGAGCGGGCCTGCATGTGGGTGATGTGCTGACCTGGGAAAACAGTCCCGAAGCGGTCAAGGTCGGCGCCAAGTCGATGGAAGTCGAAGGCCTGGCCAAGCCGATGGCCGCGCGCCTGATGACCCTGGCGCGCCCAGGCCAGATCCTGATGTCGGCAGTTGCCGAGTCACTGACCCGACGCGCCACGGATGCTTTGGGCGAGCGTGGCCAACGCTTGCTATGGAAGTCGCACGGGCGTTGGCGGTTCAAAGGCATGCCGACCGTCCAGGAAGTGATTGAAGTTGGCGAGATCGGCTTTGCTCCGCTGCGCCCGCCGCGCGCCAACGCCAAGGCACGGCGTGATCTGCCATTGTGGCGGCAGCCGGTGGTATTGCTGGCGGAAAGCCTGATCCTGGCATCTGTGGTGGTGGGGGGCTGGTTCCTGCTGCGCCCGGAGCCGGCCATCGCATTCTCAGAGCGCGATTGGGTGGTGCTGGCCGACCTTGAAAATTTCACCGGTGAGCCGGTGTTCGATGAATCGACACGCCACGCGATCCTGATCGCACTGGAACAGTCGCGCTACGTGAATGTGCTGTCCGAAGGCAAGATCCGCGAAAGCCTGGAAATGGCGCGCTTGTCCGGCGATACCCGCTTGAACCGCAGTGCAGCGATCGATGTGGCCATGCGCGAAGGCGCCCGAGCGGTCCTGCTGCCGACCGTACGCCCCAAGGCAGGGGGCTATCAGCTGGGAATCGACGTGGTGGCCCCCGGCAGCGGGCAGGTGGTGCGCAGCTTCACCGTCGCCGCCGACGGCCCCGACCAGATGATGTTCGCGGTGGACGATGTCGTCGGTCGTCTGCGCCGTGGCCTGGGCGAATCGGTGGCCAGCCTGGAGCAGTCCTTGCCGCTGCCGAAAGCCTCTACCCGTGACCTGCGTGCTCTGCGCGCCTATGCCCTGGCCGAGAATGCCCTGGGCCAGCGCCGCTTCGAGGAAGCACGCAATCTCTACCAGGCTGCGATCGACATCGATCCCGGTTTCGCGCTGGCCTACATGGGCGTGGCCAAGCTGCTGGCGCGCACCGAAGAAGGGCGGCAGGCCCGCGAGGCGATGCAGCATGCGCTCGCCCAGCAGGAACGCCTGCCACCGCGCGAGCGCCTGTACCTGAAGGCCTGGCAGGAAGAACTGGAACCGGGCGGCTGGGCCCTGGAGCAATGGCGGACGCTGGCCAAGGTCTATCCCGATTCCTTCGCCGGGCTGTCCAATACGTCCTGGCTTCTGTTGCAGGACAATCGTTTCAGCGAAGCCGAATCCTACGCACATGCGGCGTCCGTACCGCAGGATCCGCTGCGGCTGTATCCGATGGTGCAGTTGGCACGCATCCAGATCGCCCACAACCAACCGCAGCTGGCCGCCGAAACGCTGATGCAGGCACAAGGGCTGCGCGGCCGCGATGATCCCGATGACACTGGCGTCGATGTATTTGTGGCGCAGCGCCGTTACGTACAGGCCGGCCAGCTGCTTGTGAAGCTGCGCACCGGAGATGCGCTGGCGCAGCGGATGCGGCTGCGTGCACAGCTGCTGCTGGCTGCCGACCAAGGTGATTGCGCGTCGATGCAGGCGGCCGTGCGCGCGGACGCACCGGCACCTGAGCTTGCGGACATGCAGGTACAGCAGCGATTGCAGCACGCCAGCGTGACCACGTTGTGCGCGGCGGGCGACAAAGCCGAACTGCAGGCCATCGCAGCGCAGCTGCAGCCGCTGCTGGAAGATCGCGACGATCCCATGCAGCAGGCCCGCAGCCTGCAGTGGCTGGCCCTTGTCTATCTGGCTCAGCGGCAGGGACAGACCGATGTTGCCGAAGCCTGGCTGCATGCCAACGAGGCGCTGCTGCGCGCCCAGCGCAGCCCGATGGTCGGTAAATGGATGCGCGTGGTTGCGGCGATGGGCGAACTGCAGAGGCAACGGCCGGACGCTGCGCGGGCCCTGATCGAGCCGATGCTAGATGGCAGCGAGCCGGTGCAGGCGCACGTGGTACTGCTGCATGCGCTACGTGCGCAGAGCGATGAAACAGGCGTGCGCCGCGAGCAGGAATGGCTGGCCCGCCACCGTGGCCAGGCCATTGCCGAAGTCTCGGCGATGCAGGTCTGGCAGCCGCTGAACGTGCACGATGTATCGAGCTGGGCCGCGCCGGTGAAGGCGGGCGGCGCGCCCTGAGCCGGTATCAGCCGCCGATGCAATCGTCGACTTTGCCCGCTTCGAAGCAGAACACCACATTCATCGCGGTCAGCGAGCTGGCGAGGTGTTTCTGCAGGCCGTCGCGAACGCGGCGAAGCTCCTCCACCGGGGCGAGCGAGTCGATCTTCATGCAGTCCTTCTCACCCAAGGCAGCATCCAGACCGATGCTGGAGAGGGCCTTGGCCGGCGATTCGGCGAAGCGTTCGCGGAAGGCTGTATCGTTGATGAGGTTGTCCAGCAGTACGCCGGCATCTTCAGCGGAAAGGCGAGGGTCGGTAGCCATGTCGATCATCCAGAGTAGAACTTACGGTATCGGCCACCAACGCTCGGCATTTAGGGCGATGTGTGCATTGCACAGAAGCGCCTCCACAGTACCGCGGCCGTTGCGGGCAACCCGCATACTACGGTTTCCACTGGTGGATGATGAAAGATGCAGATCCGACGTTGCGCTATCGTGATGTTCGAACCCCGCAGCGAGGTCTCGCTGGACCTCTCCCTGCTGCTGCAGGGCCAGGCGGGACTGGTAACGCGCATGCATTGGCAGGCCCTTGCCGCCCATCTGGACGCACCCGTGGAGGTGAGCATCGAGGAAATCGATGTGCTGGGCCGCATCGAGCCGGATCGCTGGGTGGAGCCTGCACAGGTCGGCCTCGAAGGCGCCGCGCTGGCACGCCTGCTGGAGATCGGTCTGGTGATCAGCCAGGAGCCAGGTGAGGCTTCGCATCGTGACCGCGACCAGCGCGTGCGCGACGCCAACTGGTGGCCGCTGTCGGCGTTGCAGCACCGGATGGGACGCTGGGGCGGCATCAACAGCGCGCGTGAGATGCGCGAGCACAAGCTGGTCACGGCGCAGGATCTGCATGCCAGGTTCGGTGCACCGCCCGCCGCAGTGGATGCGCCCGGTACCGACCCCTTGATGTTGCCCTATACACCTGACGATGCGCGCGACGAGCTGCTGCGAAAGCGTGCAACCTGCCGAAACTTCGACGCGCAGCGCACGTTGGCGCTGCCGCTGTTGGCGCAGGTACTCAAGCGTACCGTGCAGGCACACGCCGCATTGCGGCCGGGGGATGGCATGGAGTTCCTGAAGAAGCACATTCCTTCCGGCGGCGGTCTGCATCCGTTGGAAACCTATGTGGTCGCTCTGGCTGTCGATGGTCTTGCGCCGGGCGTCTATCACTACCACCCGATGGAACACGCGTTGCGACCGGTCGCCGTTGCCACCGACGACCTGCGCACCTTGATGCTGGGTTTTGTTTCCGGGCAGGACTGGTTCGCCGACGCCCCGCTGCACCTCATCCAGGTGGCACGCTTCCCACGCAGCTTCTGGAAATACCGCCACCATCCAAAGGCCTACCGGGCGGTGCTGCTTGATGCGGGGCACCTGTCGCAACAATGGATGCTGTCAGCCACCGAGCTTGGACTGGCCGCTTATGTGACCGCGGCGATCAACGAGATCGACGTGGAGAAGGCGCTGGGGCTGGATGGCATCGATGCCAGCCCGGTGATGATATGCGGCCTGGGGTGGCGCGCGGACGCCCAGATCACCAGTGAATTCGACCCGCTGCAGCAGGTCTGGCGCGGGAATCCGGCTCCGCAACCTTGACCTCGTGGCAGCAGGTAGGCCGGGCAGCGCCCGGCCCACCCTCCATCACGCTGCTTCGAAATCCACCAGCACCGCGCCGTCGCCCACCTGGTCGCCGGCCTTGGCCCGATAGCCCTTCACCGTGCCATCGGCCGGTGCCTGCAGGGTGTGCTCCATCTTCATCGCTTCCAGCACCACCAGCGGCGTGCCGCGCTTGACCTGCGTGCCCGCCGCCACCAGCGTTGCGACGATCCTGCCGGGCATCGGTGCCAGCAGGCTGCCGGCATCGGCGCTGGCCTGCTCGGATTCGCCCACCGGGTCGTGCAGGGTGAAGCGGTGCTGGCCATCGCTGGCGAACAGGTACAGCTGATCGCCGTCGCGCTGCAGCTGCAGCCGCCAACGACGCTCGTCCATCTGCACCGACAGGGTCTGGCCATCGGCATGGCCGACCACCTGTTTCGGCGCGGCGTCACCGCACTGCACGCGCCAGCCATCGGCAGTGGTCCACACCTTCAGCGTGCGTGCCCGCTCTGCCTGCTGCAGCGGCACCGAGCGCGCGGCAGGCACGCCCAGCCGCCAGCCATCCTGTGCCTGCCACGGTGAATGCGGGTCGCGTGCATCGGCGGCAGCGGCAGGTGTGCTTGCTACGGCGGCGATCGCTGCCAGTTCCCACAGCGCCTGCTCACCGTCACCGGTGACCGCCAGTGCGGCCTGCTCGCGCTCGATCAGCGCGGTATCCAGCTTGGCGTTGGCGAACGAATCGGTCTGCACCAGGCGCCGCAGGAAACCGGCATTGGTGGTCACGCCCACCACCTGGCAGTCGGCCAGGGCCTGGCGCATGCGCCGCAGCGCGGCGTCGCGGTCCACGTCCCAGACGATCAGCTTGGCGATCATCGGGTCGTAGTACGGGGTGATGCTGTCGCCTTCTTCCACACCGGTGTCCACCCGCACGTTGGCCGACGGGGTCGGCAGGCGCAGGCGGCGCAGGGTGCCGGTGGAGGGCAGGAAGCCGCGGTCGGCATCTTCGGCATACAGGCGCGCTTCGAGAGCGTGGCCGTGGATGGCCAGTTCGTCCTGGCGCTTGGGCAGCGGCTGGCCAGCAGCCACGCGCAGCTGCCACTCCACCAGGTCGGTACCGGTGATGAACTCGGTGACCGGGTGTTCGACCTGGAGGCGGGTGTTCATTTCCATGAAGTAGAAATCGCCGTCCGGGCCGGCGATGAACTCCACCGTGCCGGCACCGACGTAGCCCACTGCGCGCGCGGCATCGACGGCGGCCTTGCCCATCGCGGCGCGGCGGTCGGCGCTCATGCCCGGGGCCGGCGCTTCTTCCAGCACCTTCTGGTGGCGGCGCTGCACCGAGCAGTCGCGCTCGAACAGATACACCGCCTCGCCATGGCCACCGCCGAATACCTGGATTTCGATATGGCGCGGGCGCTCGACATACTTCTCGACCAGCACGTGGTCGTTGCCGAACGCCGAGGCCGCCTCGCGCTGGCAGCTGGCCAGCGCATCGACGAAGTCCTCGCTGCGCTCGACCTTGCGCATGCCCTTGCCGCCGCCGCCGGCGCTGGCCTTGATCAGCACCGGATAGCCGATGCCGTCGGCCTGGGCGCGCAGGAACTCCGGCGCCTGCTGGTCGCCGTGGTAGCCCGGCGTCAACGGCACGCCGGCCTTGGCCATCAGTGCCTTGGCAGCACTCTTGTCGCCCATCGCGCGGATCGCACTGGCCGGCGGACCGATGAAGGCGATGCCGGCCGCCACGCAGGCGTCGGCGAAGTCGGCGTTCTCGGACAGGAAGCCGTAGCCGGGATGGATGGCCTGCGCGCCGCTGCGGCGTGCGGCGTCGAGGATGGCATCGCTGCGCAGGTAGCTCTCGCGCGCGGCCGCCGGGCCGATGTGGATGGCTTCGTCGGCCAGCCGCACGTGGCGCGCATTGCGGTCGGCATCGGAATACACCGCCACGGTGGCGATGCCGAGGCGGCGGCAGGTGGCGATGACGCGGCAGGCGATCTCGCCGCGGTTGGCGATCAGGACTTTGCTGAACATGGCAACAGACTCGGTCATGGCACAGGTCACATGCGGAACACGCCGAAGCGCGTCTGCTGCGGGGGAGCGTTGAGGCTGGCCGACAGGGCCAGGGCCAGTACCCGGCGGGTATCGACCGGATCGATCACGCCGTCGTCCCACAGGCGCGCACTGGCGTAGTACGGGTGGCCCTGCTGCTCGAACTGGTCGCGGATCGGTGCCTTGAACGCATCCTCTTCCTCGCCCGGCCACTGCCCGCCCTTGGCTTCGATGCCATCACGCTTGACCGTGGCCAGCACGCTGGCGGCCTGTTCGCCGCCCATCACGCCGATGCGTGCGTTCGGCCACATCCACAGGAAATTGGGCGAGTACGCACGGCCGCACATGCCGTAGTTGCCGGCACCGAACGAACCACCGATCACCACGGTGAACTTGGGTACCTTGGCGCAGGCCACCGCCATCACCAGCTTGGCCCCGTCCTTGGCGATGCCACCCTGTTCGTATTTGCGGCCGACCATGAAGCCGGTGATGTTCTGCAGGAACACCAGCGGAATGTTGCGCTGGGTGCACAGCTCGATGAAGTGCGCGCCCTTCAGCGCGGACTCGGAGAACAGGATGCCGTTGTTGGCGATGATGCCGATCGGATAGCCGTGCAGATGGGCGAAGCCGGTGACCAGCGTTGCGCCATAGCGCGGCTTGAACTCGTCAAAGCGCGAGCCGTCGACCAGTCGCGCGATCACTTCGCGCACGTCGTAGGGCTTGCGCGTATCGGCCGGGATCACCCCGTACAGTTCGTGCGCCGGCAGCAGCGGTTCTTCCACCGGCTGCAGCGCCATCGCCGCTTCGGGCTTGCGCCAGTTGAGCTGGGCGATGATCGCGCGCACCCGTGCCAACGCCTGCAGGTCGTTGTCGGCCATGTGGTCGGCCACACCGGAGATGCGTGTGTGCACGTCGGCACCGCCCAGTTCTTCGGCCGTCACCACTTCACCGGTGGCCGCCTTCACCAGCGGCGGGCCGCCGAGGAAGATGGTGCCCTGCTCGCGCACGATCACCGTCTCGTCGCTCATCGCCGGCACGTAGGCGCCACCGGCGGTGCAGCTGCCCATCACGCAGGCGATCTGCGGGATGCCCTGCGCGGAGAGATTGGCCTGGTTGTAGAAGATGCGGCCGAAATGGTCGCGGTCCGGGAACACCTCGTCCTGCAGCGGCAGGAAGGCGCCACCGGAATCGACCAGGTAGATGCACGGCAGGTGGTTCTGCTCGGCGATCTCCTGCGCGCGCAGGTGTTTCTTCACTGTCACCGGGTAATAGGTGCCGCCCTTGACCGTGGCATCGTTGGCCACGATCACGCACTCCACGCCGCTCACCCGGCCAATGCCTGCGACCACGCCGGCGGCGGGCACGGCATCGTCATACATGCCGTGCGCGGCCAGCGGTGCGATCTCCAGGAACGCGCTGCCCGGGTCGAGCAGCGCATCGATGCGGTCACGCACCAGCAGCTTGCCGCGTGCGGTGTGCTTGGCGCGCGCCGCCTCGCTTCCACCCAGGGCGGTGCGGGCGAGGGTGGCGTGCAGGTCGTCGACTACGGCCTGCATCGCCGCGCGGTTGCTTTCAAACGTTTCGCTGCCCGGTTGCAGCTGGCTGCCTAGGATGCTCATGGGGTGCCTTACAGGGTGCGCTGGAACAGTTCGCGGCCGATCAGCATGCGGCGGATCTCCGAGGTGCCGGCGCCGATTTCATACAGCTTGGCATCGCGCCACAAGCGGCCGGTCGGGTATTCATTGATGTAGCCGTTGCCGCCGAGGATCTGGATCGCCTGGCCGGTCAGCCACGTGGCCTTCTCGGCGGCGTACAGGATCGCGCCGGCCGCATCCTGGCGGGTGGTACGGCCCTGGTCGCAGGCGCGCGCCACGGCATACACATAGGCGCGGCAGGCACCCAGGCCCACGTACATGTCGGCGATCTTGGCCTGGATCAGCTGGAAGCTGCCGATCGGCTCACCGAACTGGTGGCGTTCGTGCACGTACGGCATGACCACGTCCATGGCTGCAGCCATCAGGCCCAGCGGGCCGCCGGACAGCACCACGCGCTCGTAGTCCAGGCCGGACATCAGCACGCGCACGCCGCCGCCGACCGCGCCCAGCACGTTTTCTTCGGGAATCTCGCAGTCCTGGAACACCAGTTCGCAGGTGGGCGAGGAGCGCATGCCCAGCTTGTCCAGCTTCTGCGCGGTGGAGAAACCCTTCATGCCCTTCTCGACCAGGAACGCGGTGATGCCCTTGGCGCCGGCTTCGACATCGGTCTTGGCGTACACCACCAGCACGTCGGCGTCGGGGCCGTTGGTGATCCACATCTTGTTGCCGTTGAGCACGTAGCGGTCGCCGCGCTTGTCCGCGCGCAGCTTCATCGACACCACGTCCGAACCCGCACCCGGTTCGCTCATCGCCAGCGCGCCGACCTTGGCGCCGCTGCACAGGTCCGGCAGGAAGCGCTGCTTCTGCGCTTCGGTGCCGTTCTTGCGCAGCTGGTTCACGCACAGGTTCGAGTGCGCGCCGTAGGACAGGGCGATGCCGCCGGAGGCGCGGGAGATTTCTTCCATCGCCACCACGTGGGCCAGGTAGCCCATGCCGGTGCCGCCGTATTCTTCTTCCACGGTCAGGCCCAGCAGGCCCTGTTCGCCCAACTTGGGCCATAGTGCCAACGGGAACTGGTTGGTTGCATCGGCCTCGGCCGCGAGCGGCGCGATCTCGGCAGCGGCAAAATGGGCCACGCTCTGGCGCAGCAGGTCGATATCTTCGCCGAGGTCGAAGTTCAGGGATGGCACGTGCATTGCGATGGCTCCACGAGGGAAGGTGGGGAATGGACGCACCCGGAAGGGGAAGCGGGCGGCTGTTCACAGCAGCGGCCCGCGCGGGCGATTGGACCCCAGCGTAGCGGGGTTCGGGTAAGAAGTGAATACAAATTCAAAAATTGAAACCAGACTCAGAACATGGCCTACAAACGCTCAGCATTGATGGAAGAACGCCTGGCCGGGGCCCGTGAACGGATCCTGCTGGCCACCCGCGAACTGGTCGCCACCGGCGGCTGGCGCAACGCGCCGGTAACCGCCGTGGCCACCCAGGCCGGGGTCTCCACCGGCCTGATCTACCGCCACTTCCCGTCCAAGGCCGAGCTGTTCGTGGAAGTGCTCAACGCTGCCGTGGCCCATGAGGTGGCGATCATGGAGCGCATCGCCAGTGCGCCGCAGCCGGCCAGCGTGCGCCTGCGCCAGGCCATCACCGCCTTCGTCCGCCGTGCCCTGGCCGGCCCGGGCCTGGCCCATGCCTTCATCGTCGAACCGGTGGACCCGGACGTGGAAGCCGAGCGCATGCGCGGCCGCCGTGCCTTCGGTGACGTGTTCCTGCGCCTGGTGGAAGAGGGCGTGGCGGCCGGTGAACTGCCGGCACAGGACGCGCACGCTGCCGCCGCCTGCCTGGTGGGTGCCTTCACCGAAGCGATGGTGGGCCCGACCGCACCCAGCCGCGAAGCGCACCGCGACGAGGACGCACTGGTAGAGGCCATCTGCAGTTTCTGCCTGCGGGCTGTTGGCGCAGGGTGATGCCGCCGTTGCGCGTGCCGGGCGGCTTCTGCCGCGCTTCGCGCTCGCCGGGCGCGGTCCGGCGCCACCCGCACGCGGCCACGGCCGCATGCTGCGCCGCACCAGCCGTGATGCCTGTTGTCGTGCGTGGCGTGCGTTCTATACTCGGCCCATCACGCAGTCGCTCAGCCGTGGTCCAACGACTATCAGCCAGGGGTAACGAAGAGTGCGGAATTACGATCTGGAGTTCCTGAAACGCTTCTCCATGGTGATCGCGCTGTTGATGGCCATCACCCTCGGTCTGATCCTGCTGGCCGCGTTCATCCACACCCGGATTCCGCCTGAGGTGTCGCCCACCGCCGCCAAACGCACTGAACAGCGCATCTCGCCCACTGGCGCGGTATACGCCGGCAGCACCGGCGCCGCCGCGCAGGCCGCGGCCAAGGCCGCAGCGTTGGCCAAGGCCGCTTCGCAGGTGGCCTACGGCGGTACCAAGGATGGCAAGGTGATCTTCGACAACCTGTGCACCGCCTGCCATACCACCGGCGTGGGCATGGCGCCGACGCTGGACCACTCGCACTGGGACAAGCGCCTGGCGCAGGGCAAGGACACCCTCTACAAGCACGCCATCGAGGGCTACACCGGCCCCGACGGCGGCATCATGCCGCCCAAGGGCGGCAACCCGGCGCTCACCGAGGAGCAGATCCACGCCACCGTGGACTGGATGCTGGGCAATCTGAAATAGCGGACGCCGCCGCGTCCGCTGGTAGTGCCGGCCGCTGGCCGGCAGCCTCATGATCTTTGGTAGTGCCGGCCGCTGGCCGGCAACCACGCATCGCATGAAGGTCATGAGGTTGCCGGCCAGCGGCCGGCACTACCCGGCTTTGCCCACCAAGGCCGGAACCCCGCTGCGCAGGCGGGGTTTCGCATTTCAGGGTTAGTCTGTGCGCCTCTTCCGTGGAGTCGTCTGTCGATGCGTCGCCGTTCCCTCGCCCTTGCCCTGTCCCTGCTGATGCCGGCATCCGCTTTCGCCCAGGCCCAGCCACAGGTTGCGCCGACCTCGGCGCCTGCGCCACGCAGCCCAGCTACCGTCACCCTGGCCGCCGCGCCGGCCGACTGGCGTGCACTGGATGGGCAGCACGTGCGCATCGCCGCGCCGCTCACCCTGGCCGGCACCGATGGCCTGGAACGCTTCGGCCAGCTCACCGTCGCCTTCGATGGCCGCCTGTGGCAGCCGACCGAAGTGGCCGCGCCCGGCAGTGCCGGGATCGAACAGGTGATGGCCGACAACCAGCGCCGCCGCCTGCTGCTGGACGATGGCAGCGATGTGCGTGATCCGGCCAGCGTCGCCTACCTGCCGGGCAACCCGGTGCTGCGTACCGGCATGCAGCTGCGCAACGTGGAAGGCACCGTGCGCGTGGACGCGCAGGGCCGGCCCAGCCTGCAGGTGGATGGTGTACTGAAGCTGCCGGACCTGCAGCGCCCGGCCGTGCCGAGCGTGCCCGGCCGCCTGCACATCGCTGCGTTCAACCTGGAGAATTTCTTCAATGGTGACGGCAAGGGCGGTGGGTTCCCGACCCTGCGCGGCGCGCGCACGCTGGACGAGCACAAGGCGCAGGTCGGTAAGCTGGTCGCCACCGTCAACGCGCTGGGCGCCGACATCGCCGCGCTGATGGAACTGGAGAACGACGGTTACGGCCCGCAGTCGGCCATCGCCGAACTGGTGGATGCGCTCAATGCCGGCCTCGCCGCAGATAAACAGTGGGCGTTCGTCGATGCCGGCCAAGGCCCCGGCAGCAATCCGATCCGCGTCGGCATCATCTACCGCAAGAGCGAATTCAAGCCGCTCGGCACGCCGCTGACCAAGCTCGACGGCCCCTTCGTCGAACACAGCCGTGCGCCGCTGGCACAGGCCTTCCAGGGCAAGGGCGCACCGTTCATGGTGGTCGCCAACCACTTCAAGTCCAAGGGCTGCCGCGATGCCAGCGGCGCCGACGCCGACCGCAATGACGGGCAGGGCTGCTGGAACGCCACCCGCGTGGAATCGGCCAGGCAGCTCAACACCTGGGTGCAGGCCGAAGCCGCGCGCCTGAAGGTGAAGGACGTGGTGCTGATGGGCGATTTCAACGCCTACGCCATGGAAGATCCGATCCGCACCCTGCACGACCTCGGCTGGCAGGATGCCTTCAAGGTGGCCAAGGTCGAACAGCCCTACAGCTACGTCTACAACGGCTACACCGGCCGCCTCGATCATGCGCTGCTCAGCCCGACCATGGCCAAGCGCCTCGCCGGCGCCGCCGAGTGGCACAGCAATGCCGACGAGCAGGACGCCAGCGGTTACCAGGGCCGCAACGTGCAGGGCCCGTGGCGCAGCTCCGACCACGACCCGCTGCTGCTGGGCTTCGATCGCTGAATGGGTGCCCGGCCGGCCCTGTGCGGACCGGCCGGACGGCCTGCTGCTCATCGCCAGTAGTAGCGCTCGATGCGGAAGGTTGCACGGCAGCCGTTGTCGACCCAGATCGTGCCGCGGTCCACGCCCCAGTCGCGTCCCTGCAGGCAGGAGGCATGTGACTCGCGGTTGATCAGGTGCACGCTGTCCTTCTGTGAGACCTGTACATGGCAATGCGCGCGACGCTGGTCGCGGCTGCTGCAGCTCACCACTTCCGAGCTTGAATCGCCGCGATGGGTTTGTACGGGGGGCGGATAGGCGGGATAGCGCGGATAGGCCGGTTCATGTGATGGATAGCCGATCCCGCCGCTGAAATCGGGATAGCCTCCGATGCTGCTGCAACCGGTCAGGGTTGCGGCCAGCAGCATGAGAGCGCACACGTGTTTCATCACATTCTCTCCAGATGCAGGTCCGGTCGAGTCTAGGCAGCGGGATGCCCATCACGACGGAGCTGCACTGTGAGCGGCGTCAACGTATCAATCGAAATGCGCAGCAGGATCGGAATCTTCTGCACCGGCTATCGGCAACGGCGCGAACTGTGCGCATCAACCCAGCGCGATCAGGGTGATCGCGACTACCGCCAGCGCCAGTCCGAGGCGGTTCCACCGGCTCATAGGCTCGCCGAAGGCGAATACGCCAACCAGCGCACCCAGCACCACCACGCCGATGTTCATGCCGGCGAACACGGTGGCCGGGCTGTCCGGCATCGACTGGTGCGCATGCACATAGAAAAGAATGTTGCCGCCGTTGAGCAGGCCCAGCAGTGCACCCGCACCCAGGTTGCGCCAGGCCAGGCGGCTGCGCCCACTGAAATGCCGCCACAACTGCAGCGCCAGCATCAGCACGAAGGCCACGCTGAAACTGGCCAGCACCGCCGCCATCGACGGCGTGCCCGACAGCGCCACCTGCTTGAGCAGTACGTCGACCACCGCGAACCCGGCCCACACACCCAGCAGCCAGCCCCAGCCGCCGGCGGAAGCGGCCACTGCCGGGCCGCGCGGACGCAGGCTGATGGCCACCATCGCCAGCAGGCCCAGGCCCAGCCCCACCAGCTTCCACGTGCTGGCGCTCTGGCCAAAGAACAGGAACGCCGCCGCCAGCGACAGCAGCAGCGACAAGCGCTGCGCCACGTCACTGCGGACGATGCCGGCCACCGCCACCGCGCGGCCCAGCACCAGGAAGATCGAGGGCAGCACCACCGCCAGCGCCAGCAATGACAGCCACGGCGCATGCGGTCCGCGCAGTGCGTCCAGTGGCGGCTGCAGCACCACCGCCGTCATCGTCGCGGCCACCAGGTAGTTCCAGGTCACCATCTGCGCAACGTCCAGCTGGCGACGGCCAGCCAGCTTCAACAACACCGAAACCAGCACACTGCAGATCACGGCCAGGGACAGGTAGAGCATGGGGCGGGCACAGGGCAGCGGCGGGGGACGCTATCATGGTGCCATGCACACGCCCTCGTTCCCCGTCGCCCCCGGCGAAACCGCCTGCATTGCACTGGAGGGCCCGGTTGGCCCGCTGGAAGTGCTCGTCGACCTGCCCAAGGCCGATGTGCCGGTGCAGCCGATCGTGGCCATCATCTGCCATCCGCTGTCCACCGAAGGCGGCACCCTGCACAACAAGGTGGTCACCATGACCGCCACCACCCTGCGCGAGCTGGGCATTGCCACGGTGCGCTTCAACTTCCGCAGCGTCGGCGGCTCTGCCGGTGAATTCGACCATGGCTTGGGCGAGCAGGAGGACCTCAAGGCCGTCACCGCCTGGGTCCGCCAGCAGCGCCCGGACGACCGCCTGTGGCTGGCCGGTTTCAGCTTCGGCGCGTTCGTTTCGCTGAAGGCTGCCGCCGAGCTGCAGCCCGAAGCGCTGATCTCGATCGCGCCGCCGGCGGGCCGTTGGGACTTCGATGGCATCGCGCCGCCGGCCCGCTGGCTGGTGATCCAGGGCGAGCAGGATGAAATCGTCGACCCGCAGGCCGTGTACCAGTGGCTGGACACCCTCGATGCCCCGCATGAACTGGTGCGCATGCCCGAAACCAGCCACTTCTTCCACCGCAAGCTGATCGACCTGCGCGGCGCGCTCACCCACGGCGTCAAGCATTGGCTGGGCACGGCGGCATGAGCGAGGCGGAACTGACCCCGACGCAGCGCTACGCGGCCGGGGTGGAACGCGGCGATTGGCAGAACGACCCGGCCCAGCATGCGGCCCTGGCCGAGCTGGACCGGATCCATCTGGCCCTGGTGGACAGCGCCGAGGACGGCTGGCTGGACCGCCTGTCCTCGTTCTGGAAGAAGCCCGAGCCGGTCAAGGGCCTGTACTTCTGGGGCGGCGTCGGCCGCGGCAAGACCTTCCTGGTCGACCTGTTCTACGACGGCCTGCCGATCAAGCAGAAGTACCGCACCCACTTCCATCGGTTCATGCGCAGCGTGCATGAGCGCCTGCGCGAGCACCAGGGCCAGAGCGACCCGCTGGCAAAGATCGCCCAGGAATGGCGCAGCAACCTGCGCGTGCTGGTGCTGGACGAATTCTTCGTCACCGACATCGGCGATGCCATGCTGCTGGCGCGCCTGCTGGAGCGGATGTTCGCCGAGGGCGTGACCCTGGTCACCACCTCCAACACGGCGGTGGAAAACCTGTACCTCAACGGCCTGCAGCGCGAGAGCTTCATGCCGGCCATCGGCTTGCTGCAGCGCTACTGCGTGGAGCTGTACGCCGAAGGCACCGAGGACTACCGCATGCGCGCGCTGACCCGTTCGCCGGTGTACCGCGCGCCGCTGGCCGCCGACAGTGACACCTGGCTGGCCACGCGCTGGGGCGAGTTGAGCGGTGGCCAGCCGGCCAAGGCGGGCAACATCGAAATCGAGAGCCGCAAGATTCCGGTGCGCGCGCGCGGCAAGAGCATTGCCTGGTTCGACTTCGCCGCCCTGTGCGAAGGCCCGCGCGGGCCGTCGGACTACATCGAGATCGCGCACGAGTTCAACACCGTGCTGCTGGGGGGCATTCCGGCCTTCGATCGCCTGAACGAGGATGCCGCGCGCCGCTTCGTCAACCTGATCGACGAGCTGTACGACCGCCACGTCAACCTGGTCTGCACCGCCAGCACCTCGCCGGTCGAGCTGTACACCGGTACCCGGCTGCAGGGCGCATTCGAGCGTACGGCCTCGCGCCTGATCGAAATGCAGAGCGCCGAGTACCTGGGTACCCCGCACCGGGCGTGACAACCGGGGCGGATGCCGGCCGCTGGCCGGCATCCGCCTGGTGCTTCCGCAGGTCATGGGCTGCCGGCCAGCGGTCGGCACTACCTGATGCTGCCCCGTCCACCGGCTGCCCACTGTCTGCCCACCACCTATCCACAGACTTGTCCCTCGCCTGCGTGGTCCTGTCATGTGAAGCTGTCATCGTTCCGCTGGTGGGGCGCTGATTGCCACCGCGATGACGTGTTTCGGGCTTGACTGCGCAGCCCGTTCCAGCAGGTCCAAAGCGTCCAAACCGGGCGCCGATGGCACGATCCTTGCGGCGCAAGGGATTGCCGAATTTCACTACATTTGGCGTTGACGGACCCAACTACCCCCACTATCTTGTGGCTGTCGGTTGTGGGGACCCCAAGCCGCCGGGTCCATGGAATGGATCGCCGGACCCTCCGGTGATACGCCCTCCATGCCCGCAGCGGCACCGGTCAGCACTGCCAGCGGCAGCCACAGGCGCAGGGTCTCAATTCCTGCGACACCGGTCTGCCACCCTGGGCTGTCATGTCCCGGGCCGCGTCACCCGATGCTCCGAGCCACCATCCATCACGCCAAGAGGACACACGCCGTGACCACCGAGACCAGCGCCACCATCGAGAAGGAAAGCGAATTCCTGTTGACGTCGCCGCCGACGTCCAACGCGATGAGTGTGACCAAGCGCAATGGCACGACCGAGCTGGTGGATCTGAACAAGATCGTCCGCGCGGTACAGCGTTCCTCCGAGGGCCTGCACGCCGTCGATCCGATGCGCGTGGCCACCCGCACCATTTCCGGCCTGTACAACGGCGCCACCACCCAGGAGCTGGACGAACTGTCCATCCGCACCGCGGCGCTGCTGATCGGCGAAGAACCCGAATACGGCCGCCTGGCCGCGCGCCTGCTGGCCAACTTCATCGCCAAGGAAGTGTCCAACCAGGAAATCCACGCGTTCTCGCAGTCGGTGGGTCGTGGCCACGAAGTGGGCCTGATCAACGACCGCCTGCTGAACTTCGTGCAGACCAACGCACGCAAGCTCAACGATGCCATCGACATCTCGCTGGACCTGAACTTCGATTACTTCGGCCTGCGTACCCTGTACGACCGCTACCTGCTGCGCCACCCGCATACCCGCAAGGTGATCGAGACCCCGCAGCAGTTCTTCCTGCGCATCGCCAGCGCGCTGAGCGAGGATGTGCCGGAAACCCTGGCGTTGTACAAGCGCATGGGCAACCTGGACTACCTGCCGTCCAGCCCGACCCTGTTCAACTCCGGCACCACCCACGAGCAGCTGTCCTCGTGCTTCCTGCTGGACTCGCCGCAGGATTCGCTGGAATCGATCTACTCCAAGTACGGCGACATCGCCCAGCTGTCGAAGTTCTCCGGCGGCATCGGCGTCAGCTACACCCGCGTGCGTTCGCGTGGCTCGCTCATCAAGTCCACCAACGGCCATTCCAACGGCATCGTGCCGTGGCTGAAGACCATGGATTCGTCGGTGGCTGCGGTGAACCAGGGTGGCAAGCGCAAGGGCGCGGCCTGTGTGTACCTGGAAACCTGGCACGCCGACATCGAGGACTTCCTCGAGCTGCGTGACAACACCGGCGACGAATCGCGCCGTGCGCACAACCTGAACCTGGCCAACTGGATCCCGGACCTGTTCATGAAGCGTGTCGAGTCGGACCAGGAATGGTCGCTGTTCGATCCGCGCGTGGTGCCCGAGTTCACCGACCTGTTCGGCGAAGCCTTCGAGGCCGCCTACCTGCAGGCCGAAGCACAGGGCAAGGCCAACCGCACCATCTCCGCACGCAAGCTGTACTCGCGGATGATGCGCACCCTGGCCGAGACCGGCAACGGCTGGATGACCTTCAAGGACAAGTGCAACCGCGCCAGCAACCAGACCCTGCGCGCCGGCAACGTGATCCACCTGTCCAACCTGTGCACCGAGATCCTGGAAGTCACCTCGGCTGAAGAAACCGCGGTGTGCAACCTGGGTTCGATCAACCTGGGCAACCACTTCGACGGCAACGGCGAGTTCGATTTCGACAAGCTGGCCGACACCGTGCGCCTGGCCGTGCGCCAGCTGGACCGCGTGATCGACCTGAACTTCTACCCGATCGAATCGGCGCGCCGCGGCAACCTGCGCTGGCGTCCGGTCGGCCTGGGCTGCATGGGCCTGCAGGACGTGTTCTTCCGCAAGCGCCTGCCGTTCGATGGCGCCGAAGCCCGCGCGCTGTCGAAGAAGATTGCCGAGACCATCTACTTCAACGCGCTGGAAACCTCGGTCGAACTGGCCCAGGAGCGCGGCAAGCACCCGTCCTTCGCCGACACCCGTGCGGCCAGCGGCGAGCTGCAGTTCGATGCCTGGAACGTGGTGCCGGAAGATGCCGCGCGCTGGGATGCCCTGCGTGAACGCATCAAGGAACACGGCCTGCGCAACTCGCTGATGATCGCGATCGCCCCGACCGCCACCATCGCCTCCATCGCCGGTTGCTACGAGTGCGTGGAACCGCAGGTGTCCAACCTGTTCAAGCGCGAGACCCTGTCCGGTGACTTCCTGCAGGTGAACCGCTATCTGGTGAACGAGCTGAAGAAGCTGGGCCACTGGACCCCGGAAATGCGCGATGCAATCAAGCTGGCCGACGGTTCGATCCAGGCCATCACCCAGATTCCGGAAACGCTGCGCCACGTCTACCGCACCGCATGGGAACTGCCGATGCGTTCGCTGATCGACATGGCCGCCGACCGTGGTGCCTTCATCGACCAGTCCGCCTCGCTCAACCTGTTCATGGAAAGCCCGAGCATCGGCGCGATGTCCTCCATGTACATGTACGCCTGGAAGCAGGGCATCAAGACCACCTACTACCTGCGTTCGCGTCCGGCCACCAAGATCGCCAAGACCACTGTCAGCCACACGGCCAGCGTTGCGCCGGAAAAGGTGTTCAGCCCGGAGGAGGCCATCGCCTGCTCGCTGGAGAACCCGGAAGCCTGCGAAGCCTGCCAGTAACACCGCGCGGTGGATTAACGCGCGGTGGGTGCCGACCGTTGGTCGGCACTGCTGCCCGACTACGGAAATACCAAGGTAGCGCCGGGCCATGCCCGGCGTTTTGACCCGAGAAGACAAGGAAACACCCATGGCCGACAAGCCCAAGCAGATGCTGCTCGATCCCGGTTTTGAACTGACCCTGCGCCCGATGCGCTACCCGCAGTTCTATGACATGTACCGGAATGCGATCAAGAACACCTGGACGGTGGAAGAGATCAACTTCCAGATCGACATCAGCGACCTGCACAGCAAGATGTCGCCGGGCGAGCGCCACCTGATCCACCGCCTGGTCGCCTTCTTCGCCACCGGCGATTCGATCGTGTCCAACAACCTGGTGCTGAACCTGTACCAGCACTTGAACGCGCCCGAAGCGCGCATGTACCTGTCGCGCCAGCTGTATGAAGAAGCGCTGCACGTGCAGTTCTACCTGACCCTGCTGGACAACTATCTGCCGGATCCGGACGAGCGCGTCAAAGCCTTCGCCGCGGTGGAGAACATCGACTCGATCAAGAAGAAGGCCGATTTCTGCTTCAAGTGGATCGATTCGATCCAGGACCTGAAGCGCATCGAGACCCGCGAAGAGCGCCGCCAGTTCCTGCTCAACCAGATCTGCTTCGCGGCGTGCATCGAAGGCCTGTTCTTCTTCGCTGCCTTCGCCTACGTGTACTACTTCCGTTCGCGCGGCCTGCTCAACGGCCTGGCTTCGGGCACCAACTGGGTGTTCCGCGACGAAAGCGCGCACATGGAGTTCGCCTTCGAGTGCGTGGACGTGATCCGCGAGGAAGAGCCGGACCTGTTTGACGACAAGATGAAGCAGGATGTCTACGACATGCTGGCCGAGGCCATCGAGTGTGAAGTGCAGTTCGCCGAAGACGTGCTGTCCGGTGGCGTGGCTGGCATTTCCACCCGTGACATGCGCCAGTACCTGCAGCACTGCGCCGACAACCATTTCCATCGCCTGGGCATGGAGCGCAAGTACAACGTGCGCAACCCGCTGAGCTTCATGGAACTGCAGGACGTGCAGGAACTGACCAACTTCTTCGAACGCCGCGCCTCGGCCTACCAGGTGGGCGTGAAGGGCGAAGTTGCCTTCGACATGAACTTCTGATCGATCCAATCAGGTCTGTCGCGAAAACCCCGGCCAACGCCGGGGTTTTTCGTTTTTACGGCAGCGCCGGGCCACGCCTGGCGAGCGCGCAGCGCGGAAGGTTATTCATGGTGCCGTGCGCATTCCGCCGGGCATGGCCTACCGCTACCGCCGCCCATCCACCGCCATGCGCACGGCCAGGCCGGCCAGCACCGTGCCCATGAACCACCGTTGCACCGCCTGCCAGGTGGGGCGCGCAGACAGGAAGCCGGCGATGCTGCCGGCCATTATCGCGATCACCGCGTTCACGCTCACGCTGACCAGCAGCTGGGTGGAGCCCAGCACCAGCGACTGCATCAGCACGCTGCCCTCGCTGTCCGGGTGCAGGAACTGCGGCAGCAGGGACAGGTACATCACCGCGACCTTGGGGTTCAGCACGTTGGTCAGGAAACCCATCGCGAACAGCTTGCGTGGGCCGTCCACCGGCAGGTCACGCACCGCGAACGGCGAGCGGCCGCCGGGCTTCAGCGCCTGCCACGCCAGGTACAGCAGGTACAGCGCGCCGCCGATGCGCAGCGCATCGTAGGCGAACGGCACGGTCATCAGCAGCGCGGTGATGCCCAGCGCCGCGCACAGCATGTAGAACACGAAGCCCAGCGCCACCCCGCCCAGCGAGATCAGCCCGGCCATGCGGCCCTGGCAGATCGAGCGCGAGATCACGTAGATCATGTTCGGCCCGGGCGTCAGCACCATGGCCAGCGAGACAAGGGCGAAGGCCAGCAGGTCGGACGTGGCGGGCATGGTGGGTTCACGCAGTGGGGGGTGCCGAAGTGTAGCGCCGCCTGCACACCACCTGCCTTAAAATCCGTCTCACCCCACACCCGAACCGCCCCCATGACCCCCATCCCCGAGACCGTGCCGCCGACCGAAGTGCGCATGGCCGAAATCGTCTTTCCCAACCACACCAACCACATGGGCACCCTGTTCGGTGGCCAGGCACTGGCATGGATGGACAAGGCCGCCTTCCTCGCCGCCGCCCGCTATTCGCGCCGCACCGTGGTGACCGCGCGCAGCGACCAGGTCGATTTCAAGCTGCCGATCCGCATCGGCCAGATGGTGGAAACGATCGGCCGCATCGTCGAGGTCGGCCGCAGCTCGATGAAGGTCGAGGTGGAGCTGATCGCCGAGGACCTGCACAGCGGCGAGCGCAAGCTGTGCACCCGTGGCCACTTCGTGATGATCGCCCTGGGCGACGATGGCCACCCGGTGACCGTGCCGCAGCTGCCCGGCGCGCCGGCGGCCTGAGCCGATGCTTGCGGGGGCGCCGGTGCGCCCCCATCTGGCTGCCATGACCCCGCCGCTCACCGACTTCATCGACCGCGCCCAGCGCCTGTTCGTGCTGACCGGCGCCGGCTGCAGCACCGCCTCGGGCATCCCCGATTACCGCGATACCGATGGCCAGTGGAAGCGCACGCCGCCGGTGACCTACCAGGCCTTCATGGGCGAGGCCGCCACCCGCCAGCGCTACTGGGCGCGCAGCCTGCTGGGCTGGCCGCGCTTCGGCCAGGCCCGGCCCAACGGCACCCACCATGCGCTGGCCGCACTGGAGGACAGCGGCAAGCTGCAGGTGCTGCTGACCCAGAACGTGGATGGCCTGCACCAGCGCGCGGGCAGCCAGAACGTGATCGACCTGCATGGCCGCCTGGACCTGGTGCGCTGCATGGGCTGCGAACGCCGCAGCGAGCGTGAGGCGTTCCAGCAGCGGCTGCTGCAGGCCAACCCCGGCTGGGAACTGCTGCAGGCCGGTATCGCGCCCGACGGTGACGCCGATCTGGAAACCGACTTCTCCGCATTTGCGGTGCCCGACTGCCCGCACTGCGGTGGCCTGCTGAAGCCGGACGTAGTGTTCTTCGGCGAAAACGTGCCGCGTGAACGCGTGGCTGCGGTGCATGAGCACCTGCAGCAGGCGGATGCAGTACTGGTGGTGGGTTCCTCGCTGATGGTCTATTCCGGCTTCCGCTTCGTGCAGGCCGCGGCCAAGGCGGGTCTGCCGGTGGCCGCGCTGAACCGTGGCCGCACCCGTGCCGACGACCTGCTGCAGTTCAAGGACGAGCGCGACTGCGCCGAGGCGCTGGCCGGGTTCGTCATCGGGTAGCGCCGGGCCATGCCCGGCGGAAACGGGCTGCCGCGCTGTGCGCTCGCCGGGCGTGGCCCGGCGTTACCCACAACGCGCCCCCACGAAACAGCGATCCACCCACACGGTTGATCTATCGGCCGCACAGCGGTGCAATACGCACCCCCTTTGGTACACCCCCCACTGCCGTGAGCCAGCTGTTTTCGCCGATCTCCTTCGGCCCCCTGACCCTGTCCAACCGCATCGTCGTCGCGCCGATGTGCCAGTACTCCGCCGAAGACGGCCGCGCCAGCGACTGGCACGTCATGCATCTGGGCAACCTGGCGCAGTCCGGCGCGGGCCTGCTGATCCTGGAGGCCACCGCGGTCGAAGCGCGCGGCCGCATCAGCTGGGCCGATCTGGGCCTGTGGGATGACGGCACCGAAGCGGCCCTGGCGCAGGTGCTGGCCAGCGTGCGCCGCTGGTCGCCGATGCCGCTGGGCGTGCAGCTGGGCCATGCGGGCCGCAAGGCGTCGGTGAATCGTCCCTGGGACGGCGGTGGCCAGCTGCCGGCCGATGATGCCCGGGGCTGGGCGACCGTGGCCCCCTCGCCGCTGCCGTTCCATGCCGCCGATCCGGCACCGCAGGAACTGGACGAGGCCGGTATCGCCGAAGTCGTTGCCGCTTTCGCCGCCAGTGCGGTGCGCGCCGAGCGCCTGGGCTTCGAGCTGATCGAGATCCACGCCGCGCACGGTTATCTGCTGCATCAGTTCCTGTCGCCGCTGAGCAACCGCCGCACCGATGGCTACGGCGGCTCGCTGCCGAACCGCCTGCGGATGCTGGTGGAAGTGTTCGACGCGGTGCGTGCCGCAGTGTCGGACAAGGTCGCCGTAGGCGTGCGCATCTCCGCCAGCGACTGGGTCGAGGGGGGGTGGGACATCGTGCAGAGCGAGGCGCTGGCACAGGTGCTGGACGCGCGCGGCTGCAATTTCCTGCATGTGTCCAGCGGCGGCCTGCACGAGCGCCAGAAGATCAGTGTCGGCCCGGGCTACCAGGTGCCGTTCGCGGCGGCGATCAAGGCCAAGAAGGTGCGCATGCCGGTGATCGCGGTGGGCATGATCACCGAGCCGGAGCAGGCCGAATCGATCCTGCGCCACAACCAGGCCGATGCCATCGCGCTGGCCCGCGGCATCCTGTACGACCCGCGCTGGCCTTGGCATGCCGCTGCTGCACTGGGCGACAGCGTGGTGCCGGCACCGCAGTACCTGCGCTGCGAACCGCGCGACGCACGCGGCGTGTTCAGCCCGCGCTGAGCACTACACCTGCCAGGCCGGCGGCAGGCCGGCCTGCAGGTGCTCGAACAGCGCGCGGATCTTGGCGGTGAAATCGCGGCGGTCGCTCACGCAGAAGTAGACGTCCATCGGTTCCGGCTGCCAGTCGGTGCCGTAACCGAACACGCACTGCAGGCGACCATCGCGCAGGTAGGGCTCGGCCACGAACGCCGCCAGCCGGGTGATGCCGGCACCGGCGGCGGCCAGCTCGGCCAGCGCGTCGATGTCATCGCAGACCATGCTCGGCGGCAGCGCGGCATCCACCCGCTCGCCGTCCTTCAGCAGGCCCCAGCGCAGTGGCCGGCCATCGGTGGGAAAGCGATGCAGCAGGCCGCGATGGGCGGCCAGCTGCGCCGGTTGCAACGGCGTGCCGTGCGCCTGCAGGTACGCCGGCGAGGCGCAGAACACGAACGGGATGCGTGCCAGAGGGCGTGCCACTAGCCCGTCCTCCAGCTGCGCGCCGATGCGGATACTGGCATCCACCGCCTCGGCACCGTGCTGCACGGCGCGATCGGTCAGGCGCAGCTCCAGCTGCAGCTGCGGGTAGCGCTGCTGCAATGAGGGCAGCAGCGGTGCCAGCACGTGCCGGCCGAACGCGCTGCTGCTGGCAATGCGCAGGGGCCCGGCCGGCTCCACGTCGCCGGCGGTCACCATCGCCTGCGCGCGCGCCAGGTCGGCTTCGATATGCCGCACCTGCGCCAGATACACCGTGCCGGCCTCGCTCAGCGCCAGCTGGCGCGTACTGCGATTCAGCAGCCGCACGCCCAGGTGGGCCTCCAGCCGGTTGATGTTCTGGCCCACGGCGGTGGCGCTGATGCCAAGGGTGCGCGCCGCAGCGGCAATGCTGCCGGTCTCTGCGGTGCGGGTGAAGCTGCGGATGAGCTGCAACAGGTTCATGACCGACCAGCTTGCCATGCGGAAGGCCAAGTATCGCTTGGGTCTGTCCCAAGCAGTCGGTTGCATCGGTGACCATCGTTCACCGCGCAGCGGCGCTGCCCTACACTCCGGCGATGCGCCCCGATTCCATCCTCACTCTCTCCTGTCCCGACCGTACCGGCATCGTCTACCGCGTGTCGGGCCTGTTGTTCGACCACGCCTGCAACATCCTCGACGCCCAGCAGTTCGGCGACGAGGAGAGCGGTCGCTTCTTCCTGCGCGTGCACTTCGACCGCGATGCGGGCCTGCCGCTGGACACCGTGCACGCGGCGATGGCCGCACTGGCCGCAGACTTCGGCATGGACTGGCAGCTGCATGATGGCCGCCGCCGGCCTCGCCTGCTGGTGCTGGTCAGCAAGCAGGGCCATTGCCTGAACGACCTGCTGTTCCGTGCCCACAGCGGCCAGTTGAAGGTGGACATCGCTGCGGTGGCCTCCAACCATGCCGACTTCGCAGCACTGGCAGCGTCCTACCAGGTGCCGTTCCACCACCTGCCGGTGAACGCCGACACGCGCGCGGCGCAGGAACAGCAGATCATCGATCTGGTCGAGCGCGAGCGCATCGACCTGGTGGTGCTGGCGCGCTACATGCAGATTCTCTCGCCCACGCTGTGCCGTGCGCTGGCGGGCAGGGCGATCAACATCCACCACAGCTTCCTGCCCAGCTTCAAGGGCGCGCAGCCGTACCACCAGGCGCACGCGCGCGGGGTCAAGATCATCGGCGCCACCGCGCACTACGTCACCGAAGACCTGGACGAAGGCCCGATCATCGAACAGGACGTGGCCCGCGTGGACCACGCGATGACCCCGCGCGAGCTGGTACGGCTGGGCAGCGATACCGAATCGCAGGTGTTGGCGCGGGCGGTACGCCGGCATGTGGAGCACCGCATCCTGCTCAACGGGCACCGCACGGTGGTGTTCAGGTAACGCGGGCAGTGCCCGGGATGGAGCCCGGCAATTGCCCACGATGCGCCCGCTGCTGCTGCTGGACTGGCCTGGGACAGGTGGAACGCACGCCATCGATATGTTCCATCAGCCCTTTGGGAATGGATGACCACATCGGATCCAATACAAAATCGACCCCTTCACGCCGGGCGAGCTTCGCGGCGGGCACGAAGTCGGCATCGCCGGCCATCAGGATGATCTGGCGGACTGGCGCTTGAGGGCGAGTGAGGAAATGTCGATGCCGATGCGCATGTCCACGCCTTTCTGTCGCACATCGGGCTGCAGCTCATCGGCTTGAAGATCGCCGAAGGTCCGCTTGCCCTTGAGCAGGTCGTCGAAGGTTCGCGATCCGGTCGTCCACGAACTGAAGTCGGTGAGGTGGCCAAGACGCAGGGCGACCTTCCGCTTCTGCTTCAGCGCCTCGTGCAGGCTGGATCTGAACAATGCTTCGTCGGATCGCGAGTAGTCGATGCACAGCCCCGAAATCGGGTTGTGCATCTTCTTGCGCAGCGGCGGGCAATCGTAGAAGAAGATGCGATAGAGATCGCGTTGCTCGCCACTTGCATGCTTCAGATGGGCGATGGCCCATCGGTGAGCGACCTCGGCGGCGCGTTGAGCGTTGTAGGCGTTGTGGGGCTCGATGCGGCGAAAGCGTTTGATGAAATAGCCGCCATCAATGAGAACTGCCGTCGGCATACCGTTGCCCTCCTGGCTTCGTCCAATGAAAAAGCCCTCGGTTCGGCCGTCCCGCGATCTGTTGGGGGGCGTACTTGGAGGGCTGGATGGTCTTGATTCTGCAGGGGGCGAATCAGGCGCACAAGCGGCAGAGGCGACACGCTGCCTACAGGATCGCGATCCTCGCCTTCGCCAGGGCCTCGCGCACCATGCCGTCATTGGCCTCGGTCACCGGCCGGGTCAGCTCCCACAGGAATTTCACCCGGAAACCCGACTTCACCGCGTCCTGCGCGCTCCACAGCACGCAGTAGTCGCGGGCCAGCCCGCACACGTGCACCTCGCGGATGCCGCGTTCGTGCAGCCAGCCGGCCAGCCCGGTGGCCGGGCGCGTGCCGTCCGGGCCGTGGTTCTCGCGGAAGGCACTGTAGGAATCCACCTGCTGGCGGCTGCCCTTGCGCAGGATCAGGTCGGCCACGGTCCAGTCCACGCCGGGGTGCAGGGCGGCGCCGGTGCTGCCCTGCACGCAGTGGTCCGGCCACAGGGTTTGCGGCTGTGCATGCAGCAGGATGGCTTCAAAAGGCAGATGGCCCGGGTGCTGGCTGGCGAACGAGGCGTGGTTGGCCGGGTGCCAGTCCTGGGTGGCCACCACGGTGCGGTAGCGGCGCTCGGCCAGCAGCGCGTTGATCGGTGCCACCAGCGCATCGCCCTGTTCGCAGGCGAGGGCGCCACCGGGCATGAAGTCCGGCTGCAGGTCGATCACCAGCAGGGCGACATCAGCGGGCAGGGCGGTCATGGCAGGTCCAGCACAACGGAAGATGGGCGGCCAGCGTGGCCGCCCCTCGCGCGCACGTCAATCGCCGCTGGCGGTGTCGTTGTCCTGCCCGTAATACAGCAGGCCGATCCTGATGCGCTCGCGGCCGTTCTCGCGACGATGGCGGTTGGCATCGCGCAGCGAGTAGACGCAGCCACAGTACTCCTGCTGGTAGAACTGCTCGCGCTTGCTGATCTCGATCATGCGGCTGGCACCGCCGCCCTTGCGCCAGTTGTAGTCCCAGTACTGCAGGCCCTCGTAGCGCGAGGCGGCGCGCACACCACAGTCGTTGATCTGCGCCATGTTCTTCCAGCGCGAGATGCCCAGCGAGGAGCTGATGGTGTCGTAGCCGTGCTCGTGCGCGTAAAGCGCGGTGCGCTCGAAGCGCATGTCGAAGCACATGGTGCAGCGGATGCCACGCTCGGGTTCGTTCTCCATGCCACGCGCACGGCTGAACCAGTTGTCGGTGTCGTAGTCGCAGTCGATGAAGGGGATGCCGTGCTGTTCGGCGAAGCGGATGTTCTCCTGCTTGCGCAGCTCGTATTCCTTCACCGGATGGATGTTGGGGTTGTAGAAGAAGATCGCGTAGTCGATCCCGGAGGCGGTGATCGCCTCCATCACTTCGCCCGAGCATGGCGCACAGCACGAGTGCAGCAACAGGCGCTGGCCGTTGTCGGGAAGGGTCAGGGTGGGGCGTTGGAGCTCGGTCATCGTGGGGTGCATCTGGGCGTGGGCAGCAGGTCTGGACGGAAACCGTGAACAGGACGCGCGCGGCCACATCGCCTGCACGCGCAGGACGACGACGGCCCCGGCAACCTCCCCGCGGAGATTCCAGGTCGAGTCAGGGGACGGTCGCGTCCCCCGGCCGGGGCCGGTATTCGGGCTGATGGACACGGGCCGGCTGGCCCACCTACTACCTGCCGCTTCCCAGGCGCGAGCCCAGTGCTGTTGGCAGGATTCGTTTCCATTCACCGCTGCGGGGCAGCTCCGGAATGGGCGCGCAAGGCGCCTTCACCGGATTCCCGTTTAAATCCCTGCCGCCATCGAAGCCACGGCAGGGATACCTTCGGCGTGCCCACGGTGGACGCGTTGGCGGCAATGGTCAAGGGCCGATGAAAACGCAGGGCTGTGGCGCGTTTCTCAGGCTGTGAGAGTGCCTCTTGCCATACTGGGCACCGACAGACGGGAGGTGGCTCGTGGCGGCGAAGTACTGCGATCTGGTCATGAAAGGCGGCATCACCAGCGGCATCGTGTATCCCAACGCGGTGCTCGCATTGGCTCGCGAATACCGTTTCAAGAGCATCGGCGGCACTTCGGCCGGTGCGATCGCCGCTGCCGTGGCCGCCGCTGCGGCATACGGCGACCGCCACCAGCAACGGGGCGAACAGCTGCCTGGCGACGCAGGCTATGGCGGCCTGTCGGCGGTGTCGGCCCAGCTGTCGCGGCGTGGATTCATCTACAGCCTGTTCCAGCCCGCCGCCGGCGCGCGCGCTGCGTATCGGCTGCTGGTGGTGCTGACCGGCAACGCCGGCTGGCCACGCAAGCTGCTGTGCCTGGCCATCGCGGTGTTCCAGATCGCGCCGCTGGAAGTGCTGGTGTCGTTGGCACTGCTGCTCGGCCTGGGCTGGTGGGGCGGTGGCTGGAGCGGCGTGGCGGCGACCCTGCTGCCGTCGCTGCTGTGTGCCTACGGCGCAGGCGTGGCCGCCGCTGCGCTAAGGGTGGCCCGGGTGGCGCGGCGCAACCTGCTGGGCCTGTGCAGCGGGCTTAGCCGGGATGCAGGCAAGCCGGCGCTGACCGAATGGCTGCATGAAAGCCTGCAGCAGCTGGCGGGCAAGCCGATGGATGCACCGCTGACCTTCGCCGATCTGCACGACGCGCCGCGCTATTCAGGCGAACCGGACAGCCCGCATGCGATCTCCCTGCAGATGATCACCACCTGCGTATCGCACAACGAGCCGCGCACGCTGCCGTTGGGTGGGGCGCAGTTCTGGTTCCTGCGCGAGGAGTTCGAGCAGCTGTTCCCGGCCAGTGTGGTGCAGTGGATGGTCGACCGTGCCGGCCCACCGCGCGAGGTTGAAGGCCGCAACTACTACCACCTGCCGCAGGGCGCGTCGCTGCCGGTACTGGTGGCCACGCGCATGAGCCTCAGCTTCCCGCTGCTGATCAGCGCGGTGCCACTGCATGAGCCTTCGCGTCGCGAACGTCGCTGCGAGCCGACGTCGACGGCTGCAGGAGAGGCCGGGCACAACGTGGCCGACAGCATGGAAGGGCTGACCAGCGCGGGCCAGGCCTGTGGTCCGGTGATCACCGCGTTCCGGGTGTGCTGGTTCTCCGATGGCGGCATCAGCAGCAACTTCCCGATCCACCTGTTCGATGCCGCACTGCCGCGCTGGCCGACCTTCGCCATCAACCTGGTCTATCCGCAACGCCCCGAGCCGGTGGTGCGCGAGAGCGACAGCCGCCAGGCGCTGGAACGCGCGGTGTTCCTGCCTACCGAGAACCGGCATGGATGGCAACGGCACTACCAGTCCATCGCCACGCCGCTGGCGGCCGGTGAGCTGGGCCGCTTCCTGTTCGCGGTGGTGGCCACCATGCAAAACTGGCGCGACCTGCTGCAGGCACGTGCGCCGGGGTATCGCGACCGCATCGTGCATGTGAGCCTGCAGGGCGACGAGGGTGGCATGAACCTGGACATGCCACAGGAGGTGCTGACCCGCATCGCCGACAAGGGCAGCCTGGCCGGTGCACGCTTCTGTTCGTTCTCGTTCGAGAACCATTACTGGATCCGTTGGCGCAACCTGGCCTCGGCTTACCAGCGCTACACGCTGGAGATATCGCGCACCGATGATCCGGCGCAGCAGGTGCTGGCCTATCGCGCGGCCTATGCGATGGTGGCCACCGGCACACCGCCACCGCCGTCGTACAAGCTGGGTTCGGAAGACAAGCGGCTGGCGTCGCAGCAGCTGTGGGGGCTGATGGTGGAACAGGGCCGCAGCTGGGATGACCTTGGCCCCGACCTCACCGACGGCTCGCCACGGCCGTTGCCACAGATGAAGGTGACGCCGATCTATTGATCGCGGTGCGCCGCTGCGCTCGCCGGGCATGGCCCGGCGCTACCGTTGGCTATCGCCACGCCTCGACCACTGCATCGCCGCGCAATGGCGCATACAACGGCAAGGCCAATTCCTGCTTCACCCATCCCGGGTTGAGCGCGCGCAATCCCGCCAGGTATTCGCGGGCCAATGCGGTTTCACCCTGCGACATCGCCAGCCGCGCCGCGCGTGCCCACGTCCGGTCCCAGCCATGCGCCAGCGCCAGCGAGGTGGCCAGCGACGCACGTGCGCCGGCCACGTCGCCCTTTTCCCACTGCTGTTCGGCGCGGATGATCGCTTCATTCGAAAGCCGCATGTCGTACAGCTCGCGCAGGCGCGCCACGGCACGCGGATCGGCATCCACGCGCAGGTCGGTGTCCTGCCAGTCGCCGCCAGGCGTGCGCACCAGCAATGCCGCCGACCATTGCCCGCTGCGTTGTCCACCCGCCGCTTGTCCCGCTTCCAGCGCTGCCAACAGGCGCGCGGCAAGCGCACCGTGGGTGGTCGTAAACGCGCGTTGCATCGCCGCCAGCACGTCCGGCCCGGCCAGTCCGTTGCCTTGCACGCTCACCTTGCCCTCGCCAACGGCACCGGCCCAATCGGCCCGCTGCGCGGTCACGCCGGTGTACTGCGCGTTGCCGCCTCGCGCACTGACCAGCCCGACCTGGCGCTCGGCGATGGTGGTGCCATCGAAGTCGCCATCCTCGTCCAGCAACTGCTTGAGCACCTGCGCCGGGGTGCGACCTTCGGCCAGCAGCGCCAGCCCCTTCGAGCCGTAGGTCGGGTTGGTTTCGAACTGGCTGGCGACCGCGCCGACCTTCGCCTGCGCCCACGGCACGCCGACACCGCCGACGGCGAGATTGTGCGTGGCGACAGCCACCCCGCAGTCACCGGCTTCGTTGCAGGCGGCAATGGAAAAGGTCGCCCATGCCGGCGCAGCGACAGCAGCGAGCAGCAAGGTCAGGCAAGAACGCAACAGGCACATGGGGCATCTCCAGGGCAGGCAATGCAATGGGATGCAGCCTACGCGCGGAAGGTTTAGTAGATCCACGCCATGCGTGGATGAATCCCCATCGAAATCGAATATTTCGACAATTCGTCGAAGAGCATCCACGCATGGCGTGGATCTACCGTGTCGACCAAGGTCGACACCCACCAAAAGCAGGCCATGCCACCCCGCCATCCCACGGAATGCCCGCTGTTGCTTTTGCTGTTGCCTTGGATTGAAGCAGGTGCAGGGCGCAGCCCTGCCGGACCGCCCCCTACCGCCCCGGCAACTGGGTAAACGCGCGCTGCATGCAGTCCTCGCGCGGGCACACCCGGCAGCCCGGCCCGATCGACACCGAATTGCCCGGGCTCTGCACGTCCAGCCCCAGCGAATACACCAGCCGATCCGCATGCTGCAGGTCACACCCCAGTGCCACCGCGAAGGTCTTGCGTGGCTGGCCGTGTCCCACCGGGCCGCTGCTGACCTGCCGTGCCAGCCAGAAATGGCGGCGGCCATCGGGCATGCGCGCGGTCTGGGTGAGGATGCGTCCGGGCTGGTTGAACGCCTCATAGACAATCCACAAAGGGCAGGAACCGCCCACCTGCGAGAAGTGGAAATCGGTGGCCGAGTGGCGCTTGGACACGTTGCCGGCGCGGTCCACGCGGATGAAGAAGAACGGCAACCCCGGCGCACTGCGGCGTGCCAGCGTACTCAATCGATGGCAGACCGCCTCGAATCCCACACCGAACTGATGCGCCAGCAGCTCGATGTCATAACCGCTGGCCTCGGCCGCGCGCAGGAAGCGCATGTACGGCATCACCAGCGCACCGGCGAAATAGTTGGACAGGCCGATACGCGCCTGTGCGATGCGGGCCTCGTCGGTGAAGCCGGTGCGCGCGATCACCGCATCGATCTGCGGCAGGTAGCCGCGCAGCGCCAGCTCGACCGCCATCTGGAACGCCTGCTGGCCCGGCTCCAGATAGTCGGGCAGCCACAGCGTACGGCTGCCGGCATCGTACTGGCGCTTCTCGCGCCCGGCCTGCAGTGCAGCCACTTCCACCAGCACCCCGTGGCGGTCGGCCAGCAGCTGGCGCAGCCGTGGCGCCACGTGTCCCGGCGCCAGCCCCCATTCGGCGAACAACTGCTCGGCCAGTTCGTCCAGCTCGGGGATGTGGTTGTGCATGCGGTTGAAGAACTCGCGCACCTGGTCGCCGGCCGGCAACGTGCTGCCCGCGCCCGGCTCGCCCAACTGGAACTCCAGCGCGGCGGCATGCTCGCGCAGCGCCAGGTGGCGGCGATGCAGGTCCAGCAGGGCGCGGCTGACCTGCGGCAGGTTGCCGGCCAGCGCGCGCAGTTCGGTGGCGCTGACGTCGGCCAGGCCCAGATCGCGCAGCGTCTCGCCCAGCGACTCCTGCAGCGCGGCGGGCTCATCGTCGTCGAACAGGGTGGAAACATCGCCCAACACCTCGCCCAGCTTCTTCTGCACCGCGGGCGTCAGCGGACGCTTGTTGCGCTCGATCTGGTTCAGGTAGCTGGCCGACAGCCCCAGGGCGCGGGCAAGCTCGGCCTGGCTGTAGCCGCGCTGCTCGCGCAGGCGCAGAAGACGCAGGCCGAGCTGGCGCTGGGGGGCTGAATAATTCACAGGATTAACAGGAATCGTGGCGGGCATTGGCCAGATTAAGCGGATTCAGGCCGGAAATCGAGGTGTGGCCTGTGAATAATGCCAAGTATCTTTCGCACCCCGTGGATTGTCGTCATGACTGTTGCAGCGCCCCGTATCCGCATGCTGATCGATGGCCAGTTCGTTGAATCGGCCACCTCCCACTGGCAGGACGTGATCAACCCGGCCACCCAGGACGTGCTGGCCCAGGTGCCGTTCGCCACCACGGGTGAAGTCGATGCCGCCGTGGCTGCCGCCAAGGAAGCCTTCAAGACCTGGCGCAAGACCCCGATCGGTACCCGCGCGCGCATCTTCCTGAAGTACCAGCAGCTGATCCGCGAAAACATGAGCGAGCTGGCGCACATCCTCACCGCCGAACAGGGCAAGACCCTGCCGGACGCCGAAGGCGATGTGTTCCGCGGCCTGGAAGTGGTCGAGCACGCGGCCGCCATCGGCAACCTGCAGCTGGGCGAACTGGCCAACAACGTGGCCAACGGCGTGGACACCTACTCGATCATGCAGCCGCTGGGCGTGTGCGCAGGCATCACCCCGTTCAACTTCCCGGCGATGATTCCGCTGTGGATGTTCCCGATGGCCATTGCCACCGGCAACACCTTCATCCTCAAGCCGTCCGAGCAGGACCCGATGGTCACCATGCGCCTGGTCGAACTGGCGCTGGAAGCGGGCATTCCCAAGGGCGTGCTGAACGTGGTCCACGGTGGCGAGGAAGTGGTCAACGCCATCTGCGACCACCCGGACATCAAGGCGGTGTCGTTCGTCGGTTCCACCCGCGTCGGTACCCACGTGTACAACCGCGCCTCGCTGGCCGGCAAGCGCGTGCAGTGCATGATGGGCGCCAAGAACCACGCCGTGGTGCTGCCGGACGCCAACAAGGAGCAGACCCTCAATGCGATGGTCGGCGCGGCCTTCGGTGCGGCGGGCCAGCGCTGCATGGCCGCCTCCACCCTGGTGCTGGTCGGTGAAGCGCGCGGTTGGGTGCAGGACCTGGTCGAAAAGGCCAAGACCCTGAAGGTCAGCGGTGGCACGGTCGCCGGCACCGACGTCGGCCCGGTCATTTCCTGCAGCGCCCGTGATCGCGTTGAAGGCCTGATCGCGTCGGGCGTGGAGCAGGGCGCCAAGCTGGTGCTCGATGGCCGCAAGCCGCAGGTCGATGGTTTCGAGAAGGGCAATTTCGTTGGCCCGACCATCTTTGCCGGTGTCACCACCGACATGCGCATCTACCAGGAAGAAATCTTCGGGCCGGTGCTGGTCATCCTCGAAGCGGAAACGCTGGATGAGGCCATCGCCATGGTCAACAGCAACCCGAACGGCAACGGCACCGCGCTGTTCACCCAGTCCGGCGCCGCAGCACGCCGGTTCCAGGAAGACATCGACGTCGGCCAGGTCGGCATCAACGTGCCGATCCCGGTGCCGGTGCCGCTGTTCTCGTTCACCGGTTCGCGCGCTTCCAAGCTGGGCGACCTGGGTCCGTACGGCAAGCAGGTGGTGCTGTTCTACACGCAGACCAAGACCGTCACCGCGCGCTGGTTCGACGACGAGACGCTGAGCCATGGCGTCAACACCACGATCAGCCTGAAGTAACCGCAGGGAGCAGCCATGAGCCACTCGATGACGACGGAACAGGAAGAAGCGCAGCAGGCGTACCGCGAAGCGGCGCGTGACTTCGCACAGGCCGAACTGGCGCCGCACGCCGCGCGATGGGATGCGGAGGGCATCTTTCCGCGCGAGGCGATCGCCAAGGCCGGTGAACTGGGCTTCTGCGGTCTGTACATGGACCCGGAAGTGGGCGGCAGCGGCCTGAGCCGACTGGACGCCGCCGTCGTCATCGAGGAGCTCGCCAACGTCGACCCGTCGACCGCGGCCTATATCAGCATCCACAACATGGCCTCGTGGATGGTGTCCAAGTGGGGCCAGCCGGCGCTGCGCGACGCGTGGGGCAATGACCTGTCTTCTGGCAGCAAACTGGCCTCGTACTGCTTGACCGAGCCGGGCGCCGGTTCGGACGCGGCCTCGCTGAAGACCGCCGCCGTGCGCGATGGCGATTTCTACGTGTTGAATGGCTCCAAGGCCTTCATCTCCGGCGCCGGTGCCACCGAGCTGCTGGTGGTGATGGCACGTACCGGCGGTGCCGGTGCAGGCGGGGTCAGCGCGATCGCGGTGCCGGCCGACCTGCCGGGCATCAGCTATGGCCGCAAGGAAGAGAAGATGGGCTGGAACAGCCAGCCCACCCGCGGCATCACCTTCGAAAACGTCCGCGTACCGGTCAGCCACCTTCTGGGAGAGGAAGGCGGCGGCTTCAAGCTGGCGATGAAGGGGCTCGATGGTGGCCGCATCAACATCGCCGCGTGCTCGCTGGGTGCTGCGCAGGGTGCGCTGGATGCCGCACGCCGCTACATGGGCGAGCGCCGCCAGTTCGGCAAGGCGTTGTCCGAATTCCAGGCGCTGCAGTTCAAGCTGGCCGACATGGCCATCGAGCTGGTTGCCGCGCGGCAGATGGTGCATACCGCTGCGCGCAAGCTCGATGCCGGTGCCAGCGATGCCAACGTGTGGTGCGCGATGGCCAAGCGTTTCGCCACCGATGCCGGCTTCACCATCTGCAACGAAGCCCTGCAGATCCACGGGGGCTACGGCTACATCCGTGAATATCCGATCGAACGCCTGCTGCGCGACAGCCGCGTGCACCAGATCCTGGAAGGCACCAACGAGATCATGCGGGTGATCGTTGCCCGTCACCTGCTCAATACCGAAGAGGAACTGCGATGAAGGATTGGCGTACCCAGGAGCACGTTGGCCTGAAGGTCGAGGCCGATGGCCACACCGCCGTGGTCACCCTGAACAACCCGCCGGCGCATACCTGGACCGTGCACAGCCTGTCGGCGCTGCGCGACCTGGTGGGCGCGCTCAATGCAGACCGCGACATCTACGCGCTGGTGATCACCGGTGATGGCGAGAAGTTCTTCTCCGCGGGGGCCGACCTCAACCAGTTCGCTTCCGGCGACAAGGCCGCTGCCCGCGAAGCGGCACGCCGTTTCGGCGAAGCCTTCGAGGCGCTGTCCGGGTTCCGTGGGGTGTCGATCGCTGCGATCAACGGCTACGCCATGGGCGGCGGCCTGGAGTGCGCGCTGGCCTGCGACCTGCGCATCATCGAAGACCATGCCCAGGTTGCGCTGCCGGAGGCCACCGTCGGCCTGCTGCCGTGCGCCGGTGGCACCCAGAACCTGCCGCGCCTGGTCGGCGAGGGTTGGGCCAAGCGCATGATCCTGCTCGGCGAGCGCATCAACGCGGAAACCGCCGTGCGGATTGGTCTTGCCGAAGAAAAGGTCGGCAAGGGCGAAGCCAAGGCGCTGGCACTGGAATGGGCGAAGAAGGCCGGCAAGCAGAGCCCGACCAGCATTGCCGCCTGCAAGACGTTGGTGCAGTCCACCCGCACCGGCACCCATGCGTCGGCGCTGGTGGCCGAGCGCGAGGCTTTCGTCGATCTGTTCGACACTGCCGACCAGGTCGAGGGCGTGAGTGCCTTTCTTGAAAAGCGCGCCGCGCAGTGGAAGAACGCATGACCACCGAAACCGTTGCCGAACAAGCACCGGTGCTGTTCGAAGAGCGCGTGGCCGGCAACGGCACGCGCATCGGCATCGCCACGCTGAACGCACCGCGCACGCTCAATGGTTTCTCGCTGCCGATGGCGCACCTGTTGTTGCAGCAGTTGAATGCCTGGGCCGACGACGATGCCATCGCCATGGTGGTGCTGCAGGGCGCCGGTGAGAAGGCGTTCTGCGCCGGCGGTGACCTGCACAGCCTGTACCAGAGCATGCGTGCCTACCGCGACGCCGGCCAGAACGATATCCGCGGGAACGACTACGCCGCCGAGTTCTTCGACGTCGAGTACCGCGTCGACTACCTGATCCATACCTACGCCAAGCCGATCCTGTGCTGGGGTCACGGCATCGTGATGGGCGGGGGCATCGGCCTGATGTCCGGCGCCAGCCATCGCGTTGTCAGCGAGCGTTCCAAGCTGGCCTTCCCGGAAATCACCGTGGGCCTGTTCCCTGACGTGGGTGGCAGCTGGCTGCTGCCGCGCGTGCCGGGCAACGGTGGCCTGTTCCTTGCCCTGACCGGTGCGCTGCTCAACCCGGGCGATGCGATCTATGCCGGCCTGGCCGACGTGCATGTGGCCGAGGAACGCCGCAGTGCGGTGTTCGACGCGCTGCTGCAGGTCGCGTGGTCGACCGATGCCGCACGCAACCATGAGCGCCTGTCACAGCTGCTGCTGTCGTTTGCCAGCGATGCGGCTACCGGCCCGCTGCTGGCCAATGCTACGCAGGTCGATGCGCTGTGCGCAGGCCATGACCTGGCCGCCATCGTCGAACGCATCAGCACCCTGCAGACCGATGACGCGTGGCTGCAGGCCGCACAGAAGACCCTTGCCGCCGGTGCGCCGGGTTCGGCACGGTTGGCCTTCGAACTGCAGCGCCGCAGCGCCGGCCAGGATCTGGCCAGCGTGTACCGGCTGGAATACATCACCGCCCTGCATTGCGCTGCGCATGGTGATTTTGCTGAAGGCATCCGCGCGCTGCTGATCGACAAGGACCGCAATCCCTCGTGGAACCCGGCCACGCTGGCCGATGCCGACCGCGCATGGGCCGATACGTTCTTCGCTTCTCCCTGGGCCGATGCCGCGCATCCGCTGGCCGACCTGGGTACCCCTGTCGCTGAAAGGAGCCTTGCATGAGCCGCGTTGCATTCATTGGGTTGGGCAACATGGGTGGCCCGATGGCCGCCAATCTGGTCAAGAACGGCCACACCGTACGTGTGTTCGATCTGGTGCCTGCCGCGGTGCAGGCGGCGGTCGACGCGGGTGCCAGCGCAGCGGCATCGGCACGCGAGACCCTGGCCGATGCCGAGGTGGTGATCTCGATGCTGCCGGCCAGTCGCCATGTTGAAGGCGTGTACCTGGGTGATGACGGCATCCTTGCCGCGATTCCCGCCGGTGCGCTGGTCATCGACTGCAGCACGATTGCCCCGGCCAGCGCGCGCAAGGTTTCCGAAGCGGCCGCCGCACGTGGCCTGCAGATGATCGACGCACCGGTGTCCGGTGGCACTGCCGGCGCACAGGCCGGCACGCTGACCTTCATCGTCGGTGGCGAAGAGGACGCGCTTGAACGCGCCCGCCCGGTGCTGCAGGCGATGGGCAGGAACATCTTCCATGTGGGCGCCAGTGGCGCCGGCCAGGTCGCCAAGCTGTGCAACAACATGGCGCTGGGCGTGATCATGGCCGTCACCGGCGAAGCCATCGCCCTGGGCGTGGCACACGGGCTGGACCCGAAGGTGCTGTCGCAGATGATGGCGGTCAGCACCGGCCGCAGCTGGGCCACCGAAGTGTGCAACCCGTGGCCGGGCGTGCTGGAAAACGCGCCGGCGTCGCGCGGTTACAGCGGCGGCTTCGGCAGCGATCTGATGCTGAAGGACATGGGCTTGGCGGTGGAGGCGGCGATGAGCGTCGGCGCCTCGATCCCGCTGGGCGAAGTGGCCCGCAACCTGTACTCGATGAACCACCAGGCCGGCCGCGGCAAGCTGGATTTCTCCAGCGTCGTGCAGCTCATTACGAACGAAAAGTGACCTGGTAATGCCGGCCGCTGGCCGGCAGCCTCATGCCCCCTTGCGGGACAACGAAGGTGGGATGGGCGGATGCCCGGTTTCGACCGGCATCCGCCCATTTTTTTGCCCAGCCGCTTGGTAGTGCCGGCCGCTGGCCGGCATCACCGCATCAGGCAACGATCAGCGTCACGTCGATGTTGCCGCGGGTCGCGTTGGAGTACGGGCAGACGATGTGTGCCTTCTGCACCAGCTCTTCCACCTGCTCGCGCGGCACGCCCGGCACGTTGATGGTCAGCTCGGCTTCGATGCCGAAACCGGTCGGGATCTGGCCGATGCCGACCTTGCCGGTCACGGTGGTGTCGGCCGGCAGCGCGACCTTGGCCTGGCCGGCGACGAACTTCAGTGCGCCCAGGAAGCAGGCCGAATAGCCGGCAGCAAACAGCTGTTCCGGGTTGGTGCCCGGGCCACCAGCGCCGCCCAGCTCGCGCGGGGTCGACAGCTGGATGTCCAGCACGTTGTCGGACGAGACGGAACGGCCTTCACGGCCGCCGGTGGAGGTGGCCTGGGCGGTGTACAGAACCTTTTCGATGGACATCGGGATGCTCCTGGTCAGTGGGTGGGTAGTGCGTTGGAGCTTACTCTGCCCGGATTCTGCACACCTTTGGTTGCAATAAATCCGAAAAATTTGATTGAACGTCCTGCCGGCCTAGATCGTCCATTCCCGGTCGGTGGTGAACATGATGGTCAGCCAGCGGTCCGGCGACGATTCGCCCAGCGCATCGCCGATCTCGTCACGCAGGTGATCCCACTCCAGCAGGGGCCGCGGCGCATCGTCCTCACGCACCACGAAGAACAGCTCGATCTGCTCGCCACGGCCCACCTGCGCCACGTAACTGCGGTGCTCGACGAAACCGTGCTTTGCAACAATCGCCCGCGCCACCGCATCCACATGCGCCTGCAGTTCCGGCGGCGTAACCAGCAGGATGCCGGCCAGCGCGCGCCGCACCGTGCCCAATGGCGCGATCATCACCAGCACGCAGACGAAGGCGAGGATGGCCGGATCGATGTACGGCCCGACCCACGCCAGCGACGTGCCACGCACCAGCACGCCACCGAGGAAGGCCAGCAGATAGCAGGCCGACATGCTCGCGGCGATCACCCAGTTCTTCGCATCCAGTGCGATGAACTCCGAACCGATGCGCTGGTTCGCACGCAGCACGAACCAGGCCAGCGCGCTTTCAGCCACGATCGACAGTGCCGCGAAGATGATTGCGGGGCCAAGCGCGATCTGTCGCCCACCCGACATCAGCGCATCGACCGCATTGACCAGTGCGTACAACGCCGCACCGATCATCAGCGTGCCACTGACTCCCAGCACGATCGGTTCCAGATGCCAGAAGCCCATGGTGAAGCGCTGGTTCAAACGCGACTGCACAGCGTCGGTCTGGGTGGACAGCGCGATCAGCCGCGCGACCAGCAGCGACAGCCACGTCATCACCACGTCGATCAGGCCGTAGATGCCATCGAAGATGATCAGCGACGAATTGGCCAGCAGGCCGAATACCACTGCGGCGGCGGCCAGCAGCAGCGAGGCGGCGATGGACAGCCGCAGCACACCCTGCTCGGTACGTGGATCGAGGAAACGTTCGGAACGGGAAGACATGCAGAAATCCGGCTGGGAAAGCGCCGCGGAAGCGGTGCCGCACCATTCTATCCAGACCACCGCACGCCTCTGTGACTGCACCGGCGCAGGGCCCGGAAAAGTCACCAGACTGGTGACGGTTTACGGATTGACGGGTGCACACCTCAGGCGTATCTTTTCAACCACGATGACATACAAGCCTCTGGCGACCGCCGGGGGCTTTTTGCGTTTACGCCGCCCGTCGGTGCCTTGTCATCGTATTTGCGGCCCTGCCAGTCCTGGTGGGGCCGTTTCTGTTTCCGCCCCGACCCTGCCCTTCTCGCACCGTCCTTGATGACAGCGTGCGGCGTAGCCGCGTGCGCAGGGTCGGGGCATCCAACATCCATCAACGAAGGAGGATTCGATGCCCCTGCTGACACTTGAGCAGTGCCGCATGCACTGCCGTATCGACGGCGACTACGACGACGCCATTCTGGACGACCTGCTGGCCGCGGCGACCGACGCGGCGTCGGCCTACCTGCGGCGGGCGCTGTTTGCCGACCAGGCGGCACTGGATCTGGCGCTGGACCAGTTGCCGCAGGACATGGCGGCGGCGGTGACCGGGCATGAAGCCGCGGTCGCCGCCGCCAATGCCGAGACCAACGCGGCCAAGGCCAAGGCCATGCGTGACGTCGCTGATCGTCGCCTGGCCGTGGCCACCGAACGCAGCGCGCAGCTGCTGCAGGGCCTGCCGGCCAACGACAGCATCCGCGCTGCGGTGCGCCTGCTATTGGGCCATCTGTATGCGCATCGGGAAGCGGTGGTGGTTTCCACGCACGCCTTGGATGTACCGGTCGGTGCTGCCGCCATCGCGATGGAGCTGCCGTTTGGCGTCGCCGCACTGCTCGATCCCTACCGACTGGCGGCGACCCCATGAACGCCGGTCACTTCAACCGTCGCATCCGTATCGAGCGCCAGGATGGGCGCGTCGATGCCTGGGGCCAACCTCTGGATGCGTGGGTGAGCGTTGCCGATCTGTGGGCGGCAATTCCTCTTGAACGTGCCGACACGGTGCAGCGGGTGAAGCTGGACAGCGGGCTGTCCGCAGCGATCCGCCGCCAGTGCTTCCAGGTGCGCCTGGCGCCGGCGCAGCGAGCCGGCATTGGCATCGGAATGCGCATCGTGCACGACGGCCACGCGTTCGATATTACCGGTGTGGTGCCCGACCTTGGCACGCGACACACCGCCGTGCTGTTCACCGAACAGCTGGCTGCAACCGCCTGAGCGAGGACACTGCGATGAGTTACGAACCGAAGTTGCAGCAACTGCTTGGCGGATTGCTGCAGGGGCGCCTGTACCCGGATGTTCCACCGGACCGAGTCACCTATCCCTGCGCGGTCTACCAGCAGGTGGGTGGGCAGGCGCTGTGGTTCAACGAAGGGTCCATCCCCGACCAGAAGCACGCTCGCGTGCAGCTGACCGTCTGGGCAGACACCCGTGCCCAGGCCAACACCCTGATCCGTGACATCGAAGATCAGGTCTGCGCGGGTCTGCCGAAGTCTGAATCCTATGGCGCCGCCATTGCCGTGCATGAACCGGCACTCAGGAAGTACGGCGCACGGCTCGATTTCGGGCTGTGGTACGCCAACCCGTAGTTCCACTGCTCCACGTACCACCTGAAGCCCGGCACACGCCGGGCTTCGTCTTTTTCAATCCACATGAGGAAATGCAACATGGCACTCAAGCTTCCCAAGGGCACCCAGTTCGGCTTCGCACCGGTCGTCTCCACCGCCATCGCCACGAGCGCGATCTCCAAGGCTGCGCCGGCACTGGCCAGCGTCGCCGCCAACAGCGTCGACACCGGCGATGTGGTGGTCATCGAGCTGCCGGGTTGGCCGGCCCTGAACAACCGCGCCACCCGCGCCGGTGCCGAAGCCACCGGCAGCGTTGAACTGCTGGGCATCGATACCACCGACAACGTGCTGTTCCCCGCCACCAGCGGTGCCGGCGTGCTGCGCAAGGCCGGTGCCTTCGTCGACCTGGACCAGCAGGGCGACCCGACCACCGCAGGTGGCGAGCAGCAGTACTGGAGCGGCACCCTGCTGGAGGACCCGACCGGTCGCCAGGTGCAGATGCCGACCTTCAAGAACGCCAAGACCATCACCCTGCCGCTGTTCTACGATCCGAAGAAGCCGTGGTACTCGGCCCTGAAGAACGTCGACGCCAAGGGCGAACCGGTGATCCTGCGCGCCAAGCTGGTCGGTGGCGACGTGCTGTACTGGTACGGTTACCTGAGCTACAACGGCGACCCGACGATGGCCGCCAACACCCCGATGGGCACCACCGCGACGTTCACCGCGCTGGCCGACTCCATCCTGGTCGAGGGCGCCTGATGTTCCAGGTAAAGGCGCCAGAGAGCTTCAAGAGCACCCTGACCATCATCGGTCATGGTCGCGAGCAGAAGCTCAACCTGACCTACCGGCACCTGCCGGTGGCCGACTATGCGCAGCTGCTGGAGCGCCTGGGCGATGACACGTTGAGCGTGGCACAGGCGATCCTGGACATCGTGGTGGATTGGGATGCCGACGTGCCGCTGGACACTGCCGGCGTCGAGCTGGCCCTGCAGCAGCAGGCCGGCCTGGATGGCGCCATCATCGGTGGCTACACCCAGGCCCTGCAGGTCGCACGCAAGGGAAACTGATCGAGGCGGTGGGGGCCCTGTACTGGCGGGCCCCCACCGAGTCCGAGCTGATGCAGCTTGGATTGAAGGCCAAGCATTTTCCGCCGCCACGGGTTGAGCTGTGGCCGGAGTGCGTGCTTCCCATCGAACTCTTTTCGCGGGTTGCCACCCAGTGGCGCGTCGGCGCAGGTGGCCCGATCGGGCTGGATTACAACGTGGTCTACCGGGAGCTGGAGCGCGAAGCGCTCGATGGCGACCAGTACGACGAGGTGATGGCGGCCATCCGCGTCATCGAACGCGCTGCCCTGGAGCAGATGCAGCAGGAATGAGCCGGCCATCGCGGCAACGCCGATGCCCGGTCCCGACTCCGCCGATGCGGAGCCGACTCTCCCGAGGAACACTCAATGAGCACTACATCGCCTGGCAGCACACGGGCCACCGTGGACGCCAGCAATGCACTGGAAACGGCCATGCAGGCAGCAAGGCGCAGCATGACCGAGATGACCGGCACCACACAGGAGTTCCAGCGGCAGCTGGAAAAGATCAATACGGTGCAGCAGGCATTCAACGCCGTGCTGACAACCAGCGCCTCGCTGGTCACCGCCCTGTCCACGCAACTGACTGCCTTGAACACGCAAATGCAGGCGGTGGCGAAGTCTGCTACGGCCGCAGCGGGCGGTGACGCCGGCAAGGCCGCGAAGACGGAGGAGAAGGCGGGAAAGGACGACATGGGCCTGGCGGGCATCCGCAAGGGTCTGGGCGGCGCGCTCGGCGACTATATCGGCAAGACCGAGAACGCCGCCACGGCCGCCAAGAAGGCCTTCGGCAAGGCATTCACTGGCGCCGACGAGGCGCTGCGGAGCTTTGTGACCACCGGCAAGTCCAAGTACAAGGAGCTGGCCCAGTCCATCCTGTCCGACCTGAAGATGATTGCCGCACAGCAGACTCTGGTCTGGGGAGCGAGGAAGATCGCCGGCCTGATGGGGGTCGACCTGGCGCCCAAGGACGTTGCGACGGACGCGGCGGCAGCTGCAGCAGGCGTGGCAGCTCCCAAGGATGCCAAGGCCGGCGATGCCAAGGCAGGTGATACCAAGGGCGGCAAGGATGACAAGGACGCCAAGGGGTTTTCGGGGTTCCGCAAGGGTTTCGGCAGCGCGCTCGGCGAGTACATGGAAAAAACCGAGAACTCCGCCAAGACCACCCAGGATGCATTTTCCAAGGCATTCACCGGAGCCGAGGCCGCATTGCAGAGCTTCGTGAAGACGGGCAAGTCCAATTACAAGGAACTGGCCAAGTCGATCATCGCCGACCTCAAGATGATCGCCATCCAGCAGGCAATCGTCTGGGGCGTCAAAAAGATCACGGGCATGCTCGGTTATGGCACGGGGGTGGAGGCCAACGCCAAGGGCGGTGTCTACCAATCGCCGAGTCTGTCGGCCTACTCCGGCGGTATCTACAACACCCCACAGCTGTTCGCATTCGCCAAGGGCGCCGGCGTGTTCGGTGAAGCGGGGCCTGAAGCGATCATGCCGCTGCAGCGCGGGCCCGATGGCCGCCTGGGAGTGGCGGCACACGGTGCCGGCGGCGGTGGCGGGGTGGGTGTGAACATCCGCATCGACAACAACGGTGGCAAGGAAGTCACCAGCAACGAAAGCATGCTGCAGCAGTTCGGCAACGAGATCGGCCAGTTCGTGGAGCGAAAATACCGTGATCTGCAGATGCGTGACATGAAGGCTGGCGGCGTCCTCAGCAGGAGTGCAGCACGATGACCGACACCTTTACCTGGGCAGCAACCAGCCAGAGCACTGGCACCACCACTGCCACCGTCAAGCGCGCGCGCTTCGGCGATGGATACGCACAAGCCGCGCCGGATGGGCTCAATGCCCGCCTGCGCAGCTACCAGCTGCAGTTCGTCGGTAATCGCAGCACGATCAACGAGATCGTTGCGTTCCTGGATGGCCATGTGGGCCAGAGTTTCTTCTGGCGGGGCCCGCTGGGCACCGGTCTGTATGGCTGCGACACCTATACCGACAGCCATCTGGGTGGATCGGTGTTCAGCATCACTGCGACGTTCGAACAGACGTACCAGCCGTAGGAGCGGACATGGATCTTCAGCAGATCGACCTGGACACCATCCAGCCCAACGGCAAGCGGGGCGAAACGCAGCGCCCCGCTTTCACCAAGATCAATCAGAATTTCAAGGAAGTGGCCTTGGCGGTGGATGCAGTACCCGAGGCGGTCGCACGTGCGGTCTCGGGAAGAAATCGCCTGATCAATGGCAATTTCGACTGCTGGCAGCGGGGTGCCAGCTTCAACACATCGGGAAGGTACACGGCCGATCGCTGGTTCCTTCAGATGCAGGGCATCGCCGATCCGGTATTCAGGCGGAACCCCACGGCTATGGGGGACAACAATTTTCCCCGGAGCAAGTACACGCTGTCCGTCAGCTCGAGTGGAAACACCGACGCAGAGAAGCATTTCTTCGTGTTCGAGCAACGTGTGGAGGACGTGCGAACCTTCGCCGATACCCCAAGCACGGTGTCCTTCCTGGTATTCAATGCAGGTGCGGGGGGGCGCAGGATCGCACTGGAGTTCGCGCAGACCTTCGGCGCAACGGGGAGCGCTCCGGTACTCGCCGTTGCACCTGAGATTTTCGAGCTCGCTCCTGGCCTGAACAGAATCCGCAAGACAGTGACGCTGCCCTCCATCTCGGGAAAAACACTATCTGATGAAGGTGCCGCCGTGATGTGCGTGTGGGTATCTGCGGGCACGCAGTTTGCCAACCGCACCGCCGGCCTTGGTGCGCAGCATGGCCAGGTCTACTTCGGAGAATTCCAGTGGGAGCGCGGCGCTACGGCCACGGCTTTCGAGTGGCGTCCGCTGGACGAAGAAGTGCAGCGTTGTCGGCGCTACTACCAGGCCGATGCCACGGGTTCCTACTTTGACGGCGGAGTTCGCTTCAACGCCGGTGTCGGCCTCATCCGTGGTGACAACAAGGTGTACCTGATCTATCCATTCAGCCAGCGGATGCGGACCATCCCCACGGTCGGATTCTCAAACCTGCCGCAGTGGCGACTCCTTACGGGATCGGGGGCGACGAGCCTGACGGCGCTCAACGCGGTCGAAGTGTCTTCGACGAGGATGACCATCATCGGGTCCTTGAACGAAGCCGCTGCCGGTCAGGCCGGGATCCTGCAGAGCGCAGACTCCGCCGACGCGGGTACCGGAATCATCCTGGACGCGGAAATCTGAGATCCGCGAGCACCGCTGCGGAATGCGCTGCTTGGTGCAATCCCCGAAAAGACAAGGAAACAGCAGAAATGTCACGACGAATCATCGACCTCGATTCCATTCAACCGAATGGAAAGCGGGGTGAAACACAGCGCCCGGCCTTCACCAAGATCAACGAGAACTTCGCAGAGGTCTACGATGCCCTGGCCGCGGTGGAAAAGCTTCCAGAGACGGTGGACCACGCGATCAGTGGGCGGTTGCCCGGGCGCAATCTCTTCATCAATGGCGGCCTGCAGTTCTGGCAGCGTCGCACTTCTGGACGTGTCGGCAGCGGCTCGGGAACACTGGGTGCAGAAACGCTCTTTGCTGATCGCTTCTCCAACTCCGCGTTGAGCTGCAGTCATGACATCCAGCGTGTACCGTACGAGGGACAGTTGGGCTATCCCGAAGACACCCGCGCCATCCTCGTGTGCACGGTATCCGGTGCAGTCGCCAACAGCGGCGCCTGGATGGGCCAGAGAATCGAAGGTGTGCGAAGCGCCAGCGGCGCCGTCACGATCTCGGTCTGGGCGAACAGCGACGTAGCCGGGCGCAAGGTGGGTGTGCGTGTCATCCAGGACTTTGGAACCGGTGGGACGCCTTCGCCTCAGGTTTCCACCGAGGCGGGCGTCCTCACGTTGAGCACTGGAGCGTCGCGTCAGTCACTCACCGTGACGTTGCCGAGTACGAAAGGGAAGAAGCTGGGAACCAACGGCAACGACCACATTTACGTGGTCTTCGATCTATGCGCCGGTGGATATGGCGGGGCGTTGGCAGGCCAGAATGGATCCTTCGGCTTTACCCAGTTCCAGGTCGAACCTGGGCTCAATGCAACGAACTTCGACTGGCGGCCGCCCGGCGTGGAGCTGGCCCTGTGCCAGCGCTACTACGAGAAGAGCTACAACCTGGATGTCCCGCCCAATACGCCGCACAACGAAGGACGCGAGGCATTCTCGTTGAACAACCCGGGGGTTGCCCACTACCAGAGCGTGCGCTTCCTGGTGGCAAAACGTGCGCACCCCTACGTGATGATCATTTCGGCTGATACCACCCAGCAGGATGGACACATCGCCGAGGACAACATCTCCCGTGTTCCCTGCGTAGTGAACTACGCCTCGCCATCCAGCTATGAAGTGAGTTGGTCGAACAACCCGGGCCGATGGGGCGGCTGGTGGCATTGGTGGGCCGACGCTGAGTTCTGATCCGTAGCGGTCTCTCGCCAGAACAATAGGATCCCGACATGACAAGAAAGATTATCGACCTCGATTCCCTTCAACCGAATGGAAAACGAGGCGAGACACAGCGGCCGGCGTTCACCAAGATCAACGACAATTTTGCCGAGGTGTATAGCGGCTTGAAGGACGCTCAAGAGGCCGTCACGGCAATTCCAGCAGCCCTGGATGCAGCGTTGGCCGGTAGATCACTGGCCAGGAACTACCTCGTCAATGGTGACTTCCGCTTCTGGCAGCGCGGGTGGGGCCTGGCACAGGGCACAGGTTCGAACTATCTGGCCGATCGCTGGAAGCGTGACAACGGCAACGGAACGCTTTCAATGGCGCGCTTCCCGCTGGAGCCGGGGCAGACCGCAGTTCCTGGCAATCCGCGCTGGTACATGAATGTCAACGTAGGCGCCTCTTCGGCCAGGAACAGCTACCAGCGCGTTTCGCAATTGATCGAAGACGTAACACTGCTCAGTGGCAGGAAGCTGACGCTTTCCTTCTATGCGAAGGCAGCGCCCGGATCAAAGATTGCCGTGGAAATCGAGCAGGATTTCCGTGGTCAGGACTCCTCGACACAGATGTTTGCTGGCATCGCCACGCTGACAGGAACCTGGAGCAGGTACACGATGACGTTCGATGTACCCAATGTTTCCGGAAAGAACACCAACGGTGCCGGACACTGCACATGGGTCTCGCTGTGGATGTCCACCGGTCCGGACTTCAGCAATCGGGTTCCAGGCCTGGGGCATCAGACAGGCAACTTCGACATCGCGATGGTGCAGTTGGAAGATGGCGCTGCAGCCACCGACTTCGAGCGTAGACCAGACGCATTGGAGCTGCTGCTGTGCCAGCGCTACTTCGAGAAGAGCTACAACATAGATGTACCGCCTGGCACCGCTGATGGGGCCGGTCGGGACAACCAGTTCTATGACCGCTCGGTCGGCGTGGGCAGTACCTCGCACATCCGCTGCCGCGTACTGAAGCGGGCGACGCCTGCTTACACCGTCTACAACGACACAACCGGTGCCGTCAGCCAGGTCTCTGGTGCATCTGGTGGTGCCGGCACGGTGACGTCGATCGTCAACCCAGGCCAGTCCGGAGCCCAGGTCAACTATGTGTCGGCACCCGGGAACTGGGGTTCCTCCTTCCACTGGACTGCAGATGCGGAGCTTTGACATGTATCAACTGACGCACGATCCGGACATCATCAAGTGCACAGACACCGGAGCGTTCATTCCGCGTGGCCACTGGATGTGGCGAGACTATGAGACGTGGATCCTGGCTGGCAACGCGCCCTCGCCAGCGCCGCCGCCCTACCCGGCGGGATCCACCGAGCACCTCCATCTGCTGCGCCGCCAGGCGGAGCAATGGATGTGCGAGTACGTCCAGACACTGGGGCATACATCCATAGAAAGCTGCTGTAGCTACATCAGCAGCGTGATCTCGGGACTCTCCTGCGAGGCCCGAGCGATGGTGGCGTGGCGCGATGCAGTCAATCTGGCATTGACAAATCTGACCATCGCATCGCCCGAAGATGCGCAGACCTGGGAACAGATCAGGCAGAAACTACCGCAGCCGGAGACATTCGACTGGGTGTGCGGGACTTCCGACAGCGGTCCGCCGGAGCGCGGGCCCGCAGGAATCTAGAGGAGCGTTCATGGCAAGAAAAATCATCGACCTAGATACCATTCAAGCGAATGGTAAACGGGGTGAAACACAGCGCCCGGCATTCACCAAGGTCAACGACAACTTCGCCGACGTCTACGCAGGCCTGGACGGCGTACAAGACGCCGTGGACGGCCTGGAAAGCCGAATGGCAGGCCGCAATCGCCTTATCAACGGTGACTTCCGGGTCTGGCAAAGGGGTACGGCGTTTTCCGCATCTACCGGTGCCCGTCCTACCGCCGATCGCTGGCTGGCGAACGCGCACGCGACCACTCTCTCTGCATCGCGCGACGACATTGCGGCAGGCGGTGGTGCGGCGGGAAGGCTGATTGCAGGTTCCCGTCACCTGCTGAAGCTCGTCGTCGAAAGTGTTGCCGGCGCCGACAGCATGGCACTGGTGCAGCAGCGCATCGAAGACGTGCGTACGTTCGCGGGAAAGCGGGTCACCGTCAGCTTCAAGGCGAGGGCCACGGTCGACAACTTCAAGGTGGGCCTGGAATTCCAGCAGTCGTTCGGCACCGGCGGCTCAACGGCAAGGGACAGCATCGGCGGCGGCGTCACGCTCGATACGATGTGGCGCTGGCACCAGTTGACCGTGGATGTGCCTGGCATCGCAGGGCAGACCCTGGGCGCCGACAGCTATCTACAGCTCAGCCTGTGGATGGACGCGGGCGCGAACTTCGCCGGTCGCGCGTTCGGGGCGGGACAGAAGAGTGGCGTGGTCTATCTGGCTGAAATGCAGGTCGAGGAGGGTGACACCGCGACCGATTTCGATCGCCGGCCCGAAGCGCTTGAACTGTTGCTGTGCCAGCGCTACTACGAAACAGTTGATGTGAACCGGATCCTGGGAATCACCTACACCGCCAACGGCGATTCGCGCGCCTGCATCCCGTTCAAGGTACGCAAGCGCGTGGCGCCCAGGATCACCTCGCCCTCCACCGCGCTCAACCTGGTGGGCTTCGGATCCGAAGGCAGTCTCATCAACTTCAACGGCGGCGATCCGGGCTGGCAGTCCACCGTGGACGCGGCCGTGTTGTCCTCGATGTCCAACAACATGCAGCAGTACGGAGCGGTCGTGGTGTGGTCGACCACCTCCCAGGTTCTGGTGCACGCAGACGCGGAGCTCTGAGCCATGAGCGCAATCACGACCGAAACCGGCCGCGTCAGCGGCTTCACCACCAATGCGTCACTGCGCCCCGGACACCGTGTGATCGTGCCCTGCGGTCAGCCGTCCCATCCCGTACCGCCTTATCCCGCCACCGCTCAGGAGCGCACCTCATGATCACCGCCGATGCCCAGCAACTCGAGCCGGGTGGCCGCATTACCGTCTTCGAACTGGACGCCAGCAGTTTCGGTGCCGACCAGCTGTTCTTCCACGCGCACCTGCAGAGCGGTGTGATCATCTGGCAGGGGCAGGAGTACGGCCCCTGGCCGATCGAAGCCAGCGGCTTTGAACGAACCAGCGACCAGCCGCCGAACCCGAAACTCCGGGTCAGCAACATCGATGGCCGCATCACCGCGATGTGCCTGCTGTTCGATGATCTGGTCGGCGCCCGTGTCATCCGTCGGCAGACGCTCGCCAAGTACCTGGATGCAGCCAACTTCGAAGAGGGAAATTCCAGCGCCGATCCGGCAGAGCACTTCCCCGACGAGGTCTGGTTCATCGAGCGCAAGGTCGGTGAGGACAAGCAGACGGTGGAGTTCGAACTGACCACGGCCATCGATCTCAACGGCGAACAGCTGCCTGGTCGGCAGATCATCGCCGGCATGTGTGGCTGGCTGGTGCGGGGTGGCTACCGCGGCCCCTACTGCGGCTACAACGGTCCGGCGGTTGCCGATGGCGACGACGTGGCCACCGATGATCCCGCCCGCGACCAGTGCGGGGGCCGTGTGCGCAGCTGCAAGATGCGTTTCGGCCAGGACAAACCCTTGCCCTACGGCGGCTTCCCGGCCGCTGGCCTGCTTCGTTCCTGATCCCGCTCTCCGACTTTCCACTTCAAGGCCCGCTCGCGCGGGCTTTTTTCATGGGTGAAACATGCAACCAACAACCCTGCAGGCCATCCAGGCACATGCCGTGGCCGAGTACCCGCGCGAGTGCTGCGGGCTGATCGTGGCCATCGAAGGCCACGAGCACTATCTGCCGTGCCGCAACCTCGCGGGTACGCCCAGTGAACACTTCCGCCTGCCGGCCGAGGACTATGCCGTGGCCGAGGACAAGGGCGAGGTGCTGGCCCTGGTGCACAGCCATCCGGACGCAGCCGCCACACCGTCCGACGCGGATCGGGTGATGTGCGAGCACAGTGGCCTGACCTGGCACATCGTCAGCGTCGGTCAGGTGGATGGCGAGGCACCCGAATGCGGTGACCTGCAGACCATCCAGCCGAACGGCTATGTTGCGCCGCTGGTCGGCCGCCAGTTCGCCCACGGCGTGCTGGACTGCTACAGCCTGGTGCGCGACTTCCACGCGCGCGAACTGGGCATTTCCTTGTCCGACTACACCCGCGACGACGACTGGTGGGACAAGGGCCAGGACCTGTACAGCCTTGAACGACTGCATGCGGAAGGCTTCGACCTGATCGAAGGCGAACCGCGGCGTGGCGACATGATCCTGATGCAGATCCGCTCGCCGGTGACCAATCACGCCGGCGTCTACCTGGGCAACGGGCAGATGCTGCATCACCTGCACGGTCGTCTTTCCGAGTCCGTGCCCTACGGCGGCATGTGGGCCGAGCGCACCCGTTGCATCGTCCGCCATCGCGAGGTGCGCCATGACTGACCGTCTTCGTACCATCCGCCTGTACGGCAAGCTGGGCGCGCGCTTCGGGCGCAAGTTCCGGCTGGCGGTGAACAGCCCGGCCGAGGCCGTGCATGCGTTGTGCGTGCTGGTGCCCGGCTTCCAGCAGTACCTGATGGGCGCCAAGTCCAAGGGCATGGAGTTTGCCGTGTTCAACGGCAAGCAGAACCTGTCGCGGGATCAGCTGCACGATCCGCCGGGACAGGATGACATCCGCATCGCGCCGGTGATGGTGGGCAGCAAGCGGGGTGGTGTGTTGCAGACGATCATGGGCGTCGTCATGGTTGTAGTAGGTGTGATCATGCTCTACACGCCTGCCGCAGCATACGGACCCAACGTCATCGTCGCCGGCGCCAGCATGATTGCCGGTGGTGTCGTGCAAATGCTCTCCCCCCAGCCAAAAGGCCTGGGCGCCAAAGACTCGCCAGACAACGCCCCCAGCTACAGCATGAACGGCACCGTCAACACCCAGGCGCAAGGCAATCCTGTCCCGGTGGCCTACGGCGGCCATGACAAGAAAGGCATGTTCATCGGCTCGGCCGTGATCAGCGGCGGCATCCTGGCGGAGGACCAGTTTTGAACCAGATCATTCATTCCGCACAGCGTGAGCGCAGTGCACCCATACCCACATTGGTGGGTGCAAAGAAGGGCGCCAGCAATGCACGCACGCCGGTGGAAACGCCGGACAGCCTGCACTCGATGGCAGTGGCCCGCATCATCGACCTGGCCAGTGAAGGCGAGATCCGCGGGCTGGTAGCGGGCAAGCAGTCGATCTACCTGGACCAGGTGCCGATCGAGAACCCGGACGGCACGCTGAACTTCTCCGGCGTGGACGTGCAGACGCGTTCCGGTACCCAGGACCAGGAGCACATCAGCGGCTTCCCCTCGATCGAGAACGAAGTCGGCGTCAACGTCGAACTGCGCAGCGACGCGCCGGTGGTTCGCACCGTGTCCGGTGCCGATCTGTCGGCGGTGCGCATCCGCTTTGCGGTGCCCGCGCTGCAGAAGACCAACACCGAAAACGGTGATACCGAGGGCTATCGCATCATGTATGCGGTGGACCTGTCCACGGACGGCGGCCCGTTCAGCACCGTGCTGAACGACGCTTTCAGTGGCAAGACCACCAGCCAGTACGAACGCAGCCGCCGCATCGATCTTCCGGCAGGCAGCCAGTGGCAGGTGCGCATCCGACGGCTGACCGCGAACGCCAACAGCAGCACCATCGCCGATACCGTCAACGTGCTGTCGATGACCGAGATCATCGATGCCAAGCTGCGCTATCCCAACTGCGCGCTGGCGGCGGTGCAGGTCGACGCCAGCCAGTTCCAGAACATTCCCACGCGCTCGTATCAGCTGTGGGGGCGCATCGTACGCATTCCGTCCAACTATGACCCGCTCACCCGCGTCTACAGCGGTGTGTGGGATGGCACCTTCAAGAGCGGCTGGACCAACAATCCGGCGTGGGTATTCTTCGACATCGTCACCAACGATCGCTTCGGCCTGGGTCATCGCATCCCGCTGGACTGGGTGGACAAGTGGCGCCTCTACCAGATCGCCCGCTACTGCGACGAACTGGTCAGCGATGGCCAGGGCGGCAGGGAGCCACGATTCACCTGCAGCCTGTACCTGCAGACCCGCGCTGAGGCATACAGGGTGCTGCAGGACATCGCCACCATGTTCCGCGGCATCAGCTTCTATGCAGCTGGCCAGGTCATGGCTTCGGCCGACATGCCCAAGGACCCGCTGCTGACCTACAGCCAGGCCAATGTCATCGAGGGCCGCTTCCACTATGCGGGAAGCAGCCGCACGGCGCGGCACACCGTCGCTCTGGTGTCCTGGATCGATCCGGATGATTTCGGCCGGCAGAAGGTCGAAGTGGTGCAGCACCTGCCGGGGGTCGCCCGCTATGGCATCAACCAGACCGAAGTGACGGCGGTGGGTTGCCATTCGCGTTCGCAGGCGCAGCGCGTGGGCAACCACATCCTGCACACCGAGATGCTGGAAACCGAGACGATCAGCTTCTCGGTGGGGCTGGATGCCCTGGGTTGCATGCCCGGCGACATCATCCAGGTGGCCGACCCGAACCGCGCCGGTCGCCGCAATGCAGGGCGCATCCGCAGCGCGGGTGCGCGCACCTTGGTGCTGGACCAGCCGCCGGAGAAGATTGAAGCCGGTGATACCCTGCGTGCGACGCTGCCCAATGGGCATTCCGAAGCACGTACCGTGCAGTCGGTTGATGGCGAGACGGTCACCGTCACCGCGCCGTGGTCGGCAGTACCGGTCGCGCAGTCGGTCTGGGCACTGGAGTCGCCGGAGCTGGCGCTGCAGCAGTACCGCGTGCTGTCGATCAGTGAAGGCGAAGAGCTGACCTACCAGATCACCGCGCTCAAGCATGTGCCGGGCAAGTACGCCGCCATCGACGATGGCACGCGCCTGGAGCAGCCGCCGATCAGCATCGTGCCACCCAGTGTGCAGCCTCCGCCAGCGAACGTGCGGATGGCCTCGCATGTGGTCGTCGACCAGGGTATCGCCACTTCCGTACTCACCATCGAGTGGGACGCGGCGGACAAGGCGATTGCCTATGACGTGGAATGGCGTCGTGGTGATCTCAACTGGGTCCGTGCCGGCCGCGTGGGTACGCAGAGCCTGGAAGTGCGCGGCATCTACGCCGGCCAGTACCTGGCCCGGGTTCGTGCAGTCAATGCGCTGGGAGCGGTGTCGCAGCCGATGGTCAGCGCGCTGACGACGATTGAGGGCAAGACCACGCCACCGCCAGCGCTGTCTTCGCTCACGGTCCGCAGTCGCGTTTTCGGCATCGAGCTGGACTGGCAGTTCCCTGTTGGTGCTACCGATACCGAGCGTACCGAGCTCTGGTACAGCACCAGTCCTGACCGTGCAGCGGCCATCAAACTCGGTGACTTTGCCTATCCGCAGGCACGGCACCAGATGAATGGCCTGGCGGCCGGCGCACGTTTCTGGTTCTGGGGTCGCCTGGTTGATCGCAGCGGCAACATAGGTCCATGGCACCCGGTGGGCGCTGGCGTACTGGGAGAGTCCAGCAGCAACCAGGCGGACTATGACGCCTACTTCGCCGGTCGCATCAACGAAAGTGCACTTGGCCAGCAACTGCAGCAGAAGATCGAGCGCGTCAGCGAGGTGCTGCCGCTGGTCTGGGATGCGGAGGCGACCTATACCGCGGGCCAGACCGTCATCCATGACGGCCGGATCTGGAGCTGGCAGGACACTGCAGCGGGCAACGAAACGCCGCCGGGCACGCATTGGAAGGATGTGGGCGATGCGATCGCCGATGCCGGTGCCATTGTCGGTCGGGTCGATCAGCTTGAGATGGATGTCACCGAGGTCGATGGCAAGGTGGCTGCGCAGGGGCAGAAAGTCGATGGCCTGTTCGCCCAGGTCAGCGACCACAGTGCGGGCGAGGAGGACTACAACGTCGGTGAGAACGACGTTACCGCCGGCGCCATCACCGTCTACAGCGTGATGGCCGAAAAGGACGCGGCGCTGGCCAAGCGCGTGGACACGGTTGAAGCCTCCATCGATGGCGTACCTGGCAAGATCGAAGGCGTCAGCGCGGCCGTGCAGCAGGTCTCGCAGGCCGTGGTGAATCTGGATGGCAAGGTCAGCGCGACCTATACGGTCAAGGCGCAGATCAGCAGTGCAGGTCAGATCTACATGGCCGGCATGGGTCTGGGCGTGGAGCAGCAGCCCGATGGCAGTTACCAGAGCCAGATCCTGATGCAGGCCGATCGCTTCGCATTGTTCAACACCAACAGTGGCCAGGTCAGTGCGCCGTTCGTGGTACAGGGCGGGCAGACCTTCATCAGCCAGGCACTGATCGGCACTGGCTGGATCCAGAACGCGATGATCGGCGATGTGATCCAGTCCAACGCCGTGGGGGCCGATGGTCAGCCCCGATGGAGACTCGACAAGAACGGCACGTTGACGATGAGTGGCCCCGAGAACGGTGGCCGCCTGACCATCAATGACAGTGTCATCCACGTTTACGACAGCAGCGGTCGCGTGCGCGTCCGCATGGGGATCTGGTGATGGCAACAGGTATGCAGATTTTCGGCCCGGATGGGCAGATGTGGTTCGACACCAATGATCGGGCCGGAAAGGTGATGGGTGGCATGACGATCACCGGCAATTCCCAGAGTCCGGTCGGCCTGGCGGGGCTGGGGCAGCCATTTGCCATTCTTCCCAGTCCGACGTCCGACAGCTGGCAGGACCAGAACGGAAATCAGTTCTCCGCCCCGAACATGGGCGTCATGTCGTTCATTGATGGGGGCAACACGCTGATGATGCGGTTCACGTTCTCACCGATCGCCAATCCCTCCACTTACATTTTCTATGGAACCTTCTGATGTCCGTCGGTCTTGAAGTCACCAACGATAGTGGCGTCCCCGTGCTGGTGAACGCGCACTCTTTCGTCTTTTTCGCTATCGCCAAGGGGACGCAGGCGGTTGCAAGCAACCCATCTGTTTATGGCGTGGGCGGATACGTCAGCCTTCCGCCTCAGAGCGTTCCGTATCTTGTGTTCATCCGCTGCAATGGCGGATCCGCGCAGGTGGCATCTTCCACGAATGGTTTTTCCTGGAACATGGCACAAGGCACCACCAGCTTTGACTGGTGGGCCTGGGGGCGTGCAACGGTCAGTGGGAGCACCGGTATGCAAGTGTTCAATCCAGATGGCTCCATTCAATGGGACATGTCCAATCGCCCTTTGCGCATAGCCGGCCTGATCGACAAGTCCGGCGCCAGCGTGCCTAGCTTCACCGAGATGTCAACCGACAATTTGCGTCAGGGGCCCCTGTTCAACGGCCCTGGGGAAAACCTTGCCTACCTCATGTCCGACATTGGCCTTTGCCACGACATCTATGCCTTCCATGGCAGTGGTCCAACCCTGCGCGGCAACATGCGCTACCAGCCTTTCATCAATACCCCGAATAGCTCGCAGCTACGCTTGAACTACTGCCGCCGCCGGGAAAACCGACCACGATCGTTGAATGGAGCGTCCTATCAGAGCTTTGCCGGGCAGCTACCTAATTTCCTGATCGCGGCCCACACTTACTGACGCGGCCGCGCAGCCGGGCGGCCATTTGAGCCGCCCGGCCCCTTCCCGTAGACTGCGCCCCTTCCACGCTCCCCGACGACGCACTGCAGTGATCACGCCACCCTGACCCTTGCCGCCCCTCGGCAGCCGGCCCAACCGGCTCAGGAACCCGCGTCTTTCACTGCAGCGCCACGTGGCCCAGCCCACGTGTGCGCGGAGTTTTCCCATGCAAACCTCTTATCCCCTGCGCCAGCAATGGCTCGGCAACCTCCGTGGTGATCTGCTGTCCGGCACCGTCGTCGCCCTGGCACTGATTCCCGAAGCCATCGCGTTTTCGTTGATCGCCGGCGTAGACCCCAAGGTCGGCCTGTATGCTGCTTTCTCCATTGCCGTCATCACCGCGATTGCAGGCGGCCGCCCCGGCATGATCTCCGCCGCCACCGGCGCGATGGCGCTGGTGATGGTCGACCTGGTCAAGGACCACGGCCTGCAGTACCTGTTTGCCGCCAGCATCCTGGCCGGCCTGCTGCAGGTGCTGGCCGGCGTGTTCAAGCTGGGCTCGCTGATGCGCTTCGTCTCGCGCTCGGTCATCACCGGCTTCGTCAACGCGTTGGCCATCCTGATCTTCCTGGCCCAGATGCCCGAGCTGATCGGTCGCGGCCCCACCGTGTATGTGCTGTGCGCCGCCGCGTTGGCGATCATCTACCTGCTGCCGCGCATCACCCGCGCAGTGCCTTCGCCGCTGGTGGCGATCATCGTGCTCACCGCCGTGGTCATCGGCTTCGGCATCGATGTACGCAGCGTGGGCGACATGGGCCAGCTGCCCGACAGCCTGCCGTACTTCCTCATCCCCGATGTGCCCTTCACCTGGGAAACGCTGCGCATCCTGCTGCCGGTGTCAGCCACGCTGGCGGTGGTCGGCCTGCTCGAATCGATGATGACCCTGCAGATTGTCGAGGACATCACCGAGACGCCCAGTGAGCGCAACCGCGAGTGCGTCGGCCAGGGCCTGGCCAACACGGTCACCGGTTTCCTCGGTGGCATGGCCGGCTGCGCGATGATCGGTCAGTCGGTGATCAACGTGACCTCCGGCGGTCGAGGCCGCCTGTCCTGCCTGGTGGCCGGCGTGCTGCTGCTGGTGCTGGTGGTATACGGCAGCCACTTGGTGCGGCAGATCCCGATGGCCGCACTGGTGGCGGTGATGATCATGGTCAGCATCGGGACCTTCAGCTGGCGCTCGCTGCGCGACCTGCGCACGCATCCGCGCAGCTCGTCGGCAGTGATGCTGCTGACCGTGGTGGTCACCGTGACCACCCACGACCTGGCCAAGGGTGTGCTCAGCGGCGTGCTGTTGTCTGCCCTGTTCTTCGCCCGCAAGGTGGGCCGCATGCTCGACGTGCAACGCGAAGACGTTGCGGACATGGACATGCAGGTCTACCGCGTGCGCGGCCAGGTATTCTTCGCCTCCGCCGGACAGCTGGGTGCGGCGTTCGACTACCAGCACGTGGCGCCGAAGGTACAGATCGACCTGCGGGAGGCCCACCTGTGGGATCTGACTGCCGTCGCCGCGCTGCAACGCGCGCAGGAAAAGCTGACCGCGCATGGCGCCGAAGTCAGTGTTGTCGGCCTCAATGCGGCCAGCCAGACGCTGATCGAACAGGTGGGGGGCAGGGGCAGCGCACATTGACCGCGCGCTCGCGGCTCCATGCCTCGAACTGGCCAGGCAGTTTCTGCGACGCCGTCCGCGCAAGCTGAATCCAGTCAGCCATCTGAAACCGCCGCTGTCGTAGGATTGCCACCGTGATGGGGCCGATGGACGGCCCCTCCCGGCCGGCGACCGCTGGCGACACGCAAGGGGGATACAAGCAATGCAGGCAATGGATGCCCGTCGGGGCAATGAACAGATCGCCTTCGGCCGTCGGTACTGGAAGGTGCTGGCCCTGTGCCTGGCGCTCACCGCGTGCCAGGCACCTTCTTCCCCTGCGTCGGCCGAAGCGGCGCCCACCCCGGCACCGCTCGCCGCGGCATCGCCGGCAGCGACCCCCACCCCAGCGTCTGGTGATTCCTCCGGGTACCCCGATGCGTCCTACACGAACGGTCGTCTGCGCCCGGCTTATGGCTGGTGCGTGGATGGCGTGGAGGATGCGGGCAAGCTGCAGGCCTGCGGCAAGGATGAACTGGCCTATCAGGAAGGGCGCCTGCAGGAGGGTGCCAGCAAGGCTGTGACCGGGCTCGACGCTGCTGCGAAGCAGGCGTTCCTTGCCACCCAGGCAACCTGGCGCAGCGATACCGACCGTCATTGCGCCGCTCCGTCCAATGCCGGTGTGGATGACCTGCAGAAGGCACAGGAGTGCCGCCTGTTCCGCGTGGCGAACCGTGCCGACGCATTGATGGCGCAAAGTGGCCCGCCCGATACCTCCTATACCCAGGCAACGCTGCGGCCCGAATACACCCGGTGCGTGCAGGATGCCCGGGGTATGGACGATCAGCTGGAAGTCTGCGACACGACCGAGCTCGCCCACCACAAAGCGCTGCTGGAAGCACAGGTTGCGCGGCTAATGGACAGCCCCGACGGCCCGGCCAAGGACCGCTGGATGGACGAGCAGGCAAACTGGGCCGAAGACACCGACAAGCGCTGCAGTGTGGCCACGGAGAGCGTGGGCCAGGCGCTGGACGCGCAGTCGTGCCGTATCAACCGCTACGCCAACCGCGCAGTGGAGCTGCAGAAGCGCATGCTGGCCCCCTGACGGGGCATTCGTCGTGTGCAACGCATTGAAGCATTGACCGGTAGGAAGCAGACCATGGCGAGCAGGACCTCGGGCATTGTGTTAGCGGCGATGGCGATGGCGGTGCTGTGCACCGGCCAGGTGCATGCAGCGCCCGCGCTGAGCGCGGCCTTCCAGGCGTGCTCAGGCCGCGCGCAGGGCTCCATCGAAGAGGCCGCCTGCCTGTCCAGCGAATCGGACCGGCAGGACCGCCGGTTGAACCAGGCATACCAGCAGTTGCAGGGACATCTCGACACCTCGGCCAAGGCCCGCCTGCTGGCCGCGCAACGGGCGTGGCTGCAATCGCGCCAGCGCGATGGCGAACTGGAAACCGTGCTGTACGACGATTCGCAGCCGGGCAACCTGCAGCAGAAATTGAATGACACCGAGCGCCTGCGCGCGCGCGCCGATCAGCTGGAAACCTATCTGCGCCTGATCGGTCCGTAATCCGCAACACGGTCATCCCTCCACGGACAAGGAAGTGAGCCATGCCGAACAACATCGATACCCGTAACCTTGACGCAACCGCTGGCGCGGTGTTTTTCGCTGTCGGACGCGGCACCGAAGGTGGCGGATCGTCGTACCACCTCAGCATCGCCGGCATCACCAAGGGACTGGATGAGCCGAAGTGGGGCACGGTCAGCGCGGTGGCCGCCAACAGTGGCTATTCGCTGGGGACCATCCAGGTCGACTTCGGCCAGCGCGGCAAATGGCCGCTGGGCGCCACCGAAGAGCGTGCGCTGAAGCCCGGCGAGACGACCTACGTGGACGCAGTCATCCAGCAGGCCAGCAGCTACGCCAAAGCGCACCATCTGCCCTTCACCAGCGACCGCGCCGATCTGCGCGCGGACCTGCTCAGTCACGGCGACGGCCAGGGCAAACGCTCCTCGATCCGCTTCATCGATGTCCCGACCCGCGACAGCATCAACGCCTGGGCCGGTTCGCCCGAAGGCAAGCAGTGGATCCACACCCACGTGGACTACCCGCAGGTGCGCAACGCCACCCGCATCGCCATGACGATGCTGGACAAGCACGGTGGTGGTATTGCAGAAGACAAGCGTTTCGAAGCGATCGCGCTGATCGCCAAGTCCGCCAACCAATTGCCGGGGACACTGCCGCAGCTGGAAGCCGTACTGAAGCGGGGTGGTGATTACCAGGACCTGCGCGACAAGGCGGCCGAGATCCGCCAGGACAAGAAATACTATGCCGGCTTGGCGGCCGCCGACGTCGCCGCTGCTTATGAAGATGCCTATCCCCGCCACTCGGCGGAGATGGATCGCGCACATCTGAAAGTGGGGCGCCGCGACTTCGCGCCGGCCACCGAAGGCAACGATCCCGACATCCGCATAGCGCTGGAACAGGCGCGCTCGCACAAGCACGGTGGCGGTGGCCCGCAGGTGCTGAAAGAGGGCTCTACCGGCCGCGCGGTGGAAAAGCTGGAACACAACCTGCACGCGCTGGGTTATGGCGGCGCGGGTGCCCAGGCGATCCATCCTGATCGCCAGTTCGATGCCAGCACCCGGCAGGCCGTCGAAGCTTTCCAGCGTGACCATGGCCTGACTCCGGTCGACGGCAAGGCCGGGCCGACCACGCTGGGTGCGATCGACCGCGAGGCGCGCGCGCTGCAGCGTGACATGGCCGCGCTGGGCCTGACCGATGCGCATGGCAAAGCGATCACCGCCGATGGCTACCTTGGGGCGGGCAGCCAGCACGCCATCAATGTGTTCCAGCAGCAGCACCATCTGCCGGCCACCGGCATGGCCGACGCACAGACGCGTCGCACGATCGATGCCGAGGCCGCACAGCATCGCCCTGCCGCGCCTTCGCCTGCTACCCCTGCCACGCCGGCTGTGCCGGCAGCCCCGACGAGGGCTGCGCCAGCCGCAGCGCAGCAGCACACTGGCCCTGCAGGCGCCGCAGCGCCCGGTGGCGAGCGCATTTCCGTGGTGGAACCCTTCGGCAACGGCAGCAGCAACCGCGTCCTTCGCCACGGCATCAGCGGCGAGGACGCGTTCCGTGAGTTGAAGATCCACCATCCCAACACCAACGCCGCAGCCGTGCGCGCGGGCGATGCCAGCAAGGTTGACCGCACCGCGGACATGGTCGACGGCGAACTGGAGGCCGTGCGCAAGCGTGGGGACACCAACGGCATTCCGCTGGTGCAGAAGGACCTGATCCTGACCGATCGGTCGGGCGGGCGCAGCCTGATGATTCCCAGTCCGGTGGCCGGCTACGTCCAGCTCAACAAGGACGGCACCAATTCCATCAGCATCTACAGCCACCCGGCCGGCGATGCCCGCCGCGAGCTTGTGGGCCAGGTATTGCATGGCGCGGTTGGCTCCATCCCGTACAAGACCGGCGATTTCGTCGAGTACGGTGCGCCGCTGGTTCGCCAGTCCGATGTGGGGTCGCCTGGTGCGGTGCATGCGCATATCGAAGTGGAGCCGGCGCAGTTCCGCCGCTACCTCGGCGACATGCTCAACGACCGCATAACCCTCGGCGGCAAGGTACTCGCGCAGGGGCCGGAAGCAGCGCAGGCCGCACGCGTCACGCAGCAGGCGCCGATGGCCGACGGCATGCTGGTGAAGGACGAACGCGGCGATGAGGTCAAGGCGCTGCAGGGCAAGCTGGCCGCGCTGGGTTACACCGCCGCCGACGGCAAGGCGCTGGGCACCGATGGCATCTTCGGCAAGGACACGCTGGCAGCGGTCAAGCAGTTCCAGGCCAACAATGGCCTGGAGCAGGATGGCAAGGCCGGCCGCCAGACCCTGGCGCGCCTGGACGACCCGGCGGCAGTGAAGGCCGGCGCACAGACCGCCGCCGCCCCGGCACGCACCGAACCGACCGCACCGGCAGCGCCCAGCATGCGCGATCCTTCGCATGCCGAGAATCCGCGCTTCAACCAGGCCCTGGAGAAACTGCAGGAGCTGCAGCAGCAGCGCGTGCAGGCTGGCCTGTGCCCGCTGTTCGCCAATGCGCAGGAAACCGAACGCGCCGCCGGCCAGCTGGCCTACGAGAGCAAGGTCGCCGGCATGCGCCAGATCGACCATGTGGTCGCACGCCCGGATGGCAGCGGCTTGTTCGCCGTGCAGGGCAATGTCGGCGACCCGGCTGCGCAGCGCACCTTCGTCGACAGTCGACAGGCCGTGTCGCAGTCGGTCGAGGCCAGCACCCGCCAGACCGAGGAACTGGATGTCCAGTTCAACCAGCGCGCGCAGGAACAGCAGCAGGAGCAGGTGCGCAACCGCGGCCTGTAAGCCTGCTGCACTGTGGCCGAAGGCTCCGGGCCCAACGACCCGGGGCCTTCTGTCGATTCATTCTGCAGGGTCGACCCGCCGGTACACCCCGAACTGGGTCCTGCGCTGGCCCATCGGGATGATCAGGGCCAGCAGGACCGCGCCTCCGTCCACCTGCTTCACCACCAGATCGTTTTCCACCGTGCAGGACAGTTCCACGCGTGACCAGACGCAGCCGGCGCCGGCCTCGCCCGGTTTGCACGATGACCACCGGTTGATGACCAGCTGTTCTCCTTCGGCGCTGTAGCTCTTGCTGGCAGCGCTGCCTGCAGCCTCGATGCCGGGGCCGTCGGCGGCATGGAAGCGGGCCACCAGCCGGCTCGCCTCCTGGCGGATCGTGACCTGGTGGATGTCCTTGTTGTAGACGCCAAAGAGCCTGGAAAGCGCGCCGATGGGCGCATTTTCCTGTCCTGCCGACAGGTAGGACGCCCGGTTGTCGAAGGTGGCGCCTTCGGTGAAGTCGCATCGTGGGCCCGGCCTGATTTCGGCGAGGCATGCGTCGCGGACGCTGCTGCAACCACTGCCCAAAGCCAACACCGTCAGCAGGGTGAGGCAGGCGAGGCCAGAGCCCGCCAGCGAGGATGCAGTCGGTTTCATTGTGGCTTCCCTTCCAACAGATGCGGTGCAACAGGAACTCGCGTACCGAGTATCCCCACGCAAGGGCGGCAGCGGCAACCCGGCCTGCATCCCCGGCTGCCCGCCGCCATTCATCCGCCCGGTGTAACTATTGATCTCACTGGCAATGCCAGTCTCCACGATCAACCGCCCGATGACGTCCGCCACCGCCCGTTACGCTGATTCCCTGCGCCTGTCCGTCGCTCCCATGATGGACTGGACCGACAGCCTTATTTGACGGGCCTTTCCGGCCAGAGGGTACAGTATGGGTACCTTCATTCGGTGGGTGTGCACGGGAAGTCGTCGTTCCGCACCTTGGCCGCATCAAAAGCTTCGGCAAACGTGATTCAATGCCTCCAAACTTGCACCCTAGGGAGGGGGGACTGCAGCATGCGCAGTGAAAGAAGTCCGGAATGGTACAAGAGAGCTACCCAAGTACAGTCCATAGCGATAGCGACCGCTGGCATCATCGCCATGATGCTGAAGGCAAAGCCCGAAGAGCTCGCAAAAAAACTCGGAGAGGCTGGGCCGCTTATCGCCGTTCTTGTGACCAAGGTGCAGGAGAATGCTTGGTGGCTTTCGCCCTCCCTTTTGCTATTGGCTTGGTTGCTCAAGCATTTGAAGAAGGCGATCGGTGAGCCAGCGGTGTGGAAAGATCTGCAAAAGTGGGTGGATGAGTTCCGGAGCGAGGTCTATGGTCCCCAAGTTGGCCAGTACCATCACCATCATCGAGTCACCCTCTATCGTCGTCAGCGGCGACTTTTGTGGTGGCTCCCTGGCACGCTGTGGCTGATGCCATTTGTCCGGTCAGCTCACACCAGCAAAACCAATGTCCGTTGCTTTCAGATCGACCCCGCAAAGCCTGGTTGCAAGAATGGCTTCGCGGGGAAGGCTTGGGAAAGTGAGGGTGGGGTGCATGTGGAGAACCTTCCTAAGCTGACTGAGAACAGTACAGAAGAAGAGTTCAAAACATATTCAGATGAAACCAATATTCCGGTGAAGTCCCTCCGCAAGAAGCTTTCATCTTCTCGTTCCTACTGGGCTGTTAGGGTTCTTGCTAATGGCGTGCCTTGGGGGGTGTTGGTGTTGGATTCAGTGAGCGAGTCGCTGAATAAGAAGAAGGCCGACAGTGCAATTAAGCAGCACGCTCGTGTCCTCTCGCTGTTGCTACCGAGGATTTGATTATGAATACGGAAGTCGCTGATTGGATTGAAGTCGACGAGTCGAGGTATAACCAAATCAAGAGGCGATACTCGGGGATTGACTCTCGCAGTGTGCTGATCGAGATGAGTCTATCTCCGTACGACGTGCCAAGCTTGGTAAGAGGCGACTATGACGAAGAGTCAAAAAAATTCGTAATCGATTTTAAGTACATTGATAGTGAAGACACGACGGACATGACGCTGGACGATCATGTGACTGCTTTCGTCGGAAGCGGAAGTGGAAGAATCTACTCGTTACTCATCGACACCATGGCGTTGGGTGCCAGCTCTGTCTCATTGAAGATCGTCGAAGAAGCGGTGCACCAAGACGCTGAGAAGGCTCTCAATAAGATGGCACTGGACGGAGCTGCTTACATCTTGTCGAGCGGGACATCCAGCAGGCATCGCAAGCAGAAGAACAACTCTAAGAATTACTCAGTTTTGCAGGAAATTGTCAGGGATTATTGGCCTGATCTGAAGCAAGACCTGCGCACCGCGCGATGAAGATGAAGAAGCCGCCGCTAAGGCGGCTTCTTTCTTTGTCTATCGTTGGCCCACGTCCCGTCGGACGTCCCACCAAGTCGCGACGTCCCTAGTGTCATACACGTCGCCCACACGGGGGGGCAGCAATCCGGCGGTGTGCTTGTTGGCCATAGTCTTGAGCTTCGCGGTTGGGAAATAGGTAGTCCGCAGTTGCTCGATGGTCATCGTTGCTCCGAACTGGCCGTAGAGCAGCCAGAACGTGCCGAAGCCGTGGGGCGTCATGCGTCACCACCTGCCCACCGTAGGCCAAGCTGCAACACATTGCTGGTAGTGGCGGGTGCCGAGGTAACCGCCGCCTGCAGGCCGTGCTGCTTATGCCAGTGCGCCCAGGCCAAGTCGAAGGTGGGGCATTTCGCCGTGCGGCTGCAGCGGCATTCAATGAAGTGACCGCCGCGTGCTTCCAGTCGTCGGCCGTCGAGGATGTAGCGAGCGGGGTGGCCGGACGGGCACGCCGGCAGCGGCCGGGGCGGGGTCTTCTGCTGCTGAGTCATGCTGCCTCCTGCAGAGCTGTGATGATCTCGCGCGCCTTGGCGACCCCACCCCGGTGCTGGAATCACGGGGCATCTTTGATTACCTCGAATGCTGGCGCAACGGGCGCTACTACGAGCCGCCGGTGGATCTGCACGGGCTGTCACGCACCACCCGCGCCAATCCGTACCTGCAGAGCGGGCTGACGTTCAAGCGCAACATGCTGGTGCGGACTTTCCGCCCCCATAAGTTGCTGAGCCGGGAAGCGTTCGCGCAGCTGGCGCTGGACTACATCACCTTCGGCATGGCCTACGTTGAGCGCCGCCGCGCTATGTCCGGCAACGCGCACAGCCTGGCCGTGCCGTTGGCGCAGTACATGCGGCGTGGTGTTGAGGCGGGTGAGTTCTTTCAGGTGCGGGCCGGCCGAATTGAGCATGAGTTCAAGCCGGGCGAGGTGTTCCAGTTACGTGAGGCCGATCCCGATCAGGAGGTCTATGGCCTACCGGAGTGGATGCCGGCGGTGCAGTCAGCGCTGCTCAACGAATCGGCCACGCTGTTCCGCCGCAAGTATTACAACAACGGTTCGCATGCCGGGTTCATCCTGTACCTGACCGATCCGCAACCCGAGGACGGGGATGTATCGAAGCTGCGCGAGGCGCTGCGGCAGTCGCGCGGGCCGGGCAATTTCCGCAACCTGTTCGTGCATTCCCCGAATGGGAAGAAGGACGGCCTGCAGCTGATCCCGGTCAGCGAGGTGGCGGCAAAGGATGAGTTCACCGGCATCAAGAGCGTCACCCGCGACGACATGCTGGCGTCGCTGCGGACCCCGCCTCAGCTGCTGGGGATCGTGCCGCAGAACAGCGGCGGCTTCGGTTCGATCCGCGAGGCGGCAATGGTGTGGTCCGCCATGGAGCTGGCGCCACTGCAGACGCGGATGACCGCGATCAACGAATGGATCGGTGATGAGGTGATTCGGTTTGAGCCGTTCGATATCTCCTCTGACCCAATTTCGGGTTAGCTGGGCCACGAACAGAAGCGCTTGAAAATCCCATCCAGTTCGGCCGGAGCATCTGGCCCGATGATCGAGTCATGGTAGGAATGCCCGATAGATTTTGGCTCGGCTGCGATGGCGTTGGGAGCGAACGCCTTTAGGCCGGATAGGGTCGGTGAAATTTCGCGGTAAGCAGTGTTTATGGTCTTCAGCCATCCAAACAGCACAGCGGTGCCGCCCGCAGCTTCAATGAAAGCGCGCGCGCACTCCAAGCTTCTGCCGGACGTAACCATATCGTCCACGACTAGAACCCGCTTGCCCTTCAGCGATATGGCGCTTTTCCGCGCTTCGTCGGCCAGATTGCGGTGGGGGTTCTTGTTGAGCTTGATTGAGTTGATCTGTGTCGAGAATAGTCGATCATCGGATTTGATCGGCTGGCTCTTCAGTGCATCGGCGTGCCGGACGATGAGGTCATGGTAGTAGCTTGATCGCGTACAGCGACCCATTCGCGCGAGGATCGCCTCCATGCTGTCCGCGGACGGATTTTTCTGACCGGCCTTGTGCCCCGGGAAGCTGCAGATGTAATCCACATCCTCCATCAACCCCGAGAAGTACAACGATGCAATGGTGATGTAGAACCAGAAATCCGGGTGGCCCGCACCAAACTTAGCGGCTTCCCGCGCGTCGTATCCGAAGTGGGCGTAAGCTTCCTTTATGGTTGAGAACGGCCCGGCAGTTGCCACATCCAGGCTGCCGTGTTGCACGCGCCAGAACAGATTGTGCTTACGCAATCCGAACAAGAGGCAGAAGCGCCTCAGCTCCTCCACTGACTGTACTTGGAAGCCATGGTCAGAGGTCTGACCATACCAATCGCTTCGAATATGGAGTAGCCGATTGTTAACGCCGGCGATCATGTCACCTTCGCCGCCCCCCAGAAAGAGCGTCTCGGAGCGCTTGGCAGCATGCGTCTTTAAGATGCCTGCTGCTGAATCACCCTTGTGCCGTGCCGGGGATCCATCCCATCCCATACCGTGTGCGTAGATCGGCACGCCGGCGAACTGCTCAACGTATTTGGCCAGCGGCAATCCATTGCAGGTCCATTTTTCGTTTGACCACAGCGCGACTTTCACGCCGTGCGCGTGAAGCTCTGCGGCCAGTGCGCCAAGCTGCTTAGCGATTTGGTGGTCGACTTTGTGAAGTGGATTAACGACGGTACCAGTCACTGATACCAGCAGTAGCTTCAATGCCATTGATTCATCCAAAAAGAGATGGTTGAAGTGCGAGCTTTCCGTGCGGCCAGTTGCTGATCGAGCGATGCATGCAGTCCATGAAGCGGGCGTGCTGGCTTGGGACTTCGAAAAGGTGGTCTGCCTTGCCATGGTCTAACGGCTGGAGTAGGCCGTTAGGTACCAGGTTGATACTGGGGCGGCCAAAAGACTTGGCGAATCGGATGGTGTGGGCAGTTCCCGAAGACTTGTTCCATTGCGTGGCGACGACGCAGGCCGCTAGAGCTGCCTGAAGACGATTGCGCCACACGAACTGCTCAGCAGCTGGGTCGGCCTCCGGGAAGTACTCCGAGATGAGCAAACCGCCGTTGTCGACAATTGCCTCAGCGAGCCAGCCATTGCGAGCGGGGTAGGGGCGGAGTATTCCCGTACCCAAGATCGAGATGTTCGAAATGGCGGCGTTCAGTGCTGTTTCGTGCGCAAGCCCATCAACTCCTAGGGCAAGCCCGCTGACCAGCGGCAAGTCAAATTCTTTCACGGCATACGCTGCGTACCGGGTTAGGAACTCGCCTTCTTTTGAGGGATCGCGGGTGCCCACAACTGCAATCGAAGGCCGTTGCACTAGTTCGGGATTGCCGCGATAGAACAGCCAGAGGGGTTGCGATTCCTCTGGAAGCAGGCGGAAGGGCAGCGGATAGAGGTCGTCCTGGCGCGTGACGATTGCGATGCGGTTTAACCGCAGCTGCCGCAGCAATCGTCTACCTTCTTGCCGTACAAAGTCACGCAGGGCGCTCTCCTCGATCCCGGCGAGTGAAGACACGAGCGGGAATAGATGTCCCGTTTCGAGCCTCTCAGCAATGCCTATCGGGCCGCCCAAATCCCTCATGGTTTTGAAGCCGATGCCCTTGACCTTCGTCAGGCCTAGGAAGATCGACAACGCATGAACATGAATGGGTTCGGTCATTGCCCGATCTTAGCCGATGCACCGCTCCAAGGGGCCGGAGCGCACTCGTCTCCCCGCCACGCCTGCGCACTTCATGGGGTGTTTTTCCTGCACCCCCTGCAGCAGCCCCCCCGGCGCGGCCCTGTATGGCTTTCTCCGGGGTGTCCGAGTGCCTGCCGACCCTGCGGTTCCCTGCGCGCAAGGGGGCTTTTCTACGTGCCCTGGGTGGCGAGCGCCGTCGGCGTGTCCGTTTAGGGGGATGGGGGGTGTCCGGAAAGGGGCAACATCTGCAATCGGCCGTCGTTTATCCCTGTAAGTCATTGATATGTATGGGTATGGAAGATTGCAAAAGATGTTAATTCAGAGCAATTTCCAAGGCCCAAAAATGTAATGTCATTGATTTTTAAGGGAAAAAAATCCTGTCGGAGTTGCTCCCTCAAAAGGCAATGCGGTTGCTCGAAGGTTGCCCTATTATTGCCATTGATATGGATATATAAATAATTGATTTATAAGTAATTTATAGGCATTCAGAGCGTCGATTGCAGAAGTTGCTACTTCCCGGTGGCCGAATGATTTTTTGCAACTAAAGGGCCGGGAGGTTGCTTTGGCATCTCTGCTACCGCACCTGCACTCTCACTGGACGCACGTCGCGTTGTCGCAGCCTTTGCGACGGCCAGCCGTATCCTGCCGCCCATGCCGCTGCCCCCCGACTTCTACTGGACGACACGCTCTGCCAGCTGGCCAGGTGATCCGCTGACCGTGATCGCTTGCGACAGTGTCTGGGTGGTCGCCATGTCGCAGCGCTTTGACGACGGGATATGGATTGCCCTGCTGGATCGTCATCGCAATGGCCCAGGTGGGCCCGCCCGGCGGTGCACCAGCTATGAGCAGGGGCGTGCCGGCGCTGAGCTGTGGGTGGCCAGGCATGAGGCACGGCTCCGCGAGGACGTGGCAGCCATCAATCGCTGGCGGGAGGTTGTGCGCGCGAACAGGCTGGCCAAGTTGAACACCGCGCCGCCCTTCGGTTGGGTGGGGTAGGGCCCGCCGGCGGCCGTGCGTGGCGCGTGTAGGCGTCGGCAGGGAGGGGACCAGATCAATCCTCGATCAAGGTCTTTCTAAGGCTGGACGAATCGCCATGCGGATGCCCTCAGGGTCCAAGCCCACAGGGTGCACGGTGGTTTCTCGAGGGGCGATCTTGAGGATTGCCTCTCGGACGGCAGTTGGAACGCGGTTCCCAAGCAGAATGCGGCGTAGACAACCGCCCAGATGGACGTAGTCTTGGTCGGAGATGAAGCGCCACTCGGCTTCAAATGACCAATGATGGGTCTTATGGCTAAGCACGTCCTCAGCTGTGCTGGTGCTTAGCAGCCCGGTGGCGATCTTGGGCAGCTCATCGACATACGATACCTGCCGCAACTGAGGGTGTTCGGGATCGACCTCGAACTCAAACGCCAAGCCCCGGAAGCTGTCACCGTACTGAGCCCACATTCGCACGTCATCCCACGCAGTGGTGAGGCTGCAAACCTTCTTCCCTCCGGTCAACTGAGCGAGGTCGGCATCGGTGTAGACGATGCGGGCTGGGGGGCCGAAATTCGCGCCAAACTGGAGGCTGAAGTCGCCGCCGCGTGGCTTCACGATGGTACGGAACTGTCCCTCGAAAGGATCGTTGAGGTCGGCGTACTTTGCGCAGTAGAGGCGCTCATGTATGGCGATGTCGAGGGCATACAACGCATCCGCAACGCCTTTGAATTTGTAAAGCCGCATGTCTAATTGGTCTCCTACCAGGGCTGTTCCTTACGATGCCTGACGGTGCAATGACTCAGGCCGCAGCTGTGTGTATCGCTTCAACTCATTCCATGATGCATGCAGGGTAACGGCGGCGACCTCGGGGATATCGTAGCCCTGCTCGAACAGCCGCGACGTGGCTTCGTGCCGCAGGTCGTGGAAACACAGATCCTCAATCCCGAGCGCGCTGCAGGCGCGGGTAAAGGACGTGCCTACGGATTTCGAGTTGTAGGGGAAGATCCGGTTCTCGCCGGCGATCTGCGGTTGTCGCTGCACCAAGTCCCAGGCTTCGCCCAGCAGAGGGAACGTCCTATGGTTGCCGATCTTGGCGCGGGGGTGCTTTGCGTCCCTGAGCATCGCCGTCCGCTTCACGCTGTCCAGATCTGACCACAGCAGCCGGGTGATTTCGCTTTCCCGCTTGGCCGTGAGGATAGCGAAGGTGACGATATCGCTCATAGGGATTGTTGAGCGCCAGGCCGCGGCCGCGTAGTACGCATGCAGGCGCTGCAGTTCTTCGTCGGTCGGGCGTCGGTCGCGCTTCTTGGATTTGGCTACCAGCTTCAACAGCCGCAGTACCGGCCGAGCGTCGGCTACTGGGTCACTGGCAAGCTTCACTCCCTTCATTGGTCCAGCCAGTTTCAGCAGCTCGGACAGGAAGCCCAGCTCGACGTTCATGGTGGCGGCCGAGCAAGGGGGGATAATGTGGCCCTTGGCGTTCATGTGGTCGCCGTGGACCCGCCGGCGGGCGTGGTCGATCACGTCGTTTGCGGTGAGGCGTGTGGCCACGATGCTGCCCAGGCTTTCGCGTAAGCGGCTGAGGTTGCCCGTCTGAGTCGTGCCAGCCGCCTTCACAGCGGCCAGGTCATCGATACGCCAATCGATCAACTGATCGATGGTCAGATCCTCGCCGGGTGTACCGCCACGGGCCTCGTAGTCTGCCAGTTCGCGTTCGATCCGGTCGGCCCAGGTCTTGGCGGCTGTCTTGGTCGGGAAGGTCTTGCTCTGTGTTGCGTGACCCTTGCGGCGCACAATGGCGCGCCAGCGGCCGTTGCGCGGTTGTAGCGTTGCCATCGATGTACCAGCTCCCGGTGTACCACTTTTTTCTTGGTACGCGGATGGTACATATGAATGGGAATAACCGGGAATAATTGGGAAAAATCGGGTACTTCTGTGTACCCGCATATGGTGCTAACTACATGAAAACGTTGAAAACTGAGGATATCCGGCTGTCCGTGGCGCCCATGATGGACTGGACCGACCGCCATTGCCGGGTGTTCCACCGCCTGCTGGCGCCGGGTGCGCGGCTGTACACCGAAATGGTGCACGCCAATGCGGTCATCCATGGCGATCGCCAGCGCCTGCTCGGTTTCGATGCCAGCGAACAACCGCTGGCACTGCAGCTCGGTGGCAGCGATCCGGCGCTGCTGGCGCAGGCCGCGCGCATCGCCGCCGATTGGGGCTACGACGAGGTCAACCTCAACTGCGGCTGCCCGTCCGACCGCGTGCAGGCCGGGCGCTTTGGTGCCTGCCTGATGCGCGAGCCGGTGCTGGTGGCCGAATGCGTGTCGGCCATGGTCGAGGCAGTGGACATCCCGGTGACGGTGAAATGCCGCTTGGGCGTGGACGAAGACGACAACTACGAGGTATTCGCCAGTTTCGTCGACCGCCAGGTCGAGGCCGGCGCCGCGATGGTGGTGGTGCACGCCCGCAATGCCTGGCTGAAGGGCCTGTCGCCGAAGGAGAACCGCGAGGTTCCGCCGTTGAAGTACGACTGGGCCTACCGGCTGAAGCACGAGCGCCCGGCACTGCCGGTGGTGCTCAATGGTGGCCTGGCCAGCATCGAGGCGGTGCAGGCGCAGGCCGCGCACGTCGATGGCGTCATGCTCGGTCGCGCAGCCTACCACGACCCCTACCTGCTGCATCAGCTGGAAGCGCTGCAGACCGGCGCGCCACTGCGTCCGCGCGGCGAGCTGCTGCGCGCACTGCGCCCGTACATCGAAGCCCGCCTGGGCGAGGGCCTGGCCCTCAAGCACATCACCCGCCACATCCTCGGCCTGTTCCACGGCCAGCCCGGCGGCCGCGCATTCCGCCAAGTGCTGAGCGAGGGCGCCTATCGTCCCGGTGCCGACTGGACGTTGATCGAGCAGGCGCTGGCAGTCACCGAACGCGAAGCCGATCGCGCCGCTGCGTGACGTCAGTCACATTCCTGACTTGACAAGGGCGGCCGTTTCGTCCCGAATGTTCACTTAGCTGAACAACGGTCTGGAGCATCTGGAAAAGTTCAGACCGGATTCACTGCCCGAAACCAAGAATTTGCAAAAGATTTGTAAAACGCCGGGTTCCATTCCGGTGCCCGGATTTACGACTTTTGAACGAATCGCCGTGCTCGGCTAGGATCGCATCGATGTCTTCCGCTCCCTTCCACCGCTGTATTGCCTTGGCCACCTGCGTGGCCCTGGCGGCTGCCCCGCTGTCTTCGGCGCTGGCGCAGGACCCGCAGCGGGAACAGGGGCGCGCAGAAATGATGGAGCGTGGAGGCCGTGGCGCCAGCAACGAGCGCTCGCTGTCCGATGCCGTGCGCCGCGTGCAGCGCACCACCGGTGGCCACATCCTGGGCGCCGAGCGTGTGCCGTTCGATGGTCGTGACATCAACCGGGTCAAATACATGGACGACCGCGGTCGGGTCCGCTACATGGACGACCCCGCCCCGGCACGTTCACAGCCGCGCACGCCGCGGTCGGATATGTCATCACTACGCGGCGATAACCCCTGAACAGGGATAGTTGTCGCTATCAACCCGTACCCACAGGCCTCCGGGCCGCACCCAGCACACTAGGGAGAGTTCATGCGTATCCTTCTGGTCGAAGACGAAGCCCCGCTGCGTGAGACCCTGGCAGCCCGGCTCAAGCGCGAAGGTTTTGCCGTCGATGCAGCGCAGGACGGCGAAGAAGGCCTGTACATGGGCCGCGAAGTGCCGTTCGACGTCGGCATCATCGACCTTGGCCTGCCCAAGATGTCGGGCATGGAGCTGATCAAGGCCCTGCGCGACGAAGGCAAGAAGTTCCCGGTGCTGATCCTGACCGCGCGTTCGAGCTGGCAGGACAAGGTCGAGGGCCTGAAGCAGGGCGCCGACGATTACCTGGTCAAGCCGTTCCATGTGGAAGAGCTCCTAGCCCGCGTCAACGCGCTGCTGCGCCGCGCCGCCGGCTGGAGCAAGCCGACCCTGGAATGCGGTCCGGTTGCCTTGGATCTGGCAGCGCAGACCGTCAGCGTGGCCGGCAGCAATGTCGACCTCACCAGCTACGAGTACAAGGTGCTGGAGTACCTGATGATGCATGCCGGTGAACTGGTCTCCAAGGCCGACCTCACCGAGCATATCTACCAGCAGGACTTCGATCGTGACTCGAACGTGCTGGAAGTGTTCATCGGCCGCCTGCGCAAGAAGCTGGACCCGGATGGCGAACTGAAGCCGATCGAGACCGTACGCGGTCGTGGCTACCGCTTCGCGATTCCGCGTAACGAGGGCTGAGGCCTTCAACAGGCGATAAACGATGTCCGGCCGTCTGTGGTTCTTCCGACGCTGGCGGCCGCGCTCTCTGCAGGCGCGCCAGATGTTCGCCGCGTCAGTGGGTCTGGTCGCGTTCCTGGCCCTGGCCGGTTACGCGCTTGATGCCGCCTTCGCCGATACGGCGAAGGCGAACCTGCGCGAGCGCCTGAAGAACTATGCCACCGCCTATGCGGCCGGCATCGACTTCACCCGCGACCGCTCGCTGTACATCCGCGAGCAGCCGCCGGATCCGCGTTTCGACGTGCCCGGCAGCGGCCTGTACCTGCAGGTCGTCATGCCCGACGGCAAGGGCAATTCGATGTCCGCCGAAGGCCCGATGCTGCCCACCGTCGGCGGCGGCCTGCTGGCTCCGCGCCAGGAAGTGTTCGAAGGCCCGCTGCCGATGATCCAGATCGACGGCAGCCAAGGCTCGGTGTATCGCTATGGCCTGGGCCTGGTGTGGGATGCCGACGCCGACCCGGCCACCGAATTCCCGTACACCATCTACGTGATGGAAGACTCGCGCGCGCTGGGTGCGCAGCTGCGCGTGTTCCGCAGCCGGGTCTGGTTCTACCTGGGCGGCATCGGCCTGATCCTGCTGCTGCTGCAGACCGTCATCCTGCAGTGGAGCCTGCGCCCGTTGCGGCGGGTGATCACCGAACTGACCAAGGTCCAGCGCGGCGAGACCGAGCGCATGAGCGAGCGCCACCCGCGCGAGCTGGAGCCGTTGACCGACAGCATCAATGCCTTCATCGAGGGCGAGCGTGAGAACCTGGAACGCCAGCGCAATACCCTGGCCGACCTGGCGCACAGCCTGAAGACGCCGATTGCGGTGCTGCGTACGCAGATGGACAGCGGCGCCGGCGATGGCGCCCTGCGCGAAGAGCTGGACGTGCAGCTGCAGCGCATGAACAACCTGGTGTCCTACCAGCTGGCACGCGCGGCCTCGTCGGGCCACAAGCTGTTCTCGGCACCGCTGCCGATCGAATCCAACGCCGAGGAAATCGTGCGCGGCCTGGAGAAGGTCTATGCGTCCAAGGGCGTACTGTGCGAATTCGACATCGACCCGGCCGCGCGCTTCCACGGCGAACCGGGTGACCTGCAGGAACTGCTGGGCAACCTGCTGGAGAACGCGTTCAAGTGGGCCAAGCGCCGCGTGCTGCTGACCGCGCAGCCGTTGCCGGCGCCGAATGCGCGTCGCGCCGGCCTGCTGCTGGCAGTGGATGACGATGGCCCGGGTATTGCTCCGGAGGACATCGGCAAGGTGCTGCAGCGTGGCGTGCGCGGCGATGAGCGCGTACAGGGCCACGGCATCGGCCTGTCGATCGTGCAGGACCTGATCAAGGACTACCGTGGCGAGCTGCAGGTGTCCCGCTCCAGCGAACTGGGCGGCGCCCGTTTCGAAGTGCGGCTGCCGCCGGGGCCGTAACGATCCGTTGCAACCCGATCCGGTCGACGTAGACCCTCGGGTAGCGCCGGGCATGCCCGGCGGACGGATGAATCACCCGACCATTGCCGGCGGCTCGCCGTAGAACCGCCGCAGATGCGCAGCCACCTCCGGCAACGCTTCGGCCAGCAGGTCCGGCGCAGAGAAGTGGTACTCGCTGGCCACCGCGAAGAACTCTTCCGGCGCCTCGGCCGCATACGGATCGATCCGTGTTTCCACGCCGGCATCCACCTGCGCACAGAACGCGTCGTACGATCTCTGGAAGTCAGCTGCCCACTCGCGTTGCCACGCACGCGGCAACGGTGGCGTGCCGTCCATCGCACCGTCGAGCGCATCCAGCTTGTGCACCATCTCATGCACGGCCACGCAGTAACCCTCATGCGGTGCCGCCAGGTCGGCCTGCACATCGGCCCACGAAAGAATCAGCGGACCGCTGTCCCACGACTCGCCGATCAGCTCGTCATCCCACTCATGCAGTACGCCGGCGGCGTCCATATGGCTGCGATGCACGCGGAACGCATCGGGGTAGACGATCAGCTGCGACCAGCCTTCCAGCCCCACCTCGCCGAACTCCAGCAGCGGCAGGCAGCACAGTGCGGCCAGCAGCACGCCATCGGCCGGCTGCAGCTGCAGGTCGCCGATGGGGGAGATGGTCTTCTCATGCAGGAAGCGCGTGGTCAGCGCGCGCAGGCGTGCATGCCGTTCGTCGTCCAGGCCGCGCAACCACGCTGCGCGGTGGCAGGCATCGTTCCAGTGTGCGTCTTCGATCGGTCGCGGCGCGGGCCGCAACCACTGCAGCAACGACTTGATCAGCGGAACATACCCGGCAGGTAGCTGTGCCACTTCGGCGCACGGATGCGCTGCAGTACATCGTCGTCACCGCCACCGCCGCTGCTGGTCGCGGCGGCCGGACGTACCGGTGCCGGCTTGGCGGCCGTCGCTGTCGGCGCGGTGGTCGGCGTGCGCTGCGAGGCTGCATCGCTGGCCGAGTAGACGCAGGCGCCACGGCTGTCATCAAGCGCTGCTGTGGCAGATGCCGCGAAGGGCATCGTCAGCAGGATCAGGCAATGGGCATAACGGCGCATTGACGACATCCACGTTAAGGGAAGGTGAGTTCCCGATTCTAGCCCGAACCCGGAGCCAGATTGGAAGCCCGCCGGAACCGGGGCCGGCGGGCGCCGCTGGCGGGTTTCCCGCATAATTCCGTCCTGACCTTGTGGAAGCTGCCGTGGACGATCGCCAATTGCTGGCCAAACTCGCTGCCGGTCGCCTGTCCGGCGACGCCCTGGCCCGTGAGCTGGGCCAGACCCGGGCCGCCATTTGGAAGCGAATTCAAGGGCTTAGGGCCGCTGGCGTCGAGGTTGAAGGTCGCGCAGGCGAGGGCTACGGGCTGACCCGGCCGGTCGACCTGCTGGACGCCGGGGCCATCCGCGCCGGCCTGCCCAAGGAGGCCGCAGCACTGCTGCACGACCTGCAGGTGGCCTGGACGGTGGACTCCACCAACGCCGAATTGCTGCGCTGCAGCGCGCCCCAGCGCGGTGTAAGCGTCCTGTTGGCCGAGCGCCAGACTGGCGGCCGTGGCCGTCGCGGGCGCACCTGGGCGTCGCCGCTGGCCGCCCATGTGTATCTGTCGGTGCTGCGCCTGTTCGAGGGTGGCCTGGGCCGTTTGGCCGGGCTGAGTTTGGTCGCCGGCGTCGCCGTGGCCGAAGCCCTGCACGACCTGGGCTACACGCAGGCGCAGCTGAAGTGGCCGAACGACGTGCTGGTCGATGGCCGCAAGCTGGTGGGCCTGCTGGCCGAGGGTGGTGGCGAATACGCCGGCCCGGCGCGTGCAGTGATCGGCATCGGCATCAACGTGCACATGCCGCCGGCCTTCGCCGAACAGATCACCCAGCCGTGGGTGGACCTGGACACACTGGCCGGCGCGTCGGTGGATCGCAACACGGTGGTGGCCGCGGTGCTGGCACGGCTGCTACCGGCGCTGGAGGAATTCGACCGGGAAGGGCTGGCGCCGTTCCTGCTGCGTTACGCAGCGTTCGACATGCTGGCCGGGCGCGAAGTGCGCGTGCAGCTGGATGGCGAATGGCAGCACGGTACCGCGCTCGGCCTGGCTGACGATGGCGCGCTGCGCGTGCGTATCGATGGCCGCGAGCGCCTGCTGCATGCCGGCGAAGTCAGTGTGAGAAAAGCATGAGCGACTGGTTGTTCGATCTGGGCAATTCGCGCTTCAAGTTCGCGCCGTTGCAGGGTGACCGTGCCGGTGACGTGCAGGCCTGGGCGCATGGCGCCGAAGGCATGGCCGGGCAACCGCCGCACAGCCTGCCCAGTGGCGGCACCGCGTTTGTGGCCAGCGTCGCCGCGCCATCGCTGACCAGCGCGATGCTGGATCAGCTGCAGCGCCGCTTCGAGCACGTGCATGTGGTGCGCACCAGCGCCCAGTGTGCGGGTGTACGCATTGCCTACGCCAAGCCGGAAAAATTCGGTGTCGACCGCTTCCTGGCGCTGCTGGCTGCCGCCAAGGCACAGCGGCCGGTGCTGGTGGTCGGTGTCGGCACCGCGTTGACCATCGACCTGCTTGATGCCAACGGCCAGCATCACGGTGGACGCATTTCCGCCTCGCCGACCACCATGCGCGAGGCGCTGCACGCGCGCGCGGTGCAGCTGCCGGCCAGCGGCGGTGACTACAGCGAATTCGCCAACGACACCGCCGATGCGCTGGCCTCCGGCTGCGATGGTGCCGCCGTGGCGCTGGTTGAACGCAGCGCCCGCCAGGCACAGGCGCTGCTGGGCGTGATGCCGTCGCTGCTGGTGCATGGCGGTGGTGCACCCGCGCTGATGCCGCTGCTGGACGGCGCCGACTACCACCCCTCGCTGGTGCTGGATGGCCTCGCCCGCTGGGCGGTGCACCAGCCCGCAGGCTAGTATCGGCGCATGCTGATCCGTGCCCTGATCGTCGTGCTGGCGATCCTCAATCTTGGTGTTGCCACCTGGTGGCTGTTGCGCGATGAACCCGCGCGGGCGCCGTTGCCACCGCCCCCGACCGGCGTGGCCGAGCTGCGCTGGTTGCCCGGTGGCACCGATGCGGCCGTGGCCGCGCAGGCCTCGGCAGCGGCCCCCACTGAAGCACTGGTGGAGCGTGAGGCGGCGCCGGCTACCGCAGTGGCCGCTGCACCCGCACCGGCAGCGGCGATGCCTGCAGCACCCAGCAAGCCCGCCGAACCAGTGAAGGCGCCTGAGCCGATGGCCGCCGTCGCCAAGCCAGCGCCCGAACCGGTGGCCGAGAAACCCGCAGCCCCGGCCGTACCGCCGCGCTGCCTGGCGCTGGGCCCGTTCGCCGACCGCGCCGCTGCCAGCGCTGCGCAGAGTCGTGCGGGCAACCTGTTGAGCCAGGTGCGCCTGCGCGAGCAGCCCGCCGCCAGCGGCAGCGCCCGTTACCGCGTGCTGCTGCCCGCCGCCGCCAGCCGCGATGACGCGCAGGCCACGGTCAAGCGCATCGTCGCTGCCGGGCTGAGCGACTACTACATCATCAGCCAGGGCGACGAGACCAACGCCATTGCGCTGGGCCAGTACCGCAACCGCGAGGGCGCCGAACGGCGCATGGCCGCGGTGCAGGCCGCCGGCTTCCAGCCGCGCCTGGTGGCCAGTGGCGATGCCGGCCAATGGTGGCTGGAAGGGCAGCTGGCCACCGGCAGCGAACCGGCCCAGGCGCAGCAGCGCAGTGGCGCCGCGCAGCAACGGTCGCTGGAATGCACGCGACTGCGCTAGAATTCCCAAACCACGGCGCTGCCGTCGGCGTTTCACCCCGTGCCGCTTTAGCTCAGTTGGTAGAGCAACTGTCTTGTAAACAGTAGGTCATCCGTTCGATTCGGATAAGCGGCACCATCTCCCGACAATCTCCATTGCCCCTTTTGTTGCATGGGGCCGGCTAGTGTCTGTGTGCCTACGCCGCATGCAGCTGCAGCTCCACATACTCCGCCAATCCCCGGCACGCCAGCAGCAGCCCTTCGCGCGTTCCGTCGCCGATCTGCTGCTCGTCGCCTCCATCGACCCGCACGCGCTCGGCGGCGTGGAATATTTCCAGCAAGGTGGTCAGCCCGGCAGCGGCGCGGTCGGCGCGTGCCATGGCCATGCCCTGGCCGGGTGTCAGCGTTGGCCCGCGCCACGGCTGACCGTCGGCACCATCGCCATTGCGGATGCGCAGCAGGCAGCCTTGCAACGTGATGGGGTCCGGGACATCGACGGCGGCGGCGAACGCGGCTTCCAACGGCTGCGCAAGCTCGGGGGGCAGGCGTTCGGCGGCGTCGCCCAGCGTGGCGGTCAGATAGGGATAGTCAGGAACGGGCATGTGGGCATCCTCGGGTACAAGAGAGGCGCCACCGCAGGGGGTGGCGGACGATGCGTGGTTTCCAATACCGGTGAGTTGAGAAGCCGGTGGGCGCGAGGCCCCCACGCACCGCCCGCCGTAACGCAGCAGACGGATTGCCAGCCGACGCCACCCCCGAGGTGGTGGCGCCGGCTGACAAGCGTAAACAACTCAACTCATTCGGGATTGGAAGCCCCGGCCATCCGTTGTCGATGGCGATTCATCATGCGCACGCAGAATCACGGGGTGCCAGTCGATTGTTCCGATGGCATCGCGCTGTTTGAAAGGAAAAATGAATTATCGCAATTGGCTTGTCGTGGCCAATCCCAAGGCAAAAACGACATCCTGCGCGGCGTACTATTAGAGCCTGAAGCAGGCCGTAGCGCCGCGATCGTGCGGCGTAACGCCGCCGTGCCGTGTCAAGCCAACCTAACCGCGTCACCAAGCGGCCCACTCAACCATCATACGCACCCGCGCGGCGATCAACGCGTCCCCGGATCACCCGGCACCAGGTGGCGCCACGGAAACACATCCTTGGCGAAATGGCTGACATAGCCCCCCGTCGCGGCCTGGATGACCATGAACGACAACCGTGGGCGCATGGCCTGCAGCGTCTGCAGCTGCGCCACATCCAACGCGCTGTTTCGCAACCGGAAGGTATGCAGCGCATCGAAGGCATCGCTGGCGAACAAGCGCTCATAGGCCGCGAAAGGCGTGACCGCTTCAGCCACGCGCGCGTCGGCCCAGGAGAACTGCAGCTCCGTCGATTCGCAAAAATCCAGCAGGCCCAAGGCAGGCAGGCTGCGTGATGCGGCGAGGTTGTCGATGAAGCGCTGGGTGTCAGAGCCACCGCCGATGCGCAGGCTGTGCAGGTGTGGCAGCGGAACCTCGAAGAACGCGGCGTCCGGTGCATTCGGCACGACCAGTTCGCTCAGATACGGGGCCTTGGAAACGAAGCGGGCGATCTCGCCGTCTTCTTCCATGATGGTGCCCGCGCGCTGCACCAGCGACATGTTGTGGTCGGCCGGCTCTGTGGGGGAGATCGACAATGCGCGCAGGCGCGGGAAACGCACATCGCTGTCCAGCAGCGCGGTGAACGCCCACTCGCGCGTGCCATTGGCCCCTTCGTCCGGGCCGGTGAACGACAGCGACATGATCGCATCGGCCACGCGCTGGTCGGACAGGCAGGCCAGCGTCCATGCGAATGGCTCTTCCCATGGGTTGCCGAAGAACTCCACGTGCAGGCCGCCGTACAATGGCGCCACGGTCACCCGTTCCTGCAGCGCGGCCCACAGCGGGCCGGCCGGGTCCTGGATATCCAGTTCATGCTCGGCGGCACTGTCCAGATTGAAGGCATGGATGCGTTGCTGCAGCGCCAGCAGCTGCTGCTGCGCGTGGTCGAAGGGAGGAGCTGCCATGTGTGCATACCGGACGTCCGTGTGATCCGCCCGATGATAGCGCTGGCCTGATGGCGGTGGTCTGCGGCCCGTGATCGGTTGCTTGATATTCCTCACGGTCGAGCAACTCCGGCAGCCCCCATACTGGCGCCCTCCGCTCAATTCTCACAAGGAAGCCGACCATGCGCCGCCACCGCTTGCCGTTGACCGTCGCGCTGCTCGCCAGCGCCTTCACAGCACCGGCGATGGCCGCCGTGCCGTTCTTCAATGCCAGCTGCCCCGGTGGGCTGGATGTCCATGCAGACGAAGGCGGGCCGGTCTACGTGCAGGGCCGCGAAACCACGCTCAAGCGCTTCAACGATCGCTACTTCGAAGCGCGCGATGCCAGCAGCGGCACCACGCTTTCAATCAGCACCGGTGACGACGGTACGCCGCAGGTCAGCTACACCGGACGCGGCGGTGCCAACGGCATCTGCCAGGTCAGCAACAACGGCACGCCGGCGGCTGCCGTGGAAGGCGGCAGGCACCACCGTGATCAGGATCGCGATGACGATGCAGCACTGCCACGCGAGGTGACCTGCGAATCCACCGACCAGCGCCAGGTGTCCTGTGACATGGACACGCGTGGCAATGTGGAGATCGTGCGCCAGCTCAGCCGTACCCGTTGCGAGCAGGGCAGCAACTGGGGCCTGTCGCGGCATTCGGTCTGGGTCAATGGCGGCTGCCGCGCGACGTTCCGCAACATGTCCAAGGCCGCAGTCCGCGCGCCAGCGGGCGATACCGCGCTCGGTTCGTGCAATGCAAGCAAAGGCGCACAGGGCACGCTGGTGACCCAGGTGCCGGTCGGCACCGATTACCAGGAACTGATCATCGATTATCCCGAGGGCCGCTTCCTGTGCATGATGCGCAACGACGGCCGGGTGCAGAGCGTGACGCCGATCAAGCGGCGCTGAGTCTGTGTCCCATGCTTTGCAGTCGGGTATGTGGCTGCTCGCGCGTGAATTGGCCTGCAGAAGCAGGCCAATGACGCTATCGCGTAGCTCCGTCAATCCTCGTGGGTGGGGCGGGACGGTTTGGCCGGCCCGACGGTGACTTTGCCGGACCCTCCGCCGCCCCCTCCGCCATGGCTGCCGCCACTGATGGGCCCGGTGTAACCGCCGCCGCCGCCTCCGCCGCCATTCCCATTCCCGCCGCCGCCGCGAGGGGGATGGCTCGTCGTGATGGGCTCACGCGAAGCCCCATTCCAGTCCTGGCTATCGGTCATTTGGTAGGTCACGCAGTGGGACGCGTTGCAGACGATGACCTTGGAGCCTGGTTGAATGGATTCCTTGAAGGTTCCAGAATTGTTCTTGTTCGTCACCTGCGTGTATCTGGTCAGAAGAACTCTGGTTGCTGTATCTGGAAGTGGGGTTTGTCCACGGCACTGCGCGCAGGACGCTGGGCCGAATACGGATGAAGCGTTTCCGAGGGGTCAGGTCGCATGCGCGAATGGAAGTGCGACGACTGCTGCCAGGACTGCGATTGCCGCAATAAGTATCTTCGTCTTCACATGATTGAGCCGTCTGTCTATTCTTGGTGCGTAGGATTATCAATCGAGAGTCGTTCGCAGCATGATCGGTAGATATCACTTGAGAGCTCTTGCGCATGAATGATCTGCTCTGTCTGCATGCTGCTGAACAGGCGGCTTATCGATTCCGCGGAGTACTGGCTTGGATGCACGCGCTGCAGGGCCATCCAGTAGCCGAGACTCTTGGTGTAGGAGCGCTCGGCGACTATTCCTCTGTCATAGATGTTTGCGAGAGCTTCGATCGAATCCACGTTCCCTGAGGAAACAGATTCGCTTAGATACTCCACAGCGTTCCGGCGATAGTCGATCAGCCTGCTGGGGTCTGACAGAACGTCAGTGAGATCGCCGATGGCCGCACGAGGGTTCTGGGCGTACATGAGTCGGGCTTCAATCGACCCTTGGGCGGCTGCCAGTGACAGCCAGTTTTCTCCCGTGATGTCGGTTCGTTCGGCAATCGCCTTGCAGTTCTCGATTTCTTCTTCGATACGCCTCGAGAACTGCTCGGCAAGACCCATGGATGAGTACACCTTGTACTCACCGTCGTCACCGGGATCGAGGGCGCGTTTGCAACTGGCAACCCTTGCGTGTATTTCGTAGCTTGCCTGGCTGTCGCCTGCTTTCGATCGCTGTACTCTCTCGTCGATGTAGCTTGTTGCATCTCCTATGTACTCGGGACTCTTGATGTCGATCAGAAACGCCTTGGGTCCTAATGCTATGCGCGTATTGAGCGTCCCGGTGGATGGCTGTTCATCGGTCCTTGCACTACGCGGATCGGCCATTTCATGGGTTGATGCGGCACGCTTCATCTCCAGAAGTGGCGCGTGCCCTGCCGAGGTGTCGCCGCCAGATACCGAGCAGGACGCCGTCAACACTGTCAGCGTGCCGATACATAATCGCTTGCTGAACAGCGTCGAGAAGCTGGGTAAGAGTTTTCTTCGATTCAACGCAGGAACATCCTTGCCTCTATTTTGGGGCGAGCACCTTCGCTGCGCTGACGGGAAAGCGATAGAGCCGTATCCGTCAGTGTGGTGAGCCCCATCACAGGCGGAAGAATTTCTGATTCACAAGGCCGGGTAAGTCCTACGCGTGGTTGCCCGTTGCCCACTTGCGCCATGGCGCCGTCATTCCCTGCTGCACCGCCGCGAGTGGTGTCACATGCGTCTGGCTAGACTGTGCTTCTTTTTCGTTCGCAGGAGGCACCCATGGCCCATCATCCCGCCGTTACCCTGATTGGCGTCCCCACCGACATCGGGGCGGGCCATCGCGGCGCCCGGCTGGGGCCGGAAGCCCTGCGCGTGGCGGGCCTGCCCGAAGCACTGGAAGCGCGTGGCGTGGACGTGCGCGACCTCGGCAACCTGGACGGCCCGCGCAACCCGTGGACCGCGCCGGTGCAGGGCTATCGCCACCTGGACGAGGTGGTGGCGTGGAACCACGCGCTGATGGAAGCCAGCTACGCCGAACTCCAGGCCGGCCGCATGCCGATCATGCTGGGCGGCGACCACTGCCTGGGCATCGGTTCGATCACTGCCGTCGCGCGCTGGTGCCGCGAGCAGGGCAAGGACCTGCGCGTGCTGTGGCTGGATGCGCATTCGGATTTCAACACCAGTGAGGTGACCCCGTCGGGCAACATCCACGGTATGCCGGTGGCCTGCCTGTGCGGCCTCGGCCCGGATGCGCTGACCAGGCTGGGCGGCACTTCGCCGGCGATCCAGCCTTCACAGGTGCACCAGATCGGCATCCGTTCGGTGGACCCGGAAGAAAAGCGCCTGATCAAGACCCACAAGGTCGATGTCTACGACATGCGTTACATCGACGAGAACGGCATGAAGCGTACCGTGGAAGCGGCGCTGGCCGGCATCGACGAGAACACCCACCTGCACGTCAGCTTCGACGTCGATTTCCTCGACCCGAGTATTGCCCCGGGCGTGGGCACCACCGTCCCGGGCGGGGTGAACTACCGCGAAGCGCAGCTGGTGATGGAGATGATCGCCGACAGTGGCCGCATGGGCTCGCTGGATATCGTTGAACTCAATCCGCTGCTGGACAACCACAACAGCACCGCCGAACTGGCCGTGGACCTGGTCGAAAGCCTGTTCGGGAAATCGACCCTGATGCGCGACTGAGAGGATCCAGCCTGAACGGTTGGACGAACCGTTCACACGCGCTCCACGCCCCTGCCGCCAGATTGCACCTCACGCGGCAGTGTTGGCTTCGAGCCAGCCTGCCGCCCCGATCAATACAACCGAACCCCGTGATTGAGCGGTGTAGCGGCAAACCCAAGGAGAAGCCCATGAAGCGCGTAGTTGCCCTGATGCTGTTGTCGATGTTCTCGGTGGCCCTGCTGGCCGGTTGCAACACCGTTGCCGGTGCCGGCAAGGACGTGCAGAAGGCTGGTGAGAAGGTTGAGGATGCCGCCAAGGGCAACTGAGCCTGAGGTGGTGCGCACTACGGAAAAGGCCGGGATCTTCCCGGCCTTTTTCATGTGCGTTTGCTGCGTGTGTACGCCGCGTGCCGACCGGTAGTGAACCATTCAAGCAGGTGAGCGGCGCTTTCATGGCCGGTTGACCGTGCTTCAACGTGCACTGCGCGATGCTGCAGCCACGGTAACAACGCCGTTGCATACCAAGGAAGCCTCAGCAATGAACAAAGACATCATTTCCGGCAAGTGGTCCCAGCTCAAGGGCAAGGCCCAGGCGAAGTGGGGCGATCTGACCAATGACGATTTCGATGTGGCCGAGGGCAATGCCGAATATCTGGCGGGCCGCCTGCAGGAGCGCTATGGCTGGGCCAAGGACCGCGCAGAAACCGAAGTGCGCGACTTCGAGAAGGCGATGCACAAGGATTACCCGGACTACAAGTAACGGCGCGTCGAACGCCCGCGTTATGCCCCCACCGACAACGCCCGCGCCGGAAGGTGCGGGCGTTGTGCTGTGCGCAGATCAGCGCGCCGGCGGGTCGGGCACGTAGCGGTTGGGGAAGGCCTGTGGCTGGCGATCCAGACGCGAGGGCGGATCGAGCAGGACGCCGCGTGCACGCAGGTTGCGGGCGCTGTCGTAGCGCAGCTGCAGCACCTGTGCCGGGCTGCGGGTGGCGCGTTCGAAATCGGTATCGCGCACCGATGAACTTTCGCGCGCACCATGCCCGGTGCCCAGTGCGGGTGCCTGCGACTTGGCCGAATAGCCTTCGATGCGGCTGGCGCTGGCGTCGGCCGCCGCCGAGGCTTCGGCCGACGCCGGTGCCGGCCCGGCGCGACCGCGCAGGATCGGCTGCGGACGCGGGTACCAGCGACGTGCTTCCTCGAACACCGCCACGCCGACCACGCCGACGTTGTCCGGGCGGCCGGTGCGGCTGGCATAGCTGCCGCTGGGGCTGCTGAAGACGAACTGGGCCACTTCGTCCTGGGTCTTGCGCCAACCGGTGATGTCGGCGCGCTGGCCAGGGTTGAGCACGTAACCGGTCTGCGAGGGATCGGCGTCTTCGCCGGAGATGGCGTTGACCCCGTCCACCGACAGCACCACCAGCACCCGTCGCGGGCTGTCGTTGTACAGGCGCACGGCATAGCGGTGGCCGCGCTCACCGGCCACCCAGCGCTGGCCGTCGGCCGGGTAGCTGCGCAGCTCGGTACCGCGGTCGCGGTCGACCAGGGCCACGCGCACCGGGCCGTCCTGCGGCATCGGCGGGGGCAGCGGAGCCGGGCGGAAGCCGGCCAGGGGCAGGATCAGCAGCAGGGGCAGCAGGCGTTTCATCGGGCGTCTCCAGCGGGGTTGGGTGAATGAACGCGCCGGAGGCCCTGACGGGGTTGACCGTGTGCACGGTAAACTGGCCGCGTTCATAGAAGATTTCCGTACGCAGTCATGACGACCCGAGTCCTTACCGGCATCACCCCCTCCGGCACGCCCCACCTGGGCAACTACGTTGGCGCCATCCGCCCGGCCATTGCGGCCAGCCGCGCGCCGGACATCGAGAGCTTCTTCTTCCTGGCCGATCTGCACAGCCTGATCAAGTCGCAGGACCCGCAGCGCACCCAGCGCGCGACCCTGGAGATCGCTGCCAGCTGGCTGGCCTGTGGCCTGGACCCGGAACACGTGTGGTTCTATCGCCAGAGCGACATCCGCGAGACCACCGAGCTGATGTGGTTCCTGACTGCCATCGCCAGCAAGGGCATCCTCAACCGCGCCCATGCCTACAAGGCGGCGGTGGACAAGAACCGGGAGGAAGGCCAGGACGAGGACGCAGGTGTCAGCGCCGGCCTGTTCATGTACCCGGTGCTGATGGCGGCCGACATCCTGATCTTCAAGGCCAACCAGGTACCGGTGGGCCGTGACCAGATCCAGCACATCGAGATGGCGCGCGACTTCGCCCAGCGCTTCAACCACGTATACGGCAAGGAGTATTTCCCGCTGCCGGACGTGGTGATCGACGAGCAGGTGGCAACCCTGGCGGGCCTGGATGGCCGCAAGATGAGCAAGAGCTACCACAACACCATTCCGCTGTTCGTGCCGCGCGAGGAGCTGAAGAAGCTGGTGTTCTCGATCCTGACCGACTCGCGTGCCCCGGGCGAGCCGAAGGACACCGAAGGTTCGGCGCTGTTCCAGATGTACCAGGCGTTCGCCACCCCGGAGCAGACCGCTGCCTTCGCCAAGGCCTTCGCCGATGGCATCAGCTGGGGCGATGCCAAGCAGCAGCTGTTCGAGCGCATCGACAGCGAACTGTCGCCGCTGCGCGAGCGCTACAACGCGCTGATGGCCGAGCCGGAGAAGATCGAAGCACTGCTCAAGCGCCGTGGCCAGCAGTTGCGTGAGCAGCTGGCAGCACCGCTGCTGGAAGAACTGCGCCATGCGGTGGGCCTGCGTGATCTGTCCGATGCCGGCGACATCGCCAGCGAAGATGCCGGTGAAGCCCGCGCCGCTCCGCCGCTGTTCAAGCAGTACCGCGAGAAGGACGGCCGTTTCTACTTCAAGCTGACCGCCGGTGACGGCACGCTGCTGATCCAGAGCGAAGGCTTCGACTCGCCGCGCGATGCCGGCCAGCTGATCGCGGTGCTGAAGCAGGCCGAGCAGGGTGACCAGCTGCAGAGCGACCTGTTCAAGCTGGAAGCCGAGGTGGATGCGGTGCTGGCGGCGTTGGCCGTACTGCGCGCCGACTGATCGGTAGATGCCGACCTTGGTCGGCGCTGTTGAGGGCGAAATGCCGGCCAGCGGCCGGCACTACCACGGCAGTGCACCCATGGCATGATGTCCGCGCGCCTCAGGCGCGATGACATGGAGTCTGCAATGGCCTGGTTGTCGCTGCTGCTGTTCCTGCCCTGGTTCATCCTGCTGGGCAGCCTGTACTGGCTGTTTCCGCGCCAGCCGCGTACCGCGCGGCGACGCCTGTTCGATAGCACTACGCTGGCATTGGCGCTGGCCCTGAGCATCGTGGCGATGCTGTGGGGCCACCACATCGGTCTGGTACAGCCGGGCGCCGGGCCGATCTGGCCGCAGGTGCTGGCGGTGCTGTATGCCTATGGCGCGTTCCTGGCGGTGCTGGTACTGGCGCTGCTGCTGCGGCCGCGATTCGCTTTGCGCTGCAGCTGATCGGTAGTGCCGGCCGCTGGCCGGCAACTGCATTCAACTGGCTAACCCGGGATTGCCGGCCAGCGGCCGGCACCATCCGACCAAAGCCGCATCGATCACGCCATGCCGGCGCGCCTACCATGGGTGTCTGTTCCCGATCCTGCCAGGTGAGCGTCGATGACCGCCGATCCCAGCATCCACACCATCGATACCGGTTTCCAACGGCCTGATTTCGATGCCGCCTACCTGATCATCGAAAACGGTCGCGCCGCGTTCGTCGACTGCGGTACCGGCCTGTCGGTACCGGCAATGCTGCAGGCCCTGGCCGACAACGGGCTGGGCGTGGAGGCGGTGGACTGGCTGCTGCTGACCCATGTGCACCTGGATCATGCCGGTGGCGCTGGCCTGCTGATGCAGCAGCTGCCCAATGCGCGCGCGGTGCTGCACCCGCGCGGCGCGCCGCACATGATCGATCCGACCCGGTTGATCGCCGGTGCCACGGCCGTTTATGGCGCTGAGGAAATCGCCCGCAGCTATGGCCGCATCGAAGCGATTCCCGAGCAGCGCGTGGTGGTGGCTGACGACGGCCAGCGCATCGACCTGGCCGGCCGCGAGCTGGTGCTGCTGCATACCCCGGGGCACGCGCTGCACCACTACTGCGTGTGGGATGCGCGCAGCCGCAGCTGGTTCACCGGCGATACCTTCGGTATCTCCTACCGCGAGCTGGACAGCGCGCAGGGCGCTTTCATCTTCCCCACCTCGTCGCCGGTGCAGTTCGACCCGGAAGCGATGAAGGCGTCGATCCAGCGCATGCTCGGTTACGCACCGCAGGCGATGTACCTGACCCATTACGGTCGTGTCGAACAGGTCGAAAAGCTGGCCGAGGATCTGTTCGAACAGATTGATGCGATGGCGGCAATCGGCCGCCAGTGCGACGGCCGCCCCGATCGTCATCGCTGCCTGCTGGCCGCGTTGCAGGCGCTGTACCTGGAGCGCGCACAGCAGCATGGCTGCGCGCTGGACCAGGCTGCAGTGGGCGAAGTACTGGCGATGGATATCGAACTCAACGCGCAGGGCCTGGCCTGCTGGCTGGACCGTGTATCGCGCTGACCTGCGCACTCCCTGGCGGCGGAGATCCGCTGCGCCCCTGGTAGATCCACGCCATGCGTGGATGACACGGTCCCGGACCGCGCCGCGATGTCATGACCACGTTACACTCTGGTGACTTTCAAGCTAGCCGTGGTGTTGCCGTGAACCCGATGCGCGTGTTGCTGCTGTCGTCCTGCCTGTTCGTCGGTGGCCTGGCCCATGCGGCCAATGACCTGCCCGGCGGCGGCATCGATCCGCAGGCGCTGTCGCGTCATGTGCGCGTGCTGGCATCGGACGAATTCGAAGGCCGCGCACCGGCCACCGAAGGTGAAGAACGCACCGTGCAGTACCTGATCGAGCAGTTCCGCAGCTACGGCCTGCAGCCGGGTGGCGTGGACGGCAGCTGGGTACAGCCGGTACCGCTGGTGCGCGCGCAGCTGGATGGCCCGGCCAAGGCCAGTCTCGCCCTGAAGGGCGGCAAGCGCGCGCTGGCCAATGGTGTGGACGTGACCCTGCAGAGCCTGCAGCCGCGCAAGCGCGTGCAGATCAAGGAGGCGCCGTTGGTGTTCGTCGGCTACGGCATCGACGCGCCCGAGCGCCACTGGAATGACTACAAGGACGTGGACCTGCACGGCAAGATCGCCGTGGTATTGATCAACGATGCCGATTTTGAAGCCGACGCGCCAGGTGCGTTCGATGGCAAGGCGGTGACCTACTACGGCCGCTGGACCTACAAGTTCGAGGAAGCCGCGCGCCGGGGTGCCGAAGGCGTGCTGATCGTGCACGAGACCGCACCGGCCGCCTATGGCTGGGCCACGGTGAAGAGTTCGGGCACCTCGCCGCTGTTCGACATCGAGCGCGGCCAGGCCGAGGCGATGGCCCAGCACACGCCGCTGCGTGGCTGGATGCAGCGTGAGCTGGCCGAACAGATCTTCGCCGACGCCGGCCTGGATTTCGATGCAGAGAAGCGCAAGGCGATGAGTGCGGACTTCCGCCCGGTTGCGCTGGACAACGCGAAGCTGAGCGTCGATTTCGCGCTCAAGCGCGAGCAGGTGGTGACCCGCAACGTGGTGGCCAAGCTGCCCGGCGGCGAGCACGCCGATGAGGCGGTGATCTTCTCGGCGCACTGGGATGCCTTCGGCATCGGCCAGGCCGACGCCAAGGGTGATCGTATCCGCCGTGGTGCGATCGACAACGCCACCGGCGTGGCCACCGTGCTGGAACTGGGCCGGGTGTTCGCCGCCGGCCCGCAGCCGCAGCGCACCCTGTACTTCGTCGCCCTGACCGCCGAAGAGAAGGGCCTGCTGGGCGCCAGCTACTACGCCGCGCACCCGCTGGCGCCGCTGGACAAGACCGCTGCGGTGCTGAACATCGAGATGTTCAGCCCGGATGGTGCCACCCGTGACATCGCCTCGTGGGGCAAGGGCCGGGTGTCGCTGGAAGGCGATCTGGAACGCGTGGCCAAGGCCCGTGGCCGCAGCTACAGCCCGGATCCGAACCTGGAAGCCGGCTTCTTCTACCGTGCCGACCACTTCGCCTTCGCCCGCCTGGGCGTGCCAGCGATCACCATCGGCCCGGGCCTGGACAAGCTTGAGGGCGGCGTCGAGGCCGGTCGCGCGCTGCGCGAGAAGTACTTCGCCGACTGCTACCACCAGGCCTGCGATGCATGGACGCCGAGCTGGGATCCGGCGGGCCACGCGGCCGACACCCTGCTGGTCTATGACCTGGGCGCCGAACTGGCCAACAGCCGTCGCTGGCCGCAGTGGGAGAAGGAATCGGAATTCCACGGCGCCCGCGAGAAGAGCGAAGCCGCCCGCCGGTAAACGCACGGCAATGCCGGCCGCTGGCCGGCAACCTTACGCATGGTAGTGCCGGCCGCTGGCCGGCAACCTCATGAACCTTCCGAACGGATGTGCAGATGCCGGCCAGCGGCCGGCACTACCGCATCTTCAGCCGCGTGGCCGCAGCAGCTTCCACGCGCCCCAACCGGCGAAGGCAAGCGCGCCCAGGTAACAGGCCACCATCGTACGCAGGCTGGCCACCGGTGCGGGGTTGATGCCCCGGCTCAGGCGCAGATGCAGGGTGCTGGTACCGTTGCCCAGATCCACTGCCAGCTGCAGCATCAGTGCAGCGCAGAACGCCAGCAGGGCAATGCCGAAGCCGATACGTGGCCAACTCGCTTGGGCGCCGGGCCGGCGGATCAGCCATGCCAGCAGGGTTGCCGCGCCCAGACCCAGTGCGAGCCATACCAGCGGCGTGGCAGGAGACGCGGCGGCCACCGGCATTGCACCGGTGGCCGCGATCACTACGGCGCGCTTACTTGCGCGTGCCGTCGAGCCAGTTGGGGCCCTTGTTGGTGAGGAAGAACACATAGACCACCAACGATACCGCGATCGTCGCGGTGACGTAGATGGCGAACCAGTCCACGTGGCCGGTCTTCAATGCGCCCTGGTACAGCAGCGGCGCGGTGCCTCCGAACAGCGAGTTGGCCAATGCATAGCCGAAGCCCACGCCCAGCGCACGGATGTGGGTGGGGAACAGCTCTGCCTTCACCACGGCGTTGATGGAGGTGTAGCCGGTGAGGATGACAAAGCCCAGTGCTAGGGTGAGGAAGGCGAGGGTGGCATCGTGCTGGTGCGGCAGCTGGGTGATCAGGTACCAGCTGTACAGCACGCCGCCCACACCGAAGAACACCAGCAGGCTCTTGCGGCCGATGATGTCCGACAGCCAGCCGCCGACCGGCTGCAACACCATCAGGAAGGCCAGCACGCCCAGGTTGATCAGGGTGCCGGTCATCGGGTCGTTGCCGGCGAAGGCGCTCTGGATCATCTTCGGGCCGTTCACCGAGTAGGTGTAGAAGGCGATGGTGCCACCGGCGGTGATCAGGAAACACAGCAGCAGCGGACGCCACTGGTGCACGAACAGTTCGTACATCGAGCCGGACTTCTTGTCCTTGCCCTCGCGCGCGGCTTCGATGGAGGATTCCGACAGCGACTCGTCCATGCCACGGCGCAGCCAGAACACGACCACGGCGGCGATGCCACCGATGCCGAAGGCGATGCGCCAGCCCCACTCGGAGATTTCCGGCTTGGCCCAGAACGTCAGCATCACGAACAGGGTCAGCTGTGCCAGCACATGGCCGCCCACCAGGGTGACGTAGTGGAACGAGGACAGGAAGCCGCGGCGGCCCGGAATGGCGGCCTCGGACATGTAGGTGGCGCTGGCACCGTACTCGCCACCGGTGGCGAAGCCCTGCAGCAGGCGCGCGAACAGGAGGATGATCGCCGCCCAGATGCCGATGCTGGCAGCGGTGGGGGTGATGGCGATGATGAACGAGCAGAAGGCCATCAGCGTGACCGACACGGTCAATGCAAGGCGACGGCCATGACGGTCGGCGAAGCGACCGAAGAACCATGCGCCGATCGGGCGCATCAGGAAGGTCGCGGCGAAGATCGCCCACACGTACAGGGTGGAGTTCTTGTCTTCAGGCGAGAAGAACTGCGATTCGAAGTACACGGCGAACACCGAGTACACGTAGACGTCGTACCACTCCACCAGGTTGCCGGCGGAGCCTTTGAGGGTGTTGGAGATGGAACGCCGCAGGGCGGCGCCGTCGGTGCTGGGGACAGCGGATTGGGACGTAGTGCTCATCCGGGTGGGGATCCTCGATGCGGTGCGTCCATGCGGGAAATTGCGCTGCCAGGCGCGCGGTGCGCTGCCGGCCAGCCTCCTTGGTACTGCAACCCACGTCAACGCCGGGTGCCGGAAGGGGCGGGCGGGGCATGGATGGATGACAGCGTGCCACTACATGGGCTGCCGGACCATAACCAAAACGTCCTAAAATCCGTGTTCCCCCAGCTCCCTGGTGTGTCATGTCGGCTCCCCCCGTTCCGTCTGCGGCTGCCCCACGGGGCGGCCTTGTCGTGCTGGCACTGCTGCTGGTCTACGTGGTCTGGGGATCGACCTACCTGGGTATCGCCAAGGCCCTGCATGGCGGCGCGTTGCCACTGACGATGGTCTCCGGCAGCCGGTTCATCATTGCCGGCGGCCTGATGTACCTGGCGCTGCGCCTGTTCTGGAAGATGCCCAGACCCACCCTGCGGCAGTGGCGCAACCTGGTCATCATGGGCGTGACCATGCTGGTGCTGGGCAACGGCATGGTGGTGCTGGCCGAACGCGAGGTGTCATCCGGCCTGGCCGCTACCGCGGTGGCCTCGGTGCCGTTGTGGATGGCGCTGTTCTCGGCCCTGCGCGGGCAGCATGCCAGCAAGGGCGAATGGCTGGGCATCGCCGTTGGCTTCGTCGGCGTGGTCTGGCTCAACGCCGGCAGCAGCCTGACCGCATCGCCCACCGGGCTGGTGCTGCTGCTGATCGCGCCGGTCGGCTGGGCGTTCGGCTCGGTGTGGGCACGCGGGCAGGATCTGCCGGGGCCGTTCATGACGGCCGCCGGGCAGATGATCTGCGGTGGCGTGCTGCTGGTGCTGATCGGCCTGGTCGTCGGCGAGCGCCCCACCACCCTGCCCGACAGCGGTGGCCTGCTGGCGATGGCCTACCTGTGCGTGTTCGGTTCGATCGTGGCGTTCACCGCTTACGTCTGGCTGCTGCAGAACGTGCGCCCGGCGCTGGCCGGCAGCTATGCCTACGTCAATCCGGTGATTGCTGTCCTGTTGGGGGCTGCATTGAATGGTGAACGCTTTGGTTGGCGCGACTTCCTGGCCATGGCGGTGATACTTCTGGGTGTGGTGGTACTGACGATGGCAAGGACACGCAAGCGATGAGCATGGACGAGAAAGAACAGCGACGGGGCCTGTTGATCACTGCCTCCACCTTCGTGCTGTGGGGGCTGGTGCCGGTGTACTGGCATCTGCTCAACGAAGTGCCTTCGTTCCAGATCATCGCCCACCGCATCATCTGGAGCACCGTGCTGGTGGTGGCCTGGCTGCTGATCGCATCACGGCTGGGCTGGTGGAAGAAGATCGCCGCGCAACCGCGCGCGCTGCCGATCCTGGCGGTATCGAGCCTGACCATCGCCTCCAACTGGGGCCTGTACATCTGGGCGATCAACGCAGGACATGTGATCGAAACCAGCTTGGGCTACTTCATCAACCCGCTGGTGAACGTTCTGCTGGGCGTGCTGGTGCTGAAGGAGCGCCTGCGCCGCGTGCAGTGGCTGGCGGTAGCCATCGCCGCGGTGGGCGTGGCCTGGCTGACCATCGATGCGGGCACGCCGCCGTGGATCGCGCTGGGCCTGGCGTGCTCGTTCGGCCTGTATGGCCTGCTGCGCAAGCTGGTGTCGGTCGATCCGGTGGCCGGGCTGGGCGTGGAAAGCCTGTACCTGTTCCTGCCCGCGCTGGGCTTCGCGCTGTGGTCGGAAAACGGCCATGGCGGTGGCTTCTTCGGTGGCTGGGGCTGGGCAAACGACCTGATGCTGATCTTCGGCGGGGTGATCACGGCGGTGCCGCTGATCGGCTTCGCCTACGGGGTCAAGCGCATCCCGCTGTCGCTGGTCGGCATCCTGCAGTACATCGCACCGAGCCTGCAGCTGCTGCTGGGCGTGTTCTTCTTCCACGAAGCGTTCGACACCGGCAAGGCGATTGGTTTTGCGGCGATCTGGGCCGGGTTGGTCCTGTACGTCGGTGACAACGTACGGGCGATGCGCGGCGCGAAACGATAGCGCCTCCGGGGTCAGATCCCTTCGCGATGCAAAGGGATCCGACCCCGCAAAAAAGAACGGCGCCCCGAGGGGCGCCGTTCTGCTTCCATCCACGGCCAGGAGAGAGTTGGCCGGGGCGGGAACGCGGTTGCAGGCTTAGAAGCGCTGCTGGTACTTCATGTACATGAAACGACCGATGTCGAAGCCACCGTAGTAGGTGAAGCTGCTGTTGGGCTGGCTGTACATGATCGGACCCTGGTGGTCGAACACGTTGTTCAGGCCCAACGACACGGTGCCATCCCACGGCAGGCTGTAACGCACCTGCAGGTCGTGGAAGGTGTTGGAACCCACCTTGCGGCTCGGCTGTGCATCGGTATACGGCGAAACAAAGTCGGCCATGTTGCAGTCCGGGCCACCGCCCAGATCGTACGAGCAGGCTTCCTTCATGCCCGAGTAGTAACGGGCGGTCCAGCCGATGCCGAGGTTGCCGTACTGCCAATCCAGGTTGAAGGTCGAACGTACGCGGAAGTCACCGGCCCAGCCCACGCGCTGCTCCACCGGGGTGGTGGCGGCGCTGTCGTTGCGCTGCTCCAGGTAGTCGGTGTAGGTGGTGTTCCAGTTGATGGCGAACTTGCCGTATGCGGTTTCCGGCAGGCGGTAACGCACACCGATGTCATAGCCGGCGGTTTCGCGGTAGCCGGCGTTGACCAGCGAACGATCCAGCGCCGAAACCTGGCCGCGGGTGGCCGCAGCGGTGGAACGGGTGAAGCGACCGCATGCCGAATCCACGCCCTGCACGTAGCACTGGTTGAGGATGTCGGTAGCCGACTCGCCCACGATGGCGTTGTCGATGCGGATCTTCCACCAGTCCAGGCTGACGTCCAGGCCCTGCACGAATTCCGGGCTGTAGACCAGGCCGACGGTCCAGGTCTTGGCGGTTTCCGGCTTCAGTTCCGGGTTGGAACCGGAGTTGAAATCGGAGGTGGCCTGCTGGCCCGGGCGGTTGGCAAGGTTGCCGTCCGAACCGGTCTGCTGACGGAAGTTGGCGGGCACGTTCAGCGCCTGGCAGCGTGCTGCCACGGTCGGGCTGCTGGCGGCGATGCCGAACTTCGTATCGCACGGATCGGTGAACGAATCGCGGCTGGAAACCGCGCCGCCGTAGAGATCGTCCACGGTCGGTGCACGGAAGCCGGTGCCGTAGGTGGCGCGTACCAGCAGGCTGTCGATCGGCTTCCACTTCAGGCCGAACTTGCTGTTGGTGGTCGAACCGAAGGTGTTGTAGTCGGTGTAGCGACCGGCCAGGTCCAGCGACAGCTCGCGGGCGAAGGCCATGTCGGCCAGCAGCGGCACCTGCATTTCCAGGTAGACCTCGTTGAGCGAGTAGTCGCCACGGGTCGGCTGGCCGGTGGTGCCGGCGATCTGGCCCTTCTGCACCATCAGGTCCGGGGTGTAGCTGGCTTCTTCGCTGCGGTGCTCAAAGCCCATCGCGCCCATGATGTCGCCGGCCGGCAGGTTGAACAGCGAGCCGGAGATGTTGGCGCTGGCGACCTTGGTGGTGCTGCGCATCTTGTCGACGAAGCGGGTGAACAGGTAGTCCTGCACGTCCTGGTTGCCCAGCGAGCCCGGGCCGGTGTAGCCCATCGGCGCAGCCGGATTCCACGGCACACAGCCGGCGATCACCGCACCCGGTGTACCGCAGCGGGCCACGTCGCCGTCCATGAAGGACGGGCCGACGGCCAGGTTGACGTTCGGCTGGTACATGCTGCCGGTGCCAACGCGCTCGCCTTCATTGCGGTTGTACATGTAGCTGACGTTCCAGTCCCAGTAGCGCGAACCGGTTTCGAAGCTGCCTTCCAGGCCGAGGCTGGCACGCTTGGTTTCCAGCGTGTTCTCGGTACCGCGCGGCAGCTCTTCGGTGCGGTGCGAGAACAGCACGTCCTGGCCCCACTTGTTGAAGGTGCTGTCCTTGGACAGCGCAGCGCGCGTGCCGTTGCGCGACTGCGCAGCCGAGACCGAGTACGGGTAGCCGGCCAGGTGCTTGGTCGACTCGCGCTTGCTGTACAGCGCATCGGCGACGATGCGCAGGTTGTCGGTGATCGAGAAGCCGCCGTTGGCGAACACCGAGGTGCGCTCCAGGCCGCTCAACAGGCTCATGTTGGTCTTGGCGTTGGCGCCGTCAGCCGGATCCGGCGTGTGGAAGTTGCCAGCGCTGCTCGGGTCGCCGCCCGGGCCCACGGTCAGCGGCTTGCCACCGACGGTGACCGTGCCCCACTGGGTGGTCGGGCTCAGCGCGTCGACGTCGTCGGCATGGCGCGGGCCACCCGGGTAGCGGCTGAACTCGCGCGCATCGCCGAGGATTTCGTCTTCCTTGGTGCGCTCGGCGCCGACGCTGAACCAGCCGCGGTCGAAGGTCTTGCCGAAGGTGGCGCTATAGGAGCGCTTCTGGCCGTCGCCTTCACCGTACTGGCCGACATAGACGCTGGCTTCGCCACCGTCGAAGTTCTTGCGGGTGATGATGTTGACCACGCCGGCGATGGCGTCCGAGCCGTACAGCGCCGAGGCGCCATCGGTCAGCACTTCCACGCGTTCCACGATCGCCGACGGAATCGAGGCCAGGTCGGAGTAACCGCCGGCGCTGACGCCCATGCGGCGGCCGTCGATCAGCACCAGGCTGCGTTCCGGGCCGAGGTTGCGCAGGCTGACATACATGCCGCCGAAATCGCGCGAGGAGCTCAGCGAGGACGAACGGCTCAGGCTCGGTGCGCCGGCTGCAGTGACGTCCTGCAGGATGTCGGCAACGTTGACGTAGCCCTTCTTCTCGATGTCGGCGCGGTTGAGTGCCACCACCGGCTGCGCGGTCTCGACACTGGCCTGGCGGATGCGCGAGCCGGTGATCTCGATGCGGTCGAGGTTGGTGGGGGTATCGCCGGCTTCCTGTGCGAAAGCGGGCGTGGTGCAGCTGGCGGCCAGCGCGATGACGATCGCGTTGCGCAGCGGGGTGGTCTTCAGGGACATCCGTGAAATCTCGTGTTTCAGAAAAAACATGCGTCCGTTCTATGGACGCGTGGGGTGCTGCAAACCAACGTGGGGGCCGGATTCTAGAGTGTTTTCATCGGTAACTGTTTGTCCGCGCGCGCTGTAACGCCGCGAAAATGAATCGCAACCAACAATCCACAGGTGCACTGTGCGCAACGTCACGCGCGATGCGCTTGCGATGGGCAGAGGCACCGATAGCGGCACGAACCCGGCACGCTTGAGTGGTTGCAACAACGCATCGCAGTACGCACGTAGCTATCAGTTGTGGTACTCCGTCCCGCATGAAACGCTCTTCGCGTTGTCGTCGAAAGAAGGAGATGAAGGGATGATCCACCTCGAAGAGGCACGCCGCCGAGTGGAGGCTGCACTTGCCACCGACGATGAACCGGTTGTCATCACGCACGAGCATGAAGTCGTCGAAGGCTGGCTGTTCTGTTTCCAATCGCTGCGCTACCTGCAATCCGGCGAGATATCGGATGCGTTGGCCGGCAATGGACCGATCTTCTTCGACAGGCATACGGGCGATCAGCACCCGCTGTGCACGGCATGTGCGCCGGAGGAAGCCCTGCGTCAGCATCTGGCCTCGCGTACCCCGCCATCTGAAGCCACGTCGGTGGACTTCTGAATTCCGGGAACGAAAAAGGGACGGAGCCTTCGCCCCGTCCCCTGCGCAACGCTCAATAAATCAATGCGTGATGCTCAGGTCTCGCGCAGCGCCGTGGTGATCGGCAGGCGTGCCGCGCGCAGCGCCGGGAACAACCCGCCCACCAGGCCGATGCCCAGCGCCCACTTCAGCCCGCTCCACAGCAGTTCCGGCGATACATGGAACTTGAACACCACCGCGCTGAAGTTGCTGCCGATGGTGGACACGCTGTAGCCGTTGAACAGCAGCCATGCCACCGCGCAGCCAAGCAGTCCGCCGAGCAGGGCCAGCAGCATGGTTTCCAGCATCACCGCAGTCACCACCGGCAGGCCACGGAAGCCGATCGCGCGCATGGTGGCGATCTCGCGTGCGCGCGTGGCCACGGCGGCATACATGGTGTTGAGCGCACCGAACACAGCGCCTACGGCCATGATGGTGCCGATCACCTTGCCGAGGATGTCGATCAGCTTGGTCAACCCACCACCCTGCTTGCTGTAGTAGACGCGGGTGGTTTCCACGTCCAGCTTCAGGCGCGGATCGGCGGCCACGGCGGCCTTGAACTGCTCGAAGCCGGCCTTGCCGTCGGTACGCACGCTGATCGACTGCCAGGCACTGCGCTGGTAGGTGGTGGCCAGCGTGTCGGCGTCGGTCCACAGTTCCGAGTCATGCGCATCGCCGGTAGCGAACACGCCCACGACCGTCCAGGTCTGGTTGCCCAAGGTGAGCGTTTTGCCAACATCCATGTCGCGGAACTGGCTCCTGGCGCCCTGGCCGACCACGATCTCGCGCAGGCCGGCGGCGAACCGGCGGCCTTCGACGATCTTGACCTTGTCATGCACGGCCCACGCCTGCGGGCCGACACCGCGGAACTGCGCATTGACGTCGGTGCCATCGGCCTTGGACACCAGGTTGACCACCTGCGAGAGTTCCGGCGACAGCAGCGGCCGCCCCTGCGCATCGCGGGTGATGCCGGGCAGGGTGGACAGCGTCGGGACCTGTTCGCGGGTGATGACCGAGTTGGTCTCGGCCTGCGAACCGCCGCGCAGCACGATCGCGGTGGTGTCATCGCCGGTGTTGTTGAGCGTGGCCTGGAAGCCTTCGCCCATCGCCAGCATCGCGACCAGTACGCCGACCACGCCGGCGATGCCGACCACGATCACCGAGGAGGCACCCCAGCGTTGCGGCAGGCTGGCGATGCCGATGCGGGTGGCGGCCAGGGCCAGCCGGCCACTGCGGGTGAGCGCCAGCCACAGCCCCAGCAGCACCGCGATGGCAGCGACGCCGATCCACGGCAGGCTGATCCAAACCACCAGGCCAACGACCAGCAGCAGCACGGTCACCGCGTTCCCCAGCCACTTCTTGAGCTTGTTCATGTCGGTGTCCTCTTCAGCGGCCGGCGAGCGCGTCGACGATCTTCAGGCGCTTGGCGCGCAGTGCGGGCAGCAGCCCGACCACGATGCCGATCACCACGATCAGGACGATGCCCACCAGCCAGGTCGGCGTCGGTACGTGCGGCGGCAGCATGCCCATGCTCTTGGGGCTGATGGCCGGCAGGATCAGCGCCGCCAGTCCCATGCCGATCAGTCCACCGAGGCCGATCAGCAGCACCGATTCGACCATCACCAAGGTCAGCACCGTGCTGTCCTTGAAGCCCAGCGTCTTCAGCGTGGCCAGTTCCGGAACGCGCTCACGCACCGCCTGGGCCATGGTGTTGCCGGTCAACAGCAGCAGGGTGAAGAACACCGCGCCCATGATCGAGGTGACGATCATGCCGATGTCGGCGAACTGTTTCACGAACGCCTGCTGGAACGCCGATTCGGTCTGGGTCTTGGTTTCGTGGTCGGAGTTGGCCGAGATCGCATCGATGGCCTGCGCCACTCTCGACGACTGCTCCGGGTTGTCCAGCGTCACCGTGTACCAGCTCACCTGGTTCTTGATGTAGTCGTTGGACTCATCGAAGTACTTCCAGTTCATCATCAACTGGCGTTCTTCATTGGCCGCCAGTGCGCGATCCTTCGAGCGGTAGATGCCCTTCAGTTCCAGCGGCCAGTCGTTGCTGCCGCCACGCGGGAAGATGGTGGCCTGCAGCGGGATGGTGTCGCCGATCTTCCAGCCGAACTGCTTGGCCAGCGTCTCGCCGACGATCGCGCCGGTACGGGTCTGCTGCCAGTCCTGCAGCTGCGCCGGGTCGATCTGCAGCTCGCGGTAGACATCGAAGTAGTTGGGCGCCACCGAAAAGTTGGGGAAGAAGTTCTTCGGGTCCTGGTAGATGCCGCCGAACCACATGCCGTAGGTGACATCGCGCACGCCGCTGACCTGGCGGATCTGCGTTTCCAGGCGGATCGGCAGCGACTGGGTGATCGACAGGCGCGAAGCCACCACCAACCGGTTGGCACCTTCCACGCTGCCACCGGACGAGAACGCCACGCGCACCGAGTCGAGCATGCCGAACAGCAGGAACGCGGCCACCACCGACAGCAGGGTCAACAGGGTGCGGGTGCGGCTGCGGAACAGCTGCGCCCAGACCAACGAGAAGTATTTCATCGCTGTGGCCTCCGTCAGTGGGCCAGCGGCGCGTCGGCCAGCTCGCCCTTGTCCAGGTGCACCGTGTGGGTGGCGTACTCGGCAGCCTTCGGGTCATGGGTGACCATGATGATGGTCTTGCCGTGTTCGCGGTTGAGTTGCTGCAGCAGGCCCAGGATCTCTTCGGCGGACTGGCGGTCAAGATCGCCGGTAGGTTCGTCGCAGATCAGGAAGGTCGGGTCGGAGACGATCGCGCGGGCGATCGCCACGCGCTGCTGCTGGCCGCCGGACAGTTCGTTGGGGCGATGGCTGCGGCGGTCGGCCAGGCCGACCAGGGTCAGCGCGATCTCGGCATTGCGCTTGCGCTGCGCCGCGCTGAGGTGGGTCAGCAGCAACGGCAGTTCCACGTTCTTCTGCGCGGTCAGCATCGGCATCAGGTTGTAGAACTGGAACACGAAGCCGACATGATGGCTGCGCCACGTCGACAGCTGGCCGCCGCTCATCTGGTCGATGCGCTCGCCTTCGATGCTGATCTCGCCGCCGGTGGGGTTGTCCAGGCCGCCGATCAGGTTGAGCAGGGTGGTCTTGCCGGAACCGGACGGGCCCATCAGCGCGACGAAATCGCCACTGGCGATATCCAGGTCGATGCCGTGCAGCACCTGCACCTTTTCGGGGCCACGCTGGTAGGTCTTGGTGATGTTGCGCAGTGAAACCAGGGTCGACATGGGTGGTTCTCCACGAAAGGCGGGAAACGGGGATGCGTCCCGGCCAACGGCCGGCACGCGTCGAACAGTGGTGCTTTCCAGCGGTACTGCCGGTGGCGCCATGCGGGCGCCGGGCCGTTACTGCGCTTGCTTCTGCTTGACCCTGGTGCCGTCGCGCAGGGTGTCCGGCGGGTTGACCACCACCGACTCCCCCGCGCTAACGCCCTTGAGGATCTGGCGGTCCTTGCCCATCGCCTGGCCCGCCTCGACCGTGCGTTGCTGCACACGGTTGTCATCGCCCAGTGCGAAGGCCACCGACGCGCCCTCACGCTCGACCACCGCAGTGGCCGGAACGCGCACGCCCTGTGGCTTGGCTTCGGTCTGCGGCTTGGCCTGTTCCAGGAAGCTGACCCGCACGCCCATCTCCGGCACGATGCGCGGATCTTTCACCTTCAGTGCGACCCGTACCTTCACCGTGGCCTTGCCGCGGTCAGCGGTGGGGACGATGGCGATCACCTCGGCCGGGATCTTCCAGTCCGGGTAGGCGTTGAGCGTGGCTTCCACCGGCATCTTCGGCTGCACGCGGCCGATGAAGGCTTCGCCGACCTCGACTTCGATCTCCAGCGATTCCATGTCGACGATGGTGCCGATGCCGGTACGGGTGAAGCCACCACCGGCCGACAGCGGCGAGACGATTTCGCCGGGCTGCGCGGCCTTGGCGGTGACCACGCCGGAGAACGGCGCGCGCACGATGTTGTTGTCCACGCCAAGGTCGGCGATGGACAGCTGGTCGTTGGCAACCTTGACGTTGCGTCGTGCGGTTTCCAGCTGCGCACGCAGGCTGTCACGCTGGGCCACGGCCTGGTCGTACTGCGAACGCGAGACCAGCTGCTGGCCGACCAGCGCCTGCAGGCGGCTGGCTTCAGCGGCGGCCTGCTTCTGCTGGGCTTCCAGGCCGACCACCTGGCTGCGTGCGGCCTGCAGCTGCGAGGCGTACAGGTTGCGCTGCGCGTCGGCATCGATCGGGTCCAGGGTGGCCATGATCTGCCCCTGTTCCACCCGCATGCCTTCTTCGATCATCACCTCGCGCACCTTGCCGGTGATCTTGGCCGACACCGTGGCCATGCGCCGGGCGACCACGTAGCCGCTGGCGTCGAGCACCGAGCTGCTGGCGCTGCCCTGCTGGATGGCCACCGCCGGCGCGGTGTCCACTTCCACGGTGGGCGCGCGGCCGAACAGTGCGAATGCACCACCGGCCAGCAGCACGATGATCACGGCCACGGCGATCCACAGCCAGCGGCGGCCACCACTGCCGCCACTGGAGGCGGGCGGTGGCGACTTGCGGTCGATACGGAGTTCCTTCAACAGCTCGGCAGAAGCGTTCATTCGTTCCATCACAGGCGTTCGGGCGGGTGTGACCGGAAGGGCAGGCAGCGGCGGTTCCGGCGGTGGAGCGTGCGGCACAGCATGAAGGCAGGTGCATCGGCGATGGCAGTGACAGCTGTCATCCGATGTCATTGACGGCGGCAACTGCGAAATGTGACCACGGCGGCACAGGATGGCAACGTCCCCGCTACCGGTACCGCCCATGGATACGATCGCTCCGTCGCTGGCCCGCCTGCAGCAGGTGCAGGGGCGTTACCGCGACCATACCGCCCTGCACGGCATCGACCTGCAGGTGCGCGCTGGCCAGGTACTGGCCCTGCTGGGCCGCAACGGTGCCGGCAAGAGTACCGCGATCAGCGTGCTGTTGGGCCTGCGCCGTGCCGACGCCGGCCAGGTCGAGCTGCTGGGCGGTGATCCGCAGCAGCGCGATCAGCGGCTCGGCCTCGGCGTGATGCTGCAGAGCACCAGCCTGCCGCCGATGCTGCAGGTGGATGAACTGGTGGCGCAGGCGTGTCGGCGCCTGCGCCGGGTCGGCTGAACTGGCATGATCGGCAGCGATCGTCCCCGCCTGGAATCTTCCGTGCCACCGAGCTGGCCTGCGTCCCTGCTGCGCCCTGCCCCGGATTCGGCGGTGGCCGAACTGCTGCGGCGTGGCAAGTCGCCCTGGAGTGGTGCGATCCACCTGCTGTGGTCGGTCTGGATCTTCCTTACCCCGGTGCTCGGGAATGGCTTCACGCTGCGCTGGTTGTTGCTGACGCTGGCCAGCTATCCGTTGTTCCTGCTGTTCTATGCCAGGGTGATGCTGGCGCCACGGCACCACGCCTGGCGCTACGCGCTGGGCATGATTGCGATGGCCCTGGTGCTGCTGCCGTGGTATCCGTCGGGACTGAGCTACTTCGTGTTCGGCTGCGTGATGATCCGCATGAGCAGCCGCGGCGGCTGGTGGGTGTACCTGTTGCAGCTCACTGGCCTGAATCTCCTGTTCTGCAGCACCGCGCTCTACTTCGGTTATCCGTGGCAGGCCATGGTGTGGATGCCGGCGGTGTCGTTCATTGTCGGGCTGGTGGTCAACGTGGAGGCCTTGAGCCATCAGCGCGACGTTGCCCTGCAGCTGTCCCAGGACGAGGTGCGGCGCCTGGCGACCACCGCCGAGCGCGAGCGCATCGGCCGTGATCTGCATGACCTGCTGGGGCATACGCTGTCATTGATCACGCTGAAGCTGGAACTGGCGCGTAAGCTGTACGACCGCGATGACGCGCGTGCCCGGCAGGAAATCGGCGAGGCCGAGGACATTGCCCGCGAGGCGCTGGCGCAGGTACGCAGTGCGGTCACCGGCATCCGCGCCAGCGACCTGGCCGGCGAGCTGGCCTCGGCACGCCTGCTGCTGGAATGCCAACAGGTACACCTGCAGTACATGCCGCCGCCACCGATGCCAGTGGAGGTAGAGCGTGGGCTGGCACTGGTGCTGCGCGAGGCGGCGACCAACATCGTGCGCCACGCGCAGGCGACCCGGGTGCAGGTGGATTTCATGCTTGAGGACCGACAGTTGGTGATGCAGATACGCGATGACGGCCGTGGTGGTGTGCAGGCCGAGGGCAACGGATTGTGTGGCATGCGTGAGCGCGCAGCGGCGCTGGGTGGCCAGTTGACGCTGCAGTCGCCGCGCGGGGAAGGCACGCTGCTGACCGTGCGCGTGCCCCTGGTGGCCGCGACTACGCCGCTGTCGCCGGCATCGCTGGCACAGGGAGGCGCGGCATGATCCGCATCCTGCTGGCCGAGGATCAGGCGATGGTGCGTGGCGCATTGTCGGCGTTGCTGGGCCTGGAACCGGATATCGAGGTACTGGGCAGTGCTGCCGACGGCGAAGCCGCCTGGCGCATGCTGCAGCAGCTGCAGCCGGACATCCTGGTCACCGACATTGAGATGCCGGGGCTGAGCGGGCTGGAACTGGCCCAGCGCATCGCCCGCCATGAACTGCCGATCAAGGTGGTGATCGTGACCACCTTCGCCCGTGCCGGTTTCCTGCGTCGCGCATTGGAAGCGGGTGTACTGGGCTATCTGCTGAAAGATGCACCGGCCGAGAACCTGGCCGAGGCACTGCGCAAGGTGAAGCAGGGCATCCGTGCGATCGATCCGCAGCTGGCGCTGGATGCGTGGTCGCAGGCCGACCCGCTGACCGACCGCGAGCGCCGCGTACTGCGCTTGGCAGGCGAGGGCCGCACCGCCAGTGAGATCGCCGAGCAGCTGGGGCTGTCGCACGGCACGGTGCGCAATTACCTGTCCGAATGCATCGGCAAGCTGGGCGTGGCCAACCGGATTGAGGCGTATCGGCTGGCACGGCAGAAGGGGTGGTTGTAGCGGGGCGTCACTTTTCTTTTCGCGTGAAAAGAAAAGTAACCAAAAGAAACACGCCGCCGGCCGCGAGCCGGTGCTGCGCACCAGTACCCTGCGCTTCTCGGTGAATCAGGGGACGGCGCCGAACTCGCTGCGCTCAGACATCGGCGCCTCTTCGCCCCTGATTCCCCTGCGATGCTCGGCTCGCTAGAAGGCGGAATGGAAGGTCAAGATCAACGGCAAAGGCATCCACGCATGGCGTGGATCTACTGGGTGCAGCTGCGGCTTTTGACGTTGGGTCCGCCTTCAAGCGAGCCGAGCACCGCAGGTCCGGCGAGGGCGAAGAGGCGCGGGTGTCTGAGCGCAGCGAGTTCCCGCGCCGTCCCTCGACGGACCGAGGAGCACAGGGCACCGGCGTGCGAAGCACGCCGGCTCGCGGCTGGCGGCGCGTTTCTTTTGGTTACTTTTCTTTTCGCGCGAAAAGAAAAGTGACACCCCTCCGCAGTCGCGGAAATGACCAGCCGGGAACCCCCGGCGAACCCATTCAATCCTTCCCGCGTGCCATCGCCTGGAACACGCCATCGCGGCGCACCCACAGGTGGAACAGCGCCGCACCCACGTGCATCAGCACCGTGGCGAACAACACGTATGCCAGCAGGCTGTGCGCATTGCGCAGCGCGGCGTACAGCGCTGGCGTGTGCGGCACGATCGGCGGCAGGTGCAGGCCACCGCCCAGCACGATCGGGTAGCCGCCGGCCGACAGCATCGCCCAGCCGATCAGCGGCATCGCCAGCATCAACGCGTACAGCATCCAGTGCGAAGCCTTCGCGGCCAGCACCTGCCACGCGGGAAGATCCGCTGGCAGCGGCGGTGGGCGGTGGCGCAGGCGGTTGTACAGGCGCAGCACCGCCAGCAGCAGGATGGCGATACCCAGCGGCCGGTGCAGGTCGATCAGCATGGGGCGCAGGTGCAGCGAGGCGACCATGGTCACGCCGATGAACAGCATGGCGATGATCATCAGCGCCATGGACCAGTGCAGCACCCGGGCGAGCAGGTTGAAGTGGCCGTTGCCGGTACTCATCGTGCTTCCCCCTTCGTCTGTGCCGCCGCACCGCTGGCGCGCTCGCGCTCGCGGCGGTTGAACGACTGCGAATACACCGCCGAGCGCGCAGCCAGGATCGGGTCGTCGCTGCCGCGCACGCCGCTGGGCACGATCAGCGGATCGAAGTTGAGCTGGCCACAGGCGCCTTCTTCCTGCGACTGCATGCGGTCGAGGCTGAGCACGCCGGCCACCACCTGTTCGCGTGATTCCGGCCACGGCACCGAGGGATCGTCAATGGCATCGCCCGGCGCGGCCAGGCTGACCACCAGGTTCCAGCGCACCGGGCCGGTGGCCAGGCGCTGCTGCAGTTCCTGGCTGAGGAAATCGACATTGGCCTGCTTGCGTGCCTCTGCATCCATCTCCACCAGCGGCGCCTGCGGCTGCCAGCGCCAGCGCACCGCGCGTTTCTGCCCCTGCGCGTTGGTGAACCAGAAACTGTTGACGCTGTTGAAGGTGGTGTTGGCCCAGCTGCTGGTCCACGGTGCGCTCTTGGCCCACTGCTGGAAGGCCTGTGCGCTGGGGTATCTGGCCAGCACGGCCGCCATCTTCTGCGGGTCGGGCTTGCCGGTGGCCGGATCCGGAATCTGCGCGCGGGTCTGCTCGTAGAACGCCTCGGCGGTGGGCACGGCGAAGAACGGGAAGCTGTTCATCGCCATCCGCCATTCCTGCCCGTCATCGCCCACCAGCTGTACGGCGATGCTGCGCACGCGCGCGCTGCCATCGGCGCCGTGCGGATCGCCGCCGCCGATCGACAGCCGGCCCAGCACCGGAACCTTCGCCTGCGAGAACACCCGTGCGCTGGACAGCGTGGGCGCCTGTGCGCTGGGTTCGAACCAGCCGCTCACGCACACCCCTTTGCTGTGCGCGCGGCGGAAGCCGGGATGTGCAGGGCCGGTGGCCTCGATGGTGTCGGTGAAGCGCTGTGCGGTCAGCCGGTCGCGGCCGATCCAACCGGCCAGCCAGGCGAAGGCGAGGGCAACGATGCCCAGGATCAGTGCGATCAGCGCGATCCTGGGCAAGGGCGAATGCCGGCGCGGCGCGCCCGGCTCCTGGCCAGCGCGGGTATAGCGGAAGAGCGACATGGTCGGAGTCCTGCCTTCACGGATGTGTGGGTGGGCGACCACACCATCCTCGCAGAACCCGGCCGGGGCCGAAATTCAATTTTTCGTCAGATTTGCAGGGTGATGCAGTGCCGACCAAGGTCGGCACCCACCGGCATGGGCAGCGCCGGGCCATGCCCGGCGGCTCCATCAGCCGTAACGTGCCTTCAGCATCGTCCAGGCCGAACGCAGGGCCAGGGCTTCGCCACCGGCCGGGCGGCCCGGGCGCTCGCCATCGTTCCAGGCATACACGTCCAGATGTGCCCAGCGCTGTCCGTCTTCCAGGAAGCGTTCCAGGTACAGCGCGGCGGTGACCGAGCCGGCCATGCGCGAACCGGCGTTGGCCAGGTCGGCGATGCCGCTGCTCAGGTAACGCAGGTACGGGCGCCACAACGGCATGCGCCACACCGGGTCACGGGTGGCGTCGCCAGCCTGCAGCCACTGCTGGGCGAGCGTGTCATCGTTGCTGAACAGCGCCGGCAGGTCCGGGCCCAGCGCGATGCGTGCCGCGCCGGTCAGCGTGGCGAAGTCCAGCACCAGGTCCGGCTTCTGCTCACCGGCGAACGTCAGCGCGTCGCACAGGATCACCCGGCCTTCGGCATCGGTGTTGTCGATCTCCACGCTCAGGCCCTTGCGGGTGGCGATCACTTCGCCCGGACGGAAGGCATCCGGGCCGATCGCATTTTCCACCGCCGGTACCAGCAGGGTCAGGCGCACCGGCAGCTGCTGGGCCATCACCAGCCCGGCCAGGGCCAGCGCGTGTGCGGCGCCGCCCATGTCCTTTTTCATGTTGCGCATGCCATCGGCCGGCTTGATGTCCAGGCCGCCGGTATCGAAGCACACGCCCTTGCCGACCAGTGCCAGCGCCGGGTCGGTCTCCTTGCCCCAGCGCAGCACGATCAGCCGCGGCGCACGGTGCGAGGCACGGCCCACCGCATGGATGGCCGGGAAGTTCTGCGCCAGCAGTTCGTCGCCGGTGATGGCTTCCACCTGCGCGCCATGCGCTTCAGCCAGGGCACGCGCGGCGTCTTCCAGCTGCTGCGGGCCCATGTCTTCGGTCGGCGTGTTGACCCAGTCACGCACGCGCAGGCTGGCGGCGATCAGGTCGGCCACTTCGCCGGTCGGTGCAGCCACCAGCTGGGCCGGCGCGCGGTTGCGCTTGCGGTAGCGGTCGAAGCGGTAGCTGCCCAGGCCCCAGCCCAGCTGCAGCAGCGCCTGCTCGGCGGCCGGCAGTTCGCTGGCCAGCTGCCACACGCTGCCTTCCGGCAGGGCATGCGGTGCATGGGCGTAGCTGTAGGCATCGGCACGATCACCGACGCCGATCACCGCGCCAGCCAGGCCATCGGCGCCGGGCAGCAGCGCAACCGAATGCGCGCCCGCAGTGAAGCCCTGCGACTTCAACCACGCCTGGGTGGCAGCAGATTGGCTGTTCTTCCACGCCTCGAACTGGCTGCGGTCCAGCACGTGCAGCGGCAGTGCGGCGGTGGTGTCGGCGGTGAAGCCAGTGATCTCGCTCATGCGTCAGGTACTCCGGGATGCGTCAGCGTCGGCGGCGTCGAGGTTGGCATCGAGCCAATCGGCCAGGCCGGTGAGGGTGTCGAACTGCAGGTCAGGCTGCAGCTGCGGATGGTTCCAGGTGGCCGCTTCGCGGTTGATCCAGCAGCCGCGCAGGCCGGCAGCCATCGCGCCGGCCACGTCCATCTCGACGTGGTCGCCCACGTGCAGCACCTGCGCCGGGGCGACGCCCAGGCGGTCGCAGGCAGCGTGGAAAATGCTCGCTTCGGGCTTGGCCGCGCCATGCTCGCGCGCGCCCAACTGGAAGCTGAAGTGATGGGCCAGGCCGATCCGTTCCAGATCGGCGTTGCCGTTGCTCAACGCGGCCACCGGCACCCGCGCGGCGATACGCGCCAGTGCGTCCAGCGCATCGGGGTAGCACTCCACCTGGTTGCGCGCGGCGTAGAACACTTCATACGCCGGTTCCAGAAGATCCAGGCTGGCGCCACTGTTTTCCAGCGCCTCCTGGATCGTCAGCCGGCGCAGCGCGCTCAGGTCGAAATGCAGGTGGGGGTTGTCGCGGAACGAGCGCTCGCGCAGTTCGCGCATGGCCGCCACCGGATACATCGCGGCGGTGGCGGGGCTGTGTTCGCGCATCCAGTCGAACAGGACCTGGTCGATGCGGGCGCCGATCGGAGCGAACGGCCACAGCGTATCGTCGAGGTCGAGGGTGATGGCAAGGACAGGGAATTTCACCCCGCCATTCTACGCCTGCCCGCGCGGGCTTTCATGCGCGCGGCGGGCAGGCGCTGCCGCCGTCAGTGGCTGCGCAGGTCGTAGGAGCAGTACAGGACGGTCTGGCCATCGACGCGATCGACGCTCAGGTCATGCCTGCCCACTTCGCGCCGGTAGCCACCGGCCACCGGCGGCGGCATCTTCGCCAAGGCGGCGACCTTGCTGATTTCCGCGCTGCCGAAGTACGCCGTGTAACTGTCCACGCCATCCTCGCCGCTGGAGCCGTCGTAGGAGGTCACATGGGTCACCGGCAGGCCAAGCACCATCAGCGGCGAGGCCAGTGTGTAGCCGTCGTCGTACTCGTCCCTGGTCTTGGCCCCGGCGGGCATCAGCACCTTGGCCATGGCATCGAACTGTTCGGGCGTGAGATGGCGCTGGCAGGTGATGGCCTCCACCAGCTGGGTGCGGGCCACTTCCGCACTGGGCGGGGCCGCGGCGAAGGCGGGGGCGGCCAGGCAGGTCAGGGCGAGGCATCGACGCGCAAAAGAGAACATGGCAAGGGTTCCATCCTGGGAAAAAGCGGGCGCATATTCTGCCAGCCTTCGCCGTCCCACCGTTCCTCTCCCCGCACGCCCGTCGATGGAGCGCGCCTCACTCCAGCAGCCGCGCCCAGCCGTGCATGCCGTCCAGCCGCGCCAGCACCAGCTTGATGCAGACCAGCAGCGGCACCGCCAGCAGCAGGCCGATCATGCCCCAGGCCCAGCCGAACACCATCAGCGCCAGGATCAGCACCAGCGGTGACAGTTTCATCTGCCGGCCAAGCACGATCGGCGTCACCAGCTGCCCTTCCAGGGTATGCAGGGCCAGGTAGGCGGCCGCAGGCAGCAGTGCCTGAAGCGGGTCGCGGAACTCCACAAAGCCCATCAGCAGCATCAACGCGACGCCGAGCAGCGGGCCGACATAGGGCGCGAAATTCAGCAGCGCCGCCACGGTTCCCCACAGCAGCGCCTCCTGCAGGCCGATGCCCAGCAGCATCAGCACCCCGGCCAACAGCAGGCCGACCACCGTGTTGATCACGCTGATGGTCAATACGTAGCGCGACACCTCATGCTCGATCGAGCGCAGGATGTCACTGGTGAAACGCTGCTGCTGCCGGTTCGGGAACAGGGCGATCGCTGCACGCTGCAGGCTCTGGCCGTAGATCATGAAGAACAGCGTCAGCAGCACGACGGCCAGCACCGAGGCGGCCAGCCGCGGCGCACGGGTGAGCATCCGGTAGGGGTCGTCCAGCTGGGTGCGGATCACCTGCACCTTGCGGTTGCCGTCGCCGCCGGCCACGCGCGCGAAATTCTCTGCGGCCTGGTTGGCCTGCTGCACCGGCTTGGTCAGGTCCTGCACCTGGCGCGCAACCTTGCGCAGCTGCTGCGGTGCTTCCTGTGCCCAGTCCATCGCCGGGCCGATCAGCTGCACCGCCAACGCACCGGTCACGCCCAGGCCGGCGCCCAGCACCAGCAGGGCGCCGAGCGCGCGCGGAATCCACAGCTTCTGCAGCAGGCGCAGGATGGGGTTGCCGACCAGGGCGAAGAACATCGCCAGCAGGACCGGCAGGATGATGTCCTGCGCCGCCCACAGGGTGAACGCCACGGCCAGGGTCGCCAGGATCACCAGCGACATCGGGCCACGTGGGCGCGAGGGCGGCGGCAGGGGTGCGGACTCGTCCGGCGCAGGCGACGACGGGGACAACAGGGACTCGCTCATCGACGCACCGACCAGAAAGAGAAGCCCATTATCGGCCCGCCGCGATCAACGCGGCGGGTAAGGTTCGTCAACGTTCGGACATCTCGGTCGCCGCTTCGGCCGGACGGGGCTCACGCAGCTCGGGCTCGGCCACCGGGCGTGCTGCCGGTCGTGCTGCGGCGGCGGGGGGCGGCCCGGCCGCTTCATCCACCTGGTCGGCGGCATCGTCTGCGGTTTCCGCCGCCTGCGCCGCCACCACCGAAGCAAACGCGGCCTGGGCGCTGGCGAACAGGCTGGACACCGAACCGACCATCTGCAGCCAACGCGCTCCGTTGACCTTGCCCGGAACCTCCAGCTTGCCGGCGATGAACCCGCCGGCCAGACCCACCACCACGATGCGCAGTGGCGACCAGCCCTGTCGCCAGACCTGGCTGAGCACGTTCCAGTGGTCCTGGGTCTCGCCGAGGCGCACGGCCATCACCTGTTCGCAACGTTTCACACGCCGCTGCAGTGCACCGAACTTCATGGCTTGCCCTCCGGGATCTGCACGCCTGCATCGGGATCATCATCGGTGGGCTCATCGAACAGGCCCAACCGGGACAACTGACGCCGGGTGGCGTGCATGCCAGTGTGGTGGAAGAAGTAGGAAACGCGCCAGATCGCATAGCCGGTGACGGCCAGGCTCAGCAGCGAGGTGATCAGCAGGGCCTGCAGCCAGCTCAGGCCGAAGCTCTGCAGCAGGGCGATGAGGGTGGCGGCCAGCAACAGCCAGGCCGACGCACCGAACACGATGGCGACGCCGGCCCAGGCCAATGCGCGGCCGAACGCGCTGCGCGCCAACGCGAAGTCCGCCGACGCCAACCGGCGCAGCGAACGCAGTGAGTGCTTGGCCGAATCGGCAGTCGCCCGGCCGGCTGCGCCGACCTGGCGGATGCTTTCGTCCAACGGCGGCGTGGCCGCCGGATCAGGACGTTGCGTGGTGTCTTCGCTCACGCCGCAGCTTACTTGTCGCTGCCGCGGGCCAGCTTGGCGATGATCCAGCCGGTAGCGAAGGCCACGCCGAACGAGGCCAGCGGACGTTCGCGGATCAGCTCAGCAGCGCTGTCGATCAGGTCCTTGCCCTTGTCCATCAGCGCGTCGACCTGTTCCTTGGCGGCGGCACCACCGAACTCGGCAGCAGCCAGGCCCGACAGCGCGCTGTCGGAAAGTTCAGCCTTGACGTTGGCCTTGCCGATGCGCAGTTCGTCGGTCGCGGCGCCGGTAGCGCCCTTGATCGCACCGCCGGCAGCGCTGGCGGCCTGCTTCAGGTGGGAACCGGCTTCACCCAGGTGGTCCTTCAGGTTCTCGGTATTGGTGGGGCTCATCGAATCACTCCTGTTGCGATGGGGGAACGGGCGATCGGCGCTTGGCCGACCTGGACGTACAGCAATAGCATCACGTGGGTATAGGGGGCGTTACGGCCAGGCGATCAGCGCATCACCAACTGGCCCTGCTGCTGGCCATTGTTGCGCAGCACGCGCAGCACCAGGGTGGGCGGGCGCTGCTGGAAATTGGCGCGCCAGCTGGCCAGGTCGGCGAACTCGCCCACCGTGGCGTCGGTGATGATGTCGCCCTGCTGCAGGCCATTGGTCGCGGCGCGGCTGCCGCGCTTGACCTCGCTGACCAGCACGCCGCCCACGCCAGACTGACGCAGCGACTCGGGCAGGTCGACGAAGCTGGCACCGGTCAGGCGCGGGTCCAGGCTCTCGCCGCTGACCACGCGCGCCTGTTCCTTCAGCGTTGCCTTGATCTGCAGCGGCTTGCCTTCGCGGCGAACGTCCAGGGTCAGCACGCTGCCCACCGCCGCCAGGCCTTCCACGTTGTGCAGTGCTTCGGCACTGTCCACGCGCTGGCCGTTGGCCGATACCACCACGTCGCCCGGCTTCAGTCCTGCGGCGGCACCGGCCGAACCGGCCAGCACGCGGGTTACCAGGGCGCCGCGGGTTTCGCCCAGGCCCAGGCCCTGCGCGATCTGCGCGCTCAGGTTCTGGCTTTCGATGCCCAGCGTGCCGCGCACCACCACGCCATGCTTGACCAGCTGGTCCACCACGCTGCGGGCCAGGTTCGACGGAATCGCCAGGCCCAGGCCGATGTTGCCGGCCATGCTGCCCTGCGGGTTGAAGCTGGCGGTGTTGATGCCCACCAGCTGGCCCTGCAGGTTGACCAGTGCGCCACCGGAATTGCCGGGGTTGATCGATGCATCGGTCTGGATGAAGTTCTGGTAGCCCAGCCCGCGGATGCCACTGCGGCCCACCGCCGAGACGATGCCCGAGGTGACCGTCTGGCTGAAACCGAACGGATTGCCGATCGCGACCACGAAGTCGCCCACCCGCAGCTGGTCGCTGTTGCCCAGCTTGATGTCGGTCAGGTTCTGCGCCGGAATGCGGATCAGCGCGATGTCGGTGTCGCGGTCCGAGCCGAGGAACTCGGCCTTCACCGTGCGCCCATCGGCCAGTGTCACCTGCACGTCATCAGCGTTGTCGATGACGTGGTGGTTGGTCAGCACCAGGCCTTCGGTGGCATCGATGATGACGCCCGAACCGAGTGACTCGTTGATCCGCTCCTGCGGGATGTCCGGGAACAGGCGGCGGAAGAACGGGTCGTTGAAGAACGGGTTGCGTACCCGCACCACCTGCTTGGTGTTGACGCTGACCACCGCCGGCATCGCCTTTTCCAGCATCGGTGCAAGCGAAGGCACCGCCTGCCCGGCAACCGCGGCCGGCAGCGCTGCGGAGGTGGGCAGTACCGCCGGCAGCGGAGCGGCATCGGCACGGTTGTCCAGGTGCGCATTGAGGCCGGTGGCAACGAAGCCGCCGAAGGCAGCGGCGATTGCGAGCGTAAGCAGGGTGGGAAGCGGTCGCATGGGAGTCGGTTCGCAGGCTGAGGTTGGGGCCGTTGACGCATACGGTAGAACAAGCTGAATGAGTGTGTCGCGATCTGGATAAATGCCCCATGAAAATCCGACCCTCGCCGCAGGCGCCGGAAAGCTGACGCGCGCACCACAACGCTGTTCGCGACAGCCGCGAGCGAGTGCCGCAAGGCACGCCGGCAGCGCCCTGATACACCGCGACACTTGCGCAGTTCCGCGCATCCCGACCTTGCGATGACGCTCAGTGCTGCGCGGATGTGTGGCTGCTGCCAGTGCCTGCATCGGCACGCCAGCAGCAGGCAGGCTGCGCAGCACACTGCTTAAAAAAAGGGATTTCCTGACTGCGGGGCACGTCAGCCGCCGCTATCGCCTACTCCAGTTGCGTCGCACCGGATGCGATTGGCCGGCCGTGCCCGTTCCACGATAGCCATTGTCGGTATAGCATCGCCCCGTTTTGACAATCCAGGCCCCTAGGAGGGCAACATGAGCAACGGTAATGGTGTGTCGGTCGTGACCGACGCCGTCGAGAACGTGAAAGAAACCGCCACCAACGTCGGCGAGACCATCGCCCACGCCGCCGAAGACGCAGTGAAGTCGGTCAAGAAGACCGTCAAGCGCGCCCGCAAGGCTGCCACCACCCGCGTCGCCAAGGCCAAGAAGGTCGTGGCCAAGGTCGAGAAGACCGTTGCCAAGAAGGCCGAGAAGGCTGCCAAGTCGGTCGGCAAGACCGTTGCCAACGCCAAGAAGAAGCTGGAAGCGGCCAAGAAGAACGCCAAGGCCGAAGCTGCTGCCCTGAAGAAGGAAGTGGCCAAGACGAAGGCGGCTGCCGGCAAGACCGTGACCAAGAAGGTTGCTGCTGCCAAGAAGACCACCAAGGCTGCCGGCAAGAAGGTCGCTACCGTGAAGAAGGCCGCCACCAAGAAGGTTGCGACCGCCAAGAAGGCTGTGGCCAAGAAGACCGCTGCTGCCAAGAAGGTTGTCGGCAAGAAGGTCGCTACCGCCAAGAAGGCTGTGGCCAAGAAGACCGTGGCCGCCAAGAAGGTCGTCGGCAAGAAGGTCGCTACCGCCAAGAAGGCTGCGGCCAAGAAGACCGTCGCTGCCAAGAAGGTCGTCGGCAAGAAGACTGTCGCTGCCAAGAAGGTCGTCGGCAAGAAGACCGTCGCTGCCAAGAAGGTCGTCGGCAAGAAGACCGTCGCTGCCAAGAAGGTCGTCGGCAAGAAGACCGCCACTGCCAAGAAGGTTGTCGGCAAGAAGACCGCTGCTGCCAAGAAGGTTGTCGGCAAGAAGGTCGCTGCTACCCGCAAGACGGTCGCCAAGAAGGCTGCACCGCTGAAGAAGGCCGTGGCCAAGAAGGCTCCGGCCAAGAAGGCCGTGCGCAAGGCTGCCAAGCGCAAGTAATCGCGCGTGGTTTGAAGGCCCTTCCGCTCATCGGGCGGGAGGGCCTTCTGCGTTTTCGGGGGGGGGGGGAACTGATCATGCTCGGGCGTGTTTTTCGGCCACCGGCCTGGGAAA
>NZ_JFYS01000043.1:0-187500 GCF_000632045.1 Stenotrophomonas sp. RIT309
GGCCGGCCAGGGGTTTACGGCGTGTCCTGCCACCCCACACCGCCCCGCCCACCCACGGAATGCCCGCTTTTGACGTTGACGTTGCTGCTGAGGTTGCCGGCCAGCGGCCGGCACTACCGCAGGTGCAGGGCTGCAAGCCCTGCCGAAACCCTCCCCGACCATGACTGCAGTCACTTGCCCGAATGTCCGCCGCTGGCGAAAGTCGAGGAGTTGACGTGATCGGATCGGTCCTTTGCCGGCCGCACGGAAGTGAGAGAGAGACGCTGTGCAACGACGTGAGTTCCTGGCATTTTCCGCTCTGGGCCTGGCGGGCCTGGCCCTGCCGCATTCGCGGCTGATCGCCGCCGAGCAGTTGCTGGCCCCGGTCGACCCGGCCAAGCGCCGGCGCCTGGCCGAGGTCGCCCTCGCTGCCGCGCGTTCGGCCAAGGCCAGCTACTGCGACGTGCGCATCGGGCGCTACCTCAACCAGTCGGTGATTACCCGCGAGCACCAGGTCGGCAACGTGACCAACCGCGAATCATCCGGTGTGGGCGTGCGGGTGATCGTCAACGGTGCGTGGGGTTTCGCCGCCACCCACCAGCAGACCGAAGCGGCGGTGCGCACCGCCGTCGAACAGGCCACCGCCATCGCCCGCGCCAATGCCAGCATCCAGTCCCGCCCGGTGCAGCTGGCGCCCACCCCGGCCGTCGGCGAGGTGCGTTGGCAGACACCCATCCGCCGCAATGCGATGGAAGTGCCGATCCAGGACAAGGTCGAGCTGCTGCTGGCGCTCAATGCGGCCGCACTGAATACGGGTGCCGACTACATCAATTCCACCCTGTTCCTGGTCAACGAGCAGAAGTACTTCGCTTCCAGCGACGGCTCGTTCATCGACCAGGACATCCACCGTATCTGGCTGCCGTTCACCGCCACCGCCATCGACAAGGCCAGCGGCAAGTTCCGCACCCGCGCCGGCCTGTCCTCGCCGATGGGCATGGGCTACGAGTTCCTTGATGGCGATGCACGCGGCAAGGTGCAGCTGCCCGGTGGCATCACTGCGTACCGTGATTCCTATGACCCGGTCGAGGACGCCATCGCCGCCGCCCGCCAGGCGCGCGAGAAGCTGAAGGCGCCCTCGGTGAAGCCCGGCAAGTACGACCTGGTGCTGGATCCGTCCAACCTGTTCCTCACCATCCACGAGAATGTCGGCCACCCGCTGGAACTGGACCGCGTGCTCGGCTACGAGGCCAACTACGCCGGCACCAGCTTCGCCACCCTGGACAAGCGCGATGCTGGTTTCCGCTGGGGCAGCGACATCGTCACCTTCTTCGCCGACAAGACCCAGCCGGGCAGCCTCGGCGCGGTCGGCTACGACGACGAAGGGGTGAAGACCCAACGCTGGGAACTGGTGCGCGACGGCATCCTGGTCGACTACCAGGCGACGCGCGATGAGGCGCACATCCTCGGCCGCGACGCCTCGCATGGCTGCAGCTATGCCGACTCGTGGTCCAGCGTGCAGTTCCAGCGCATGGCCAATGTCTCGCTGGCGCCGGGCAGGACGCCGCTCAGCGTGGAGGACATGATCAAGGACGTGGAGAACGGCATCTATATCCACGGCCGTGGTTCCTATTCCATCGACCAGCAGCGCTACAACGCGCAGTTTGGCGGCCAGCTGTACTACCAGATCAGGAACGGAAAGATCACCGGCATGGTCGAGGATGCGGCCTACCAGATCCGCACGCCGGAGTTCTGGAACGCCTGCACCGCCATCTGCGATGAACGCGACTTCCGCCTTGGCGGTTCGTTCTTCGACGGCAAGGGCCAGCCCGGCCAGGTGTCGGCGGTCTCGCACGGTTCGTCCACCACCCGTTTCAACGGCATCAACATCATCAACACCGCGCGCAGTCTCGGCGCTTGAGCCACCCGTCCTTCATGGAGAGCAGCCTTGCACAGACGTGACTTCCTGGCCCTGACCGGGCTTACCGCTGGCGGCCTGATCGTGCCGTCGTTCTTCGGCAAGGCGATCGCCGCCGAGCAACTGCAGTCCAGCCTCGACCCTGCGCTGAAGAAGCGCCTGGCCGACGCCGCCCTGCAGGCTGCGCGCAGCGCCGGCGCCACCTACTGCGACGTGCGCATCGGCCGCTACCTGCGGCAGTTCGTGATCACCCGCGAGGACAAGGTGCAGAACGTGGTCAACACCGAGTCCACCGGTGTGGGCATCCGCGTGATCGTCAACGGCGCCTGGGGCTTTGCCGCCACCAATGCGCTCAGCACCGCCGACGTGGCCCGTGCCGCGCAGCAGGCCGCGGCGATCGCCAAGGCCAACGCGGGCGTGCAGACCGCGCCGGTGCAGCTGGCCAAGGCGCCGGGCGTCGGCGAGGTCAGCTGGAAGACGCCGATCCGCAAGAATGCGATGGAGGTGCCGATCAAGGAGAAGGTCGACCTGCTGCTGGACGTCAACGCTGCGGCGATGGGCGCCGGTGCCAGCTTCGTCAACTCGATGCTGTTCCTGGTGAACGAGCAGAAGTACTTCGCCTCCACCGACGGTTCCTACATCGACCAGGACGTGCACCGCATCTGGGCACCGATGACGATCACCGCCATCGACAAGGCCAGCGGCAAGTTCCGCACCCGCGAAGGCCTGTCCGCACCGATGGGCCTGGGCTACGAGTACCTCGATGGCGCGGCTGCCGGCAAGGTGCTCACGCCCAATGGCGTGGTCAACTACAGCTCGTCCTACGACATGAAGGAAGATGCCATCGCGGCGGCCAAGCAGGCGCAGGAGAAGCTGAAGGCGCCGTCGGTGAAGCCCGGCAAGTACGACCTGATCCTGGATCCGTCGCACACCTGGCTGACCATCCACGAGTCGATCGGCCACCCGCTGGAACTGGACCGCGTGCTCGGCTACGAAGCCAACTACGCCGGTACCAGCTTCGCCACCCTGGACAAGCGCGAGCAGCATTTCCAGTACGGCAGCGACAAGGTCAACATCTTCGCCGACAAGACCCAACCGGGCAGCCTCGGCGCCGTGGCGTACGACGATGAAGGCGTGAAGTGCAAGCGCTGGGACCTGATCAGCAACGGCAAGCTGGTCGACTACCAGACCATCCGCGACCAGGCCCACATCCTCGGCAAGACCGAATCCGATGGCTGCTGCTATGCCGACTCGTGGTCCAGCGTGCAGTTCCAGCGCATGGCCAACGTGTCGATGGCGCCGGGCAAGTCGCCGCTGAGCGTGTCGGACATGATCAAGGACGTGGAGAACGGCATCTACATCATCGGGGATGGTTCGTTCTCGATCGACCAGCAGCGCTACAACGCGCAGTTCGGCGGCCAGCTGTTCTACGAGATCAAGAACGGAAAGATCACCCGCATGCTCGAAGACGTGGCCTACCAGATCCGCACGCCGGAATTCTGGAATGCCTGCAGCGCCGTGGCCGATGAACGCGACTACCGCCTGGGCGGTTCGTTCTTCGATGGCAAGGGCCAGCCCGGCCAGGTCTCGGCGGTCTCGCACGGTTCGTCCACCGCGCGCTTCAACGGCATCAACGTCATCAACACCGCACGCAGCCTCGGCTGACCGGTCAGGAGCCCTTACACCATGAGTATCTTCACCGAAGCCCAGGCCAAGGCCATCCTCGACAAGGTCATCGCCCTGTCCAAGGCCGATGAGTGCACGGCCGTACTGGCCGGTTCCATCAACGGCAACATCCGTTTCGCCCTGAACAACGTGTCCACCAGCGGCATCGTCGACAACACCGAACTGGCCGTCACCGTGGCCTTCGGCAAGCGCGTGGGTACCGCCTCGATCAACGAGTTCGACGACGCGGCGCTGCAGCGCGTGGTGCGTCGCGCCGAAGACCTGGCCCGCCTGGCCCCGGAAAACCCGGAGTTCATGCCGGCCATCGGCAAGCAGACCTACCGCCCCAGCCCGACCTTCAGCGAATCCACCGCCGCCATCGATCCGGCCTTCCGCGCCAAGGTCGCCGCCGATTCGATCGCGCCGTGCCGTGGCAACGGGCTGATCGCTGCAGGCTTCCTCGAAGACGGCCAGGGTTTCTACGCCACCGCCAACAGCAATGGCAACTTCGGCTACCAGCGCACCACCAACTTCGACTACACCTGCACCGTGCGCACCGAAGACGGCCGTGGTTCGGGCTGGGTGGGTCGCAACCTGAAGGACGCTGCCGACTTCAAGGCCGACCAGGACATCCGCATCGCCATGCGCAAGGCGACCGAGTCGCAGGAAGCCAAGGCACTGGAACCCGGCAAGTACACGGTGATCCTGGAGCCGGCAGCAGCCGCCGGCCTGATCAGCTTCATGATGAACTTCTTCAGCGCACGCTCGGCCGATGAAGGGCGCAGCTTCCTGTCGAAGAAGGGCGGTGGCAACAAGCTGGGCGAGCAGGTCTACGATCCGCGCGTGAACATGCATGCCGACCCGTGGCACCCGGACGCGCCGGTGCTGCCGTGGGACAACGAGGGCATGCCGCGTGAGCGCATCGCCATCATCGAGAACGGCAAGGTCGCCAACCTCGACTACTCGCGCTTCTGGGCACAGAAGCAGGGCAAGACCGCCAAGGCCACGCCCGGCAACCTGCTGATGAGCGGTGGCGAGAAGAGCACCGCCGAACTGGTGCGCGGCACTCAGAAGGGCATCCTGGTCACCCGTACCTGGTACATCCGCATGGTCGATCCGCAGACCGTGCTGCTGACCGGCCTGACCCGCGATGGCACCTTCTACATCGAGAACGGGCAGATCAAGCATCCGGTGAAGAACTTCCGCTTCAACGAATCGCCGGTGATCATGCTCAACAACATCGAAGAGCTGGGCAAGCCGGTGCGCGTGGCCGGTGACGAGTCCAACTTCGTGATGATGATTCCGCCGATGAAGCTGCGCGATTTCACCTTTACCTCGTTGTCCGACGCGGTCTGATGGATCGACGGGCCTGCCTGCGCTGGTTGGCCGCTGCCGCTTCGGCGGCGGCGCTGCCGGCATGGGCGCAGGCAGGCCCGCGCAGTTCGCGCTACGACTTCTGGTTCACCCGCCTGCAGTACGACTCCGGCGACTGGGACGTGGACGCGCGCATGCCGTCCAACCTGATCACCTCGCTGATCGACTACACCTCCCTGCGGGTGGACCCGCAGGAACGCGTGGTGGCGTTGGCCGACCCACGCATGCTGGAGGCGCCGTTCTGCTACCTGGCCGGGCACACCCTGGTCGAGTTCAACGCGGCCGAACGGCAGAACTTCGTGCGCTACGTGCGCAATGGCGGCTTCGTCTTCGTCGACGACTGCAACCACGATATCGACGGCCTGTTCGCCACCTCGTTCGAAGCGCAGATGGGCCGGCTGTTCGGGCCGAAGGCGCTGCAGAAACTGCCCAACAGCCACGCGCTGTACCGCAGCTTCTTCCGCTTCCCCGACGGCCCGCCCGCGACCAGCTTCGAGCTCAACGGCTGGGGCGATGACCTGGTGCACGACTACCTGAAAGGCATCGAGGTCGATGGCCGGCTGGGTCTGCTCTACAGCAACAAGGATTACGGCTGCGAGTGGGACTACGACTGGCGCAACAAGCGTTTCCTGGCCGAAGACAACACCCGCTTCGGCGTCAACATCGTGATGTACGCATTGAACAATTGAACGGACCACGCCCATGACCTCCCCCGACCTCGATTCCCTGCTGCCGCGCCTGCACGCGCTGCGCAGCGCCCTGGCCCACGCCGTGGTCGGCCAGCACACCGTGGTCGAGCAGCTGCTGATCGGCCTGCTGGCCGGTGGCCACTGCCTGCTGGAAGGCGCGCCGGGGCTGGGCAAGACCCTGCTGGTGCGCTCGCTGGGGCAGGCACTGGAACTGCAGTTCCGGCGCGTGCAGTTCACCCCGGACCTGATGCCCAGCGACATCCTGGGCACCGAACTGCTGGAAGAAGACCACGGCACCGGTCATCGCCATTTCCGCTTCCAGCAGGGCCCGATCTTCACCAACCTGCTGCTGGCCGACGAGCTCAACCGCACCCCGCCCAAGACCCAGGCGGCGCTGCTGGAAGCGATGCAGGAGCGTACGGTCAGCTACGCCGGCACGACCTACACGTTGCCGGCGCCGTTCTTCGTGCTGGCCACGCAGAATCCGATCGAACAGGCCGGTACCTACCCCTTGCCCGAAGCACAGCTGGACCGCTTCCTGCTGCATGTGCTGGTCGATTACCCCAGCGAGGAAGAAGAGCGGCAGATCCTCGAACAGACCACCGGCGGTGCCACGGAAAGCGTGCCTAAGGTGATGGATGCCGAAGCGGTGATCGCGCTGCAGGCGGCGGTGCGCCAGGTGCATGTCAGCCCCGACGTGCTGGCCTGGATCACCCGCCTGGTCCGCGCCAGCCGCCCCGGCGATGGTGCACCGGCAGCGATCAACCAGTGGGTGAAATGGGGCGCGGGTCCGCGTGCCGGGCAGTCGCTGGTGCTGGCCGCCAAGGCGCGCGCCCTGCTGCAGGGACGCTTCGCCGCCACCCGCGAGGATGTGCAGGCGCTGGCGGCACCGGTGATGCGCCATCGCCTGCTGCTGTCCTTTGCCGCCGAAGCCGAGCAGAAGCGGGCCGACGATGTGGTCGCCGCACTGCTGCAGGCCGTTCCCTTCCCGGGTTGATCCACTGGTGACCGCAGGCACGCCGCTGCTGCTGCCACCCGACCTGCGTGCGCGCCTGCGTGCGCTGCGCCTGCGGCCACGCCTGGCCAGCGGTGCGAGCGGCATCGGCCAGCATGCCAGCCGCAGCCGCGGCGCCGGCCTGGAATTCGCCCAGTACCGCGCCTACGAGCCCGGTGACGAACTGCGCCAGATCGACTGGAAGCTGTATGCGCGCTCGGACCGCTTCTTCGTGCGCGAATCCGAGCGCGAGAGCCCGATCACCGTCTGGCTGCTGCTCGATGCCACAGCCTCGGCGGGCCAGTCCGACCATACAGCGCCCGGACGCAGCCGCCTGGATCACATGCGGCAGCTGGCTGCCTGCGTGGTCGAGCTGGCGCTGCAGCAGGGTGATCGCTTCGGCCTGCTGGCGATCAACGGCGAAGGCCTGCAGCTGGTGCCGGCCGCGCATGGCGCGCGCCAGCGCGACCGCGTGCATCTGCAGCTGCATGCCCTGCAGGCGCGCGGCGCATGGCCGGCCGCAGAGCGGCTGCGACCGCTGTGGGAGCGCGTGCGCCCCGGCGATCTGCTGCTGGCCATCGGCGATGGCTTCGACGACGCGGGCATCGTGCTGCTGGAGCAGCTGGCCAGCGCCCGCCGCGAGGTGATGCTGCTGCAGGTACTGACGGCCGACGAGCGCGATTTCCCCTTCGACGCAGGCCATCGTTTCCGCGATCCGGAAACGGGCGATGAACTTCTCGGCGATGGCGCCGCGATCCGCGCCGACTACCTGCAGCGCTTCACCCAGGCGCGCGCCGCGCTGCAGTCGCGCCTGCAGGCCAGTGGCATCGCCTGCGCGACCGGTTGGCTGGATCAGCCGCTGGACCAGCCGCTGCAGGCGCTGTTCGGCCGCAGGGGCGGCGCATGAGCCTGCTGTTTCCGCTGGGCCTGGCGGCGCTGGCCGCATGGTTGCTGCCACTGCTGATCCACCTCGCCCGCCGTCATCCCTACACGCCACTGGATTTCGCTGCGCTGCGCTGGCTGCGCGCCCAGGTGCGACCGCGGCAGCGCATCCGCTTCGATGATTGGCCGCTGTTGCTGGTGCGCTTGCTGTTGCTGGCCGCACTGGCCCTGCTGCTGGCGCGCCCGGCGCTGACCGGTCCTGCGCCCGTGCCAGCAGCGTGGACGGTGGTGGCACCGGGCCTGGACGCGACCGCGCTGCGCGGCAGCACCGATGCGCGCAACTGGCATTGGCTGGCGCCGGGCTTCCCCACCGTCGACCAGCCAGCGCCGGCCAACGCTGCTGCCCTGCCCAGCCTGCTGCGCGAGCTGGACGCGCAGTTGCCGGCCGGCACCGCGCTGACCGTACACGTACCCGATCCCTTGCCCGGCCTTGATGGTGCCCGCCTGCAGCTGTCGCGCGAGGTGCAGTGGCAGCCACACGCGCTGGCCGTCACCGCGCCGCCACACACTTCCCAGGCACCACGCCTGCGTACGCGCAGCGATGCACCGGCCGCTGCGCTGCAATGGCTGGGCGCGTTGCAGCGCGCGTGGAGCACGCAACCATTGGCGGCCCCCTTGGCCGACGACGCGTTGCCTGCCCGCGGCGAGATCGGCGTATGGACCGCCACCGATGCGCTGCCTGGCACCTGGCAGCGCTGGCTGCAGCAGGGCGGCACGGTGCTGACCGCTGCGAAACCGCCAGCGGGTGCACCCGTACTGCTGCGCGATGCAGACAATGCACCGCTGCTGTGGCAGCAGCGCATCGGCCAAGGCCGCCTGCTGCATCTGCCCGGCGAATGGAACGTGGCCCGCAACAGTGCACTGCGCGATGACGGCCTGCCGCGCGACCTGCTGCAGGCCCTGCAACCGCCATCAACGCCGCAGTTGGGTGATGCGCAGGACCAGACACCACGCCAGGCGCCCCTGCCCGCCGCAACGCCGCCCCTGCGCGAACCCACCGCCTGGCTGCTGCTGGTGATCGTGCTGCTGTTCGCGCTTGAGCGCTGGATGGCGAGCAGCGCGCGACGCAGGGCCGCACCATGAAGACGCTGCAACAGGCATGGCAGCGCGCACGTCGACGCCGCGCGGCGATCACCCTGCTGCTGGGCCTGCCGTGGGCGCTGGCGTCAGCGGCACTCGCGCTGCGCGTGTCCGGTTTCGATATCGCCTGCGTCGTGGCGACCGTGGCCCTGCTGATCATTGCGGCCGCCGCGACGATGCGCGCCCGGCAGCTGGACCGACGCTGGTTGCAGCGCAGGCTCGATGCCAGTGGCGCCAGCGAAGACAGCGCCGATCTGCTGTTTGCCGATGGCGCTGCGCTCAACCCATTGCAACAGCGCCAGCGCACCCACGTGCTGGCTGCACTTGAACACAACCTCCCCGAGCTGCGACCACGCTGGCCACGCAGGGCAGTGGCGCTGTGCTGGATCGGCGGCATCGCCGTCGCCGTGCTGGCACTGGGCTGGCCGCACAGCGGCGCACCGCGCCCCACGGCGCCTGCCTCGCCGCAAAGCAGCACCAAGGCCGGTCCATTGCGCCTGCAGTCCACTCGACTGCGCATCGACGCACCGGCCTACACCGGCCAACCCACGCGTACGCAGAACGCACTCGACGCCAAGGTCGCCGCCGACAGTCGCCTGTCCTGGTCACTGCGCTTCGACCGTGCACCCAGCAACGCCTGGCTGCAGTTCCACGACGGTCGACGCCTGCCGTTGCGCGAGCGCAATGGTGAATGGCAGGCGCAGGACGTAGCGCGTACCCCGGTGCTGTATCGCGTGGTCAGCGAACCGGCGCTGGCCGAAACCCGCCTGCATCGGCTCGACGTGGTCGCCGACCGTGCGCCGACGGTGCGCGTGATCGAGCCTGCCACCAGCCTGGTGCTGGGCACCCCCGGGCAACGGCAGTGGACGCTGCGCTTCGAGGCCAGCGACGATCATAGCGTCTCCCCACAAGCGACGCTGTCGATCACCATCACCCAGGGCAGCGGCGAGAACATCACCTTCGTACGCCGCAGCGTGACGCTCAGCGGCAGCGGCGAGGCGAAGGCACGGCGCTTTGCCCATACCCTTGATCTGGCCGCGCTGGGCGCACAGCCCGGCAACGATGTGATCGCCCAGCTGGAAGTGCGCGACAACCACGCGCCGGCGGCACAAATCGGCCGCAGCAGCAGCGTGATCCTGCGCCTGCCAAGCGCCGAGGCCGTGCTCGGTGCCGAACTGGAAGGCCGCATCAAGAAGACCCTGCCCGCGTACTTCCGCAGCCAGCGGCAGATCATCATCGACGCCGAGGCGTTGATCCGCGAACGCCGGAGCGTAGCCGCCGATACCTTCATCAAGCGCAGCGATGCGATCGGCGTCGACCAGCGCATCCTGCGCCTGCGCTACGGCCAGTTCCTGGGCGAAGAAAGCGAGGGCGCACCGAAACCACCGCCGACCAGCGACCTGCCCACCAGCGATACGCCAGCGGCAGACGCACACGATGACGATCATGAGCACGGTCACGGCGCCGAGGCCGGCGCACACGACGAGCACGGCCACGACCACGGTGGCGCAGCCAGCGGCAATGACACGCCACCGGTGTTCGGCAGCGCCACCGACGTGCTGTCCGAGTACGGGCATACCCACGACCACGCCGAGGCGGCGACGCTGCTTGACCCGCAGACACGCGCCACCTTGAAGGCCGCGCTGGACCAGATGTGGTCGGCCGAAGGCGAGCTGCGCCAGGGCCGCCCCGAGCAGGCCCTGCCGTTTGCCTACAAGGCGCTGGCGTTCATCAAGCAGGTGCAGCAGGCCGAGCGCATCTATCTGGCGCGCGTCGGCCCGGAGCTGCCGCCGATCGACGAGAGCCGGCGCCTGAGCGGCGACCGTGCCGGGCTGGCCAGCCGCGACCTGCCGCTGGCCGCGCGCACGCCGCCCGATCCGGCCGTCGTCGAGGCCTGGCAGCGATTGGGCGACGAGGACGGCACTCCCGATCTGGACATGCTGGCCACCTGGCAGCAGCGCAACAACGCGTTCCTGCCCGATGCACTGGACCTGGCCGCCGCCATCGAACAACTACGCATCGACCCCGGCTGCACCGAGTGCCGGCAGCGCCTGCGCGCGCAGCTGTGGCGCGCACTGCAGCGGCCACTGCCGCAGGTGATGCGACGCCGTGCGGCAGATGCCATGGGGCAGCGCTACCTCGACGCTCTGGAAGCACAGCCATGAGCACATCGCCATTGAACGTGTGGGTCGCAGTGGCGCTGGCGCTGATCGTGCTCGTCGCCAGTGCACGCCAGCTGCGTTCGCCCACGCAGAGGCGCGGCCGTCTTATCGCCGTGCTCACGCTGCAGGCGGCCGCCGCTGCGCTGCTGTACGTCTGCCTGCTGCCGCCCTCACAGCGCGCCTCCCTGGCCGGCCTGGTGGTGATCGGCGCCGGGGCCGACAAGACCGGTGCACTGCCCACCGGCGGCACCCGGGTGCTGCTGCCGGAAGCAACCGATATGGCCGGTGCAGCGCGCGTGCCGGACCTGGCCACTGCACTGCGCCGCTATCCGTCCTCCACGGTGACACTGATCGGTGCCGGCCTGGCCGCGCGTGACCGCGATGCCGCACTGCCCGCCGACACGCGCTGGCAGGCACCCCCTGCAGCCAACGGATGGATCGCCCTGCAGCCACCCGCGGACGCCGCTCCCGGTGCGCGCTTCGACGTGCACGCACAGGCACGTGGGGTAGACCGCGCGCAGGCCGAACTGCTGGACCCGGCCGGTGCGGTGGTCGATCGTGCACCGCTGGCGGCGGACGGCCATGTGCAGCTCAGCGGCATCGCCCGCGCCGAGGGCCGCAGCGTGTTCCAGCTGCGCCTGCTGGATGCGCAGGGCCATGTGGCCGACAGCGTGCCGGTGCCGCAGCAGACGCTGGCCGCCGCTCCGCTGCGCGTGCTGGTGCGCTCGGCTGCCCCCGGCGCCGAACTGAAGTACCTGCGCCGCTGGGCCACCGATGCCGGCATCCGCGTGCAGGTGCAGGCCGAGACCGGCGCAGGCCTCAGCCTGGGCGACGGCAACGTGGCGTTGGACGCCTCCACGCTGGCGCGCAGCGATCTGCTGCTGCTCGACGAACGCAGCCTGGCTGCGCTCGGTGCCGCTCAGCTGGCGGCCGTGCGCCAGGCCCTGCGCGATGGCCTGGGCCTGCTGGTGCGCAGTACCGGCGCGCCATCAGCCAGCGCACGGCAACGCCTGCGCGATCTCGGCCTGCCCGTGCAGGGCGATGCCAGCAGCCAGGTTGCGGCAATGCCCGGCGAGGGTGACGCGACGATGTTGCAGGCACGTCGCGGGCCGCTTGCCGCCGGCACCCTGCCCACCACTGATGGCGAAGACGCCGACCGCGCGTCGCACGCCGCGGCGCTGCCGGCGCTGGAGTACCTGGCGCTGCAGGCAGCCGACAGCCGCCCCCTGCTGCAGGATCGCGACAGCAAGCCCATCGGTGGGTGGCGCGCCGTCGGCAAGGGGCGCATCGGGCTGCTGCCCATCACGGACAGCTGGCGCTGGGTACTGGCCGGTCGCGAGGATCGCCACGGTGAGTTGTGGAGCACAGTGTTCGCCTCCCTCGCTCGCGCGCAGCCCGGTACCGAAGGACCGTGGTCGACACAGGCACTGGCCTGGGCCGGCGAACGGCAGTCACTGTGCGGCGTGCAGGCACCGCTGCGGGCCTTCGACGGACGCGGCGATGGCGTGCCGCTGATCGTCGACAGCACCACCGGCACAACACGATGCGCGGGCTGGTGGCCGCGCCAGGCCGGTTGGCAGCGCCTGCAGCACGGCGACCGCACGCAGTGGCGCTACGTGTTCGATCCGAAGCAGGCCCCTGCCCTGCACCGGCAGGCGATGATGGATGCCACCGCGCAGCGGCTGGCCACTGCGGCGCCAGCAACCGCGCAGGCGAGCCAGCGTGTACCAGGGCCGCGCTGGCCGTGGTGGCTGGCGTTCGTGCTGTGCGCATCGCTGCTCTGGTGGCTTGAGCGCCGACGCTGATCCCGGGGTTGATCCCGGGGTCGGATCCCTTTCGCCTGCGAAAAGGCCCTGATCCCGCCGATTGGATCGCGAACACCATCCACGCATGGCGTGGATCTACTTGCGCCGATACACACCGTTGAAGCGCACGTTCATGCCGCCGCACTCGCTGTTGTCGGCCACGATCAGCACATCGCCCAGCAGCTGCGCGTGCACCGTGCAGGTGTCCTCCACGAAGTCGACCTGGGCACCACGCGGTACTGCCTGCGCGCTTACCGCGCCGATGTTCGGGCCGCCCGGGCGTTCTGCCGGCGTCGGGTTGGCCGAGGGCCAGTAGGCATCGCCTTCCACGTGCAGGCGGCCGTCACGCACGCGGATGCGCAGGCCGTTGTCACTGTCCTTCCAGTCTCCCGACCAGGCCTGCAGCGTCGGCGCGGGTACCGGCAACGCCTGCAGCTTGCTGCGATCCACCCAGCCTGCGCTGCCACCCACCTTGTTCGGGAAGAACGCGCAGCGGTAGCGACCAAGATCACGCCCGGTCACCACCGTGTCGCCACTCACCACGTAGCTGCGCTGGCGGCAGGCGGGTTCGCCCTTGGCCGGGCAGCCGTCCATGTCGCCCAGCAGGAACAGGCGCGGCGTGCCCACCACCTTGGCCAGGGCAAAGCCCGATTGTTCCGAAGGGAACGCGCCATTACGGCACGAACCGCCATCGGTCAGGTCGCTGGCGGACGCGGCAAGCGGGCTCAGCGTTGCAAGCAGGAACAGGGTACGCAGCGGCATCCAGGCAGCCTCGAAGGGAAGGCCCGCAGGATAACGCCTACTTCTCCGGCGGTGCGCCGCAACCATCCTGCTGGGCGCAGAACTGCAGCGCGCGCCGTTGCTGCTCGGCGCTCAGTTCCGGTGGCGGCCGCGCGATGGCCGACTGGATCTGGTCCGGGCCACCCGTGATCTTGTTCAGGCCCTTGGCCGCGGCCATCACGCCCTTGACCACGCCCATCATGATGTAGCCACCGCCCATGCTGACCTGCTCGGGCGAGGGCGGCTCACTCCAGTCGCGGCTGAAGCGGTTGTTCTCCGCGCGCATCGGGTTCTTGAAGCGGTACAGGTCCAGCGGCTGGTCGTCTTCGGGTTTGAGCGCGCGCACTTCGCCCAGCGTGGTGACGTTCCCCTGCGCAGGCGGCACGACCACGGGCGCGTCATCAGCAGGGGGCGGCACGGCAGGCGCCGGTACGGGATCAGGCGTGGGCACGGGTACGGCGGCCGGCGTCGTCTGCTGCGCGTGCGCGATGCCCGCCAGCAGCACCGCGGCCAGAAGTGCTCCCTGCATTCCACGTCGTGCCACAGCCATCCACCCTGTTGGTTGCGTCCAGCAACCAAGGATACGGATGCAGGCTTCAGATTTCGTTGGAAGCGCCGCCGGCGTTCAGCTTGTGCCCGTCCTCACGGTTCCGCGCAGCCGCCACGCACCTTGCAATGATTTGCATTGCGCACGCCGAAGCATGCCATGAGCCTGCAGGCCCCTCTGAGCACTTTCACGCCGATGAGCCTGCCACCGCCCCGCTGCTGCGATCACTCACGCCTGCTGGGATGCTGCTGATGTCGCCCGCTGCGACCCTCCTCCTGCTTGCGGTGCTGCTGGCGATGCTGGTGGCCTGCTACCTGCAGTGGGCGTCGGATGCACGCGCTGCCCTGCACCTGCTGCGGCGCAATCCCCCCTCACGTCCGCTCACCGAAGATGAAGATGCTGCACTTGCCACGCTGCGTGCGCTCAGCGGGCGGACGCACGACACACAGGTGCGCGTGCTGTCGGGGGCTTTCAGCGGACCGTCTGGCTTCGGCAACCGCCCCTTCCATTCGGCCTGGCTCGGTGACGTTGCCGTGCTGCTGCCATTCGATGCCTGGCAGCATGTTGCCGTAGACAATCACGCAGAGGTCGTCCTGGCTGGCGACGCCGCTCTGGTAGTCCGCTTGAATGGATTCCACATTGTCGGTGCCCGGCACCGGGTGGCTGCCGAGGAAGCCGAGCATGCGGCCGCTTTTGAGGGACCACTGCAACGCAAACGGCGCATCGTGCGGCCAATTGCTGCGTGCGCGGTCCACGGACAGCGGCTGGAGACGGCGGCCGAAGTGGCGATGCGCCGGGGTGATGGCGTTCGCTGGCCGGGCATTGTCATCGCGCTGCTTGCGCTGGCGGCGCTGCCCGCGCTGCAGATCGACGTCGCGCTGTGGTGGCGGCTGTTGCTGGGTCTTCCGCTGTGCGCCGTGGCCGGCACCGCCGTGTGGATGGCATGGCCACGCCAGCGTGGCCCAGGTGCGCCGCAACCGGTTCTGCAGCTCAGCGGCAGGCTCAACAAGCTCATGCTGCACCCACACCATCCGCCCTGCTGGCTACTGGGCAGCGACCACCGCGTGCAGCTGCCTGCGGAGTGGCTGGCGTCCAAGCGTTTCCGTAGTGGGCAGCACCTCACACTGGATATCCGCCAATGCGATGGCATGGTCCTGGGCGCGGGCCGGGAGTGGTCCCTGGCCGAGGACCGTGTCCGGTTTTCCTCCGCTGGGGCGACGTGGAGCCTGGCATGGCTGGGGTTGATGCTGTGCGTACTGCTGTTCGGCGGAATGTTCGTCGAACTGCCGGCGGGCATCTCCCGGCAGCACACCCGTGATGCGCTCAGGCTGATGCATGGAGTGTGGTGGCCGCTCACCGCCGCCACCGGGCTGTGGCATCTGGTGCAGGCCATCCATCGGTGGCGCCGGCACCTGCGGTGCCACGCACGGCGCAGCGCGGCACTGGCTGCACGCATGCCACCAACGCGCTGAATGGTTCACGCCGCCCGCTGCGGATGTCTCACATCGTGAGACCCATTTGTGGTGCCATGTGATCCCCTGAAAACCCACTTCCCATGGCCTACGAACTCGCCAAGCGCACCGCCGATGCGGAGCAGCAGCTCGCCACCCGCGATGGCCTGCCCGCGCGCGATGGCGCACTGCTCAGTGCACGCCTGCAGCGCCGCTACCAGGATCGCATCACCGGCAGCTTCGCCATTCCCGGCCGCGAAGGCCGCTATGCGCCGATTCCTGATTCCGTGCCACCGGCCCTGACTGCGGCACTGAAGGCACGCGGCATCGAGCAGCTCTACAGCCACCAGGCCGAGGCATGGGAGGCCAGCCAGCGTGGCGACCACGTCGCCATCGTTACCCCCACCGCGAGCGGCAAGTCGCTGTGCTACACCCTGCCGGTGGTCAGCGCTGCCATGCAGGACAAGGCCAAGGCGCTGTACCTGTTCCCCACCAAGGCACTGGCCCAGGACCAGGTGGCCGAACTGCTGGAGCTCAACCGCGCCGGCGACCTCGGGGTGAAGGCCTTCACCTTCGACGGCGACACCCCCGGCGACGCGCGGCAGGCGATCCGCCTGCATGGCGACATCGTGGTCTCCAACCCGGACATGCTGCACCAGGCGATCCTGCCGCATCACACCAAGTGGGCGCAGTTCTTCGAGAACCTGCGCTACATCGTCATCGACGAAGTACACACCTATCGCGGCGTGTTCGGCAGCCATGTCACCAACGTGCTGCGCCGGCTCAAGCGCATCTGCGCGTTCTACGGGGTGCAACCGCAGTTCATCCTGTGCTCGGCCACCATCGGCAACCCGCAGGCGCATGCCGAGGCGCTGATCGAAGCACCGGTCACCGCCATCACCGAATCCGGTGCACCCAGCGGGCCGAAGCAGGTGCTGCTGTGGAATCCGCCGGTGATCAACCCCGATCTGGGCCTGCGTGCCTCGGCGCGCTCGCAGAGCAACCGCATCGCCCGCATCGCGATCAAATCCGGCCTGAAGACGCTGGTGTTCGCGCAGACCCGGCTGATGGTGGAGGTGCTGACCAAGTACCTGAAGGACATCTTCGATCACGATCCGCGCAAGCCACCACGCATCCGCGCCTACCGCGGCGGCTACCTGCCCACCGAGCGCCGCGAGACCGAGCGTGCGATGCGTGCCGGCAACATCGACGGCATCGTCAGCACCTCGGCGCTGGAACTGGGCGTGGATATCGGCAGCCTGGACGTGGTGATCCTCAACGGTTACCCCGGCAGCGTGGCTGCCACCTGGCAGCGCTTCGGCCGCGCCGGACGCCGCCAGCAGCCCGCACTCGGCGTGATGGTGGCCAGTTCGCAGCCGCTGGACCAGTACGTGGTGCGCCATCCGGACTTCTTCGCCGAGGCGTCGCCGGAACACGCACGCATCGCACCCGACCAGCCGTTGATCCTGTTCGATCACATCCGCTGCGCAGCGTTCGAACTGCCGTTCCGGGTCGGCGATGGCTTCGGCCCGATCGATCCTGAGGTGTTCCTGGAAGCACTGGCCGAAACCGAGGTCATCCACCGCGAAGGCGAACGCTGGGAGTGGATCGCCGACAGCTATCCGGCCAACGCGGTCAGCCTGCGCGCGGTGGCCGATGGCAACTTCGTGGTGGTCGACCGCAGCGATGGCCGCCAGCAGATCATCGCCGAAGTGGACTACTCCGCTGCAGCGCTGACCCTGTACGAAGGCGCCATCCACATGGTGCAGTCCACGCCCTACCAGGTGGAAACGCTGGACTGGGAAGGCCGCAAGGCCTACGTCACCCGCACCCACGTGGACTACTACACCGACAGCATCGACTTCACCAAGCTCAAGGTGCTGGACCGTTTCGATGGCGGCGTGGCCGGCCGTGGTGATTCGCACCATGGCGAAGTGCACGTGGTGCGCCGCGTCGCCGGTTACAAGAAGATCCGCTACTACACCCACGAGAACATCGGCTACGGTCCGGTCAACCTGCCCGACCAGGAACTGCACACCACCGCGGTGTGGTGGCAGCTGCCGCAGGCGCTGCTGCTGCGCGCCTTCGCCAGCAAGCAGGATGCGCTGGATGGGTTCCTCGGCGCCGCCTATGCACTGCACATCGTAGCCACGGTGGCGGTGATGGCCGATGCGCGCGACCTGCAGAAGTCGGTGGGCAACGGCGATGGCACCTGGATCGCGATTGCCGACCAGAGCGGGCGCGGCCAGCTGCGGGGCAGCGATGGCGAGCCTGGCGCGGTGGAACTGCTGCAGGAATTCGTGCCGACCGTATACCTGTACGACAATTTCCCCGGTGGCGTCGGCCTGAGCGAGCCGCTGTGGCAGCGCCAGGCCGAGCTGGTGCAGCGCGCGCGCGAACTGGTACAGCGCTGCGACTGCAAGGCGGGTTGCCCGGCCTGCGTCGGTCCGGTGCTTGCCGCGCAGGAACAGGATGAAACCTCGCCGCGTGCGCTGGCGCTGCGCGTGCTCGACCTGTTCGATGCGCAGGCCTGCCAGCAGGTGGCCGATGTGGTGGTGAGCACACGCGACCCGATGGAGCTGATCGCCCCGTGAGCCTGAGCCTGGACAAGCTGCGGCTGCTTCGCAAGCAGGCGGGTGACCCGAAAGCAGCCACGCCTGCCGCGCCGACGCAACAGACGCCGCCGGCACTGATGGCCGCCAACGATGCGCGGCAGCCACCGGCCGAGCGTTCGGTGTTTGCCTGGGTGGAACAGGAGATCCGCCACAAGCCGACCGGCACCGCCACCAACACGCCTGCGCCGGCAGCACTGCGACGGCCCGAGGTCGGCAGCCTGCATCGCCTGCTCGGCATGCGCTCGCGGGGTGGCCCTGCGCCGGCACGCGCCAGCGCGCAGGATCGCCAACTGCCCGGCAACGAGATTGCGCCCGGCCTGTTCCTGATCGAGTCACTGCTGCCGCAGCCGATTCCCGCCATGCCGCTGTCGCTGGCCTTCGCCAAGCGCGAGGGTGAGCACGTGGCTGCGCGTGACCTGCTGTTCTTCGATACCGAGACCACCGGCCTGGCCGGCGGCACCGGCACCCGCGCCTTCATGATCGGCGCCGCCGACTGGCATGTGTGCCCGCAGCGTGGCGAAGGCCTGCGCATCCGCCAGCTGCTGATGTCGACGATGGCTGCCGAGGAGGAGATGCTGGCCGCTTTCGCCAGCTGGCTGCAGCCGCATACCGTGTTCTGCAGCTACAACGGCCGCAGCTACGACGCCCCTCTGCTGAAGACGCGCTATCGGCTGGCCCGCCAGGCCGATCCCATCACCGCGCTGGACCATGTCGACCTGCTGTATCCCACTCGCCGCCGTTACCGCGGTACGTGGGAGAACTGCAAGCTGTCCACCATCGAGCGGCAACTGCTGCGCGTGGTGCGCGAAGATGACCTGCCCGGCTCGGAAGCCCCCGCCGCATGGCTGCGTTACCTGCGTGGCGGTGATGCGGTGAATCTGCGCCGGGTGGCCGACCACAACCACCAGGACGTGGTGACCCTGGCCCTGCTGCTGCAGCGGTTGGTGCGGGAAGAGCAGCGCGAACGGGAGACCCTGGCGCTGGTAAGCGGATGAACGGAGAGGGCGGATCCAGGCCGCGTTGACATCACTGACACAGGGCTCGGCGACACTGCCGCTACTGAACACCACCCAGGAGTACTGCCATGCGTCGATCCCCCCTGTTGCTGCTTGCGGCCATCCTGCCGCTGGCCGCCTGCAGCCATGCCGGTGGCAACGCCTCCGCCGATGCCGGCAGCCTGCCGGCCAAGGTGTCCGATGGTCCGCAGGAGTGCCGCCCCGAGGCGCTGGACGCATTCACCGGCAAGACCGCCGACGAAGCGACGATCAAGAAGCTGGTGGCCGACAGTGGCGCGCGCAACGCACGCGTGGTCAAACCGGGGATGGCGGTGACCATGGACTTCCGCCAGGACCGGGTGACCGTGCAGGTGGACGCACAGAACCGTATCGAGCGCGCCAGCTGCGGCTGATGGGGTAGCGCCGGGCCCTGCCCGGCGGATTCCATTCGCATACGCGCAGCTGCGGGCGCCGGGCATGGCCCGGCGCTCCGCTCTGTCAGAGCCGCTCGGCCTTGCCGCTGGCCAGCGCACGCGCGATGACCTGCTCTGCCTGCTTCGCTGCCTGTGCCTGCAGCCGTGCCTGACGCTCACCCAACGCGGCCTGTTGACTGCCCAGTGCCGCCTGCTGGCTTCCCAGCGCGGCCTGCTGGCTGGCGAGTCGGCTCATCTCGCGGCTACGCTCGGACTGCAGCGCCTGGCTGCGGGCAACCAGTGATGCGCGCTGTGCTTCGGCCGCAGCCTTGCGTGCAATCGCCGCATCATCCACCGCGCCGCGTGTAGCCCGCGCCGCTTCGGCTGCCGCTTCGCGATTGATGTCGCGATCGTTGATCGCACTGCGTGCAGCCCGTGCGGCGGCGAGGGCGATCTCACGCGCCTCTTCGCCCTGCAGCCTGCCCAGCTCGCCCTGCTCGCGGCCGAGCTGGCCCTGCTGACGACCCAGCACACTCTGCTGGCGCCCCAGTTCACTCTGCTGGCGGCTCAGGTCGACGGCGCCGGCATAGGCACGCTGCAACGACTGGATCAGCATCGGATCGCGCACGACGTAGCGCTTGTCGCCCTGGCGAAACCACAGGGCGGGGCCGTCACCAAGCCGGCTGCGCGCCTGCATCACATCGTCCATGCCGGCATTGGCGAACGCCTGGCCGTGATCGACGAGAACGAAGGCCTGCTGTGGCGGCGTACCCAGATCCAGCTGGCCATGGGTGACGATGGTGGTCTGCGAGTGCGCATGGGTGCCTGCGTCCTGCTCCTCGTCTTCATTGACGTCGGCAGGTTCCTCAGGCTCGGCGGGTTCTGCCGGCTCGGCCCAGTCGGCCGGCTCTGCCGGTACCGCTGCGGCAGGCGGCGCTGCCGGTGCCGGGGGTGCTGCGGGCGGCGGCGGCGGCGCTGGCACAGCGCGCGGCGGTGCCGGCGGTGCAGGCGGGACCGGCGCGGCCACCAGCCGCATCGGCGCCACACCCACGGCCAATACAACCAGCGTCAAGCCGACGGCCAGCAGGCGCGGGCACGCCCGGTGCGACTGCAGCGACAGCAGGCGGCGCTTGAGGCTGGTGGTGCTGGGCGCTGCGCTGGCCACGCCGAGGTGTGGCTGCGGCGCCACACCCAGCTGCAGCAGCAACCGGCCATAGGCATGGCGGCTGGCACCGTGCTGGCCGACCACCGCCGCATCCACGGCTTCCTCGCGGGCCTGGGCGTATTCGCGCACGGCCAGGCGCAGCAGCGGATGGAAGAAGAACAGGTGCTGGGCCAAGGCAGGCAGCAGCCCCCACTGCAGGTCACGACGCTGCAGGTGTTGCAGCTCGTGGGTCAGCGCCAGGTCCAGCGCATCGCCCTGCAGCGCGTTCATTCCCGCCGGCAGCAGCAGCACCGGACGGAACGGCCCGACCAGCTGAGGCGCGTCCACCTGGTCGCTCATCCACAGGCGCGGCGCGCGGCGCAGGCCGTGCGCATCCGAGGCCAGCTGCAGCGCCTGCACCAGCGCCTGGTCCTCGCACGGATACGACGCCGCCAGCAGCGCACGGCAACGGCGCCATTCGCCGAAGGTCCGCAACGCCATCAGCAGTACACCGGACATCCACAGCGCTGCCAGGGCCAACGCCCACCAGGCCACCGGGGCGCTGCCGACATCACCCATCGGCGTGTTCGCCAGCAGGTGCGCCGATGCCTCCGGTGCCATCGTATATATCGCGTCCGCCGCAAGATCCACGGTCGTCACTGCCACCGCATCGGGTGCGGGCAACCAGGCCAGCTGCAGCGGTTGGCTCCACAACAGACCGACCACCGCCTGCAGCGACACCAGCCACCACAACCGGCAACGGGTGGCCGCCGACAGTGCCGGCAGCGCGCGGCACAGCAGGTACACCAGCGCCCCCAGCAGCACGGTCTGCAGGCTCGTCCAGCCCAGCCGTTCCAGCATCGGAATCAACATCGAGGTATCCATGGCTCAGTCCTCCTGGCGACGCGATTGCAGTTCGGCCACCAGCGCTTCCAGTTCGGCCAGTTCGTTGTCGCTGACCTTCTGCCGCTGCGACAGGTACGCCACGAATGGCGACACCGAGCCCTGCAGCGTGTTGTCGACGAACTGGGCAACGGCGCCCTGCAGCACGCTCTCCGGGCCACGGGTGGGCTGGTAACGGTAGACACCCTGCTGCTGCCTGCGCTGCAGGTAACCCTTGGCGCGCAGGCGCTCCATCATCGTCAACACCGTGGACCGGGCCAGTCCGCGCGGTTCGCCATAGCCGCTGGCGACCTCGCCGACGCTGGCCGGTGCCTGCTCATCCACATACTGCAGCAGGGCCAGTTCCTGGTCCCCGATGGTCTTGCCACGCATGACAACACTCCCTTGACTACACGTGTCGCTACTGTTGCCATGACGACACCTGTAGTCAACCCCCCGGAAGTCATGGGCCGACGAACGGTAGGGCGCGCAGCCGGCTTAAACCTTTTACGCCGGGCGCGCATCCGACCCATGGCCTGTCGCCTGCGGCAGCCGTCATCGCCGCCGATCTTTCCGCCCTCCGGGAACCCGCATGCCTCGCCAGACGCTACGAACCCTGCTCATGATCATCAGCCTGCTGCCCTTCGCCGCCGTCTCCGCCAACCAGGACCAGGCCAACGACCAGACCCGTCGTTTCATCCGCCAGACCATGCAGGAACAGCGCATCCCGGGCCTGCAGATCGCGGTGGTCAAGGATGGCCAGGTGGTGCTGTCGGAAACCTATGGGCTGGCCAACGTCGAGAACGGCGTGGTCGCCACCCGCAGCACCCGGTTCCCGCTCAACTCGGCCACCAAATCCTTCACCGGCGTCGCTCTGGCGCAGCTGGCACAGGACGGGCGGGTGGATCTGGTCGCGCCCATCGCGCGCTATCTCGACGACCTGCCCGAAAGCTGGCGGGCGGTGCGGGTGCGCCAGCTGCTCGCCCACACTTCCGGCCTGCCCGACATCCTCGATGCTGAGGGATTGCTGGGTGGGGGCTCGGAACAGGATGCATGGCAGGCGGTTCGCGCGCTGCCGGCAGAGGCCAGGGCCGGCGAGCGCTTCCAGTACAACCAGACCAACTACCTGCTGCTGGCGCGGATCATCGCGCGGCAATCCGGCATGCCCTACGAACGCTTCCTGGCCACCGGCCAGTTCTCCACCGCGCGCATGGCACGCACCACGTTCGGCGACAGCTACGACCTGATCCCGGATACGGCGACGATGTACAGCTACCTGCCACGCGCCACCGATGCAAAGGATGCAACGCCGCGCCTGTCGCACTGGTTCTACGACATGCCGCCCAGCCTGTGGGCCGGCGGCGGCATCCTCACCACGGCTGATGACACCGCGCGCTGGTTGGTTGCATTGCAGGAGGGACGCCTGCTGGAGCAGCGCGCGATGCAGCAGATGTGGACGGCGGAACGCCTCAATGATGGCAGTGCCGGCGACTGGGCCGCAGGCTGGCCGGTGTTCAACACCGCACCCGACCTGCAGGTGGGTGGCATGGGCGGCGCGCGCTCGGCCTTCATCGTCTACCCAGAGCGCGAGCTCGCCGTTGTCGTGCTGACCAATCTGGTCGGCGCCAATCCGCAGCAGTTCATACCGCGCATCGCCGGTTTCTACACTGCCGCGCCCAAGGGCGTCGCCGCCGCGCGCTAGCCGCGCGGCCCGCCCATCACCGGCAGGATCACCCCGCTGATGTAGCTGGCGCAGGCCGGCGAGGCCAGGAACACATAGGCCGGCGACAGTTCTTCGGGCTGTGCCGGCCGCCCCATGTCACTGTCCTTGCCGAACTCGGCCACGTCCTTGGCCTGCTTGTCGGCCGGGTTCAACGGCGTCCACACCGGACCCGGCGCCACGCAGTTGACCCGGATGCCGCGTGGCAGCAACTGGCTGGCCAGCGCCTTGGTGAACGCATGGATCGCACCCTTGGTAGCCGAGTAATCGATCAGTGCCTTGCTGCCGAACAGGCCGGTTTCCGAGCCGGTGTTGATGATGCTGGCGCCCTCGCCCAGGTGTGGCAGCACTGCGCGTGCCATCTGGATGTAACCGCCGATGTTGGTCTGCAGGGTTTCCTGCAGGTGCGCATCTTCCAGGTCTTCCAGGCGCTCGCAGTGCAGCTGGAACGCCGCGTTGTTGACCAGGATGTCGATGCCACCAAACGCCTTGGCCACCTGTTTGACTGCCTTGTTGCAGAAGCGCGGGTCGCGCACGTCGCCGGCGATCACCACGCAGCGGCCGCCCTCTTTTTCCACGTGCTGACGCGTCAACTCGGCGTCCTTGGCTTCATCCAGATGCAGCACGGCAACGTCGGCGCCTTCGCGGGCGAACAGTACCGCCACCGCACGGCCGATGCCGGAATCACCACCGGTGACGATGGCTCGCATCCCTTGCAGCTTGCCGCTGCCGACGAAATCCGGCGCGAGGAAGCGCGGTGCCAGTTCCAGTGCGTGCTCATGGCCGGGCTTGGCCAGTTGCTGCGCCGGCATCTTCTCCGGCTGATGGCGCGGTCCGGCCTGGGTGGCGGTCTTCTTTTTTGCCGCCTTCTTCGCTACGCGTACATCCTTCGCTTTTTCCTGGTCCTGCAGGCGCCGCTGCCGTGCTGCGACACGCGCCGCGCGCGGATCGGAAGCGGCGGCCTTGCGGGTGGCGGTCTTCACCACGCGCGGGCGATCGGACGTGGTGGCTTCGGCGGCGGCGGGCGCCGCTTGGGTGCCTTTGCGTACCTTCGGCGATGCCTTGCGGCGGGCGGGGGTCTTCTTGGTGGTGGCCATGCAGGTCTCCTCGGGAGGATGGGGGTTGCCGGCCAGCGGCCGGCACTACCGGGGCGCGTGCGCCGCAGTACCGGGGGCGGCGTACGCCGCTCGTGCAGTGTCTCCACGCAGGCTGTTGGCGGCAGTGAGCGCACTGTGTCCATCGCGTGCACGGCATTCATTCCGCCACCACACGTGTCGTCGCACCCTGCAGGCCACAACACGAGGAACGCCCCCCATGAAACATGCCATTGCCACCGCCGCCGTCTGCTTCGCTCTCGCCGCCTGCAGCAGCAGTCCGGTCGCCCAGGTCCAGCCGATCGATGGGGTGATTTCAGGCCAGTGCCACACCGACAAGGTGCGCGGCGCAGTCGGCCTGGCCGCTTCGGGCATGACCATCGAACGTGCGCGCGTGGACAGCGACAGCCTGCACGTGCAGGTAACCCGCGGCAGCCGCGAGCGCAGCGGCAACACCGCCAGCGGCGCTGCCGATCCGGCCGCCGGCGCAGCCACGGAAGGCGGGGATCGCCTGACCATCGAAACCGGCCGCACCAACAACATCACCGCCATCTACTGCGGCTGACCTGCCTTGCGGCTGAGCCGCCGGGCCCGGCGCAGCACCTTCAGTGTCGCCTGCTCCCACTGCCGCGGGCCGCGCAGCCCCGCCAGTGCGGTCAGTTCGCCGCGTTCCCAACCGGCGAACACGCAGGGATCGATGTAGGCCTTGCGGCATACCGCTGGCGTATTGCCCAAGCGCGCAGCCACCTGGCACACCACCTCGCGTTGCGCCTTGGCCAGCGCGCGTTGGCTGGCCGGCTCGGGCAGCTCGGTGGCGGCGAAGGCCTGCACCGCCGCCATCGTGCCGCCCCAGGTGCGGAAGTCCTTGGCGGTGAAGTCCTCGCCCATCACCTCGCGCAGGTAGTCGTTGACCGCGCCCGAATCCACCGGCTGCACCTCGCCCGCGTCGTCGCGGTACTGGAACAGGGCCTGACCCGGCAGCTGCTGCACGCTGCGCACCAGCGCGCCCAGCCGACGGTCACCGACCACCACCTCCTGCAACTGCCCGGACTTGCCCCGGAAGCGCATGCGCACCCGGCCACCCCGAAGCAGGTCCAAGTGACGGTTGCGCAACGTTGTCAGGCCGTACGACTTGTTCTCCTGCGCATAGGTTTCATTGCCCACCCGCACCAGCGTGTCGGCCAGCAGCGCGACCACCACCGCCAGCACCTTCTCGCGCGGGAAACCGCTGCGCTTGAGGTCGCGGCCCAGGCGCCGCCGCAGCGCTGGCAACGCCTGGCCGAAGGCGATGGTGCGGTCGAACTTGCCGGCGTCGCGAACGGCCGCCCAGTCGGCGTGGTAGCGGTACTGTTTGCGCCCGCGCGCGTCGCGGCCGGTGGCCTGCAGGTGGCCATCGGCGCGGGCACAGATCCACACGGCGGTATAGGCCGGTGGAATGGCCAGCGCGCGGATGCGCTGCAGGGTGGCGGCATCGCGCACGGCATGACCATCGGCATCGCGATAGGAAAAACCCTTGCCGGCGCGGACGCGGCTGAAACCGGGCTGGGTGTCATCGACGTAGCGCAGGCCGGCGGCGCGCGCGGCCTGGCGTTCGGGTGTGGGGGTCGCTGGCATGCCTGCAGTCTGCCGATCGGCGCGGCGTGGCCACGTCAATAACGCAAGACAAACACGTGAGGGCGGGTTCGCCGCTATGCTCGGCCTTTCACCGTCCCTTCCATTCCGGAGTCATGATGTCGTTCCCGATCCGCGCCCGTTCCCTCTCCGCCCTGCTGCTGCCGGCCGTGCTGGCCCTGACCGCCTGCCAGGCGCCGTCGCTGGATGAGCAGGATTCGGCCACCGCCCACGCACAGCAGGCCGCCGAGGCCGCCAAGGCGCCGGCCGACGAAGCCGGCAAGGCCACCGAAGCACCGCCGGTCGGCAACTGCGATGCCAGCCAGGTGCAGAGCCTGGTCGGCCAGCCCTACACCGAAGCGCTCGGCAAGCAGGCCCAGGAAGATGCCGCGGCCAAGCAGCTGCGCGTGCTGCACCCCAATGACGTCACCACGATGGAGTTCCTGGGCGACCGCCTGAACATCGAAGTGGACGCAAAGGACGTGGTAAGCGGCGTCCGCTGCGGCTGAGGAACCCCGCGCCGGCAAGCGTCTGCCGGCGCTTTGGTTGCGCCTGCAACCGTGTATTGCGGCGTTGCAGCAACCTGTGATCTAGTCGAGGCATCCGGTGGCCTCATGATGCGCTCCAGGAAGAGCACGGCGTGTGCGTCAGGGTGAGTGTGAAGACACTTGGCGTGCGGCCAGACAAGGCGCGCGCCGCCGCGCAGGCGAGTGCCTGCGCAAGGTGAGCAACGCCGTACGGGCGTGCGCCAAGCGGCTTCCCGACGGGCTGCGCCATGCGCGGCACACTCCACCATGACGTACAGGGCGTGCTCTACAGAGCGGGCAGGAGTGTCCCCGTTCATTTCAATCTGCATCGAGGTAGAGATGGCCCCCCGCAACCGCCAAGGGCTTTACGACCCGCGCTCCGAGCGCGATGCCTGTGGATTTGGCATGGTCGCCCAGCTCGACGACCAGCCTTCGCGCCTGCTGGTGGATACCGCCATCGCTGCGCTCTCGCGCATGACCCACCGTGGTGGTGTCGCCGCCGATGGGCTCACCGGCGATGGCTGTGGCCTGCTGCTGCGCCGCCCCGATGCCTTCCTGAAACTGCTGGCCAGTGAAGCCGGCATCGCCGTCGGCGCGCGCTTCACTGCGGGCCTGGTGTTCCTGCCGCACGATGCCGACGCCGCACAGGCCTGCCGCACACAGCTGCAGCAGCAGATCGAGGCCGTGGGCTGCAAGGTGGCCGGCTGGCGCGAGGTACCGACCGACGACAGCGTCTGCGGACAACTGGCACGCGACACCCTGCCGCGCATCGAGCAGGTGTTCGTCGATGCCGGCGTCGGCCAGGATGACGCCGGCTTCGGCCTGGCCCTGTTCCTGGCCCGCCGCCGCAGCGAACAGCAGCTGCGCGCGCACGCCGACTACTACGTCACCACGCTCAGCCCCAACGCCATCAGCTATAAGGGTATGGTGCTGCCGGACAAGCTCAGCCGCTTCTTCCCGGACCTGCAGCGGCGCGAACTGGCCTCCAGCGCCATCGTGTTCCACCAGCGCTTCTCCACCAATACGCTGCCGCGCTGGCCGCTGGCGCACCCGTTCCGGATGCTCGCCCACAACGGCGAGATCAACACCATCGAAGGCAACCGGCGCTGGGCACAGGCGCGCAGCAAGGTGTGGAAGACGCCCCGTTTCGACATCGGCGAGTTCGACCCGGTCATCTCCATGCACGGCTCCGATTCGCAGAGCCTGGACAACATGCTGGAACTGATGGTGTCCGCCGGCATGGAGCTGATCCAGGCCCTGCGCATCCTGGTGCCGCCGGCAACGCAGTCGCTGGAATTCAAGGACCCGGACCTGGCTGCGTTCTACGAGTTCCACGGCCTCAACAGCGAACCGTGGGACGGCCCGGCCGGCATCGTCGCCTGCGACAGCCGCTACGCGGTATGCACCCTCGACCGCAATGGCCTGCGCCCGGCGCGCTGGATGCTGACCGCCGATCGTCACTTCCTGGTCGCCTCCGAAGCAGGCGTCTGGGAAGTACCGACCGAGCGCGTGGTGCGCAAGGGCAAGCTCGGCCCGGGCGAGATGATCGCCATCGACCTCAAGCGCGGTGACCTGCTCGATTCGGAGGCCATCGACCGCATCAACCGCGGCCGTGCACCGTACAAGCAGTGGCTGCAGCAGGGCGTCACCTACCTGCAGACCGAACTGATCGACCCGTCGCTGGTGGAAGAGCCGTTCGACGAAAGCACCCTGCGCAGCTACCACAAGCTGTACCAGCTAAGCAGCGAGGAAGTGGAACAGGTGCTGCGGCCGCTGGCCGAGACCGAGCAGGAAGCCACCGGCTCGATGGGCGATGACACGCCGATGGCCGTGCTCAGCCAGCGCAGCCGTCCGCTGTACGACTATTTCCGCCAGGCCTTCGCGCAGGTCACCAACCCACCGATCGACCCGCTGCGCGAAGACTGCGCGATGTCCCTGTCCACCCAGCTCGGCAAGGAGACCAACATCTTCCATGCCGGCCCGGAGACGGTGAACCACGTCATCCTCAACTCGCCGGTGCTGAGCCAGCGCAAGCTGCGCCAGCTGCTGAAGATGGACCAGTACGTGCAGGCCAACCGCCTGCTCGACCTGTCCTACAGCGAAGAGGAGGGCCTGCGTGCGGGCATCGAACGCATCTGCGTCGAGGCCGAACAGGCTGCGCGCGACGGCATGGTGATGCTGCTGCTGTCCGACCGCTACCCGGTGGCCGGGCGGCCGATGGTGCATGCGCTGCTGGCCACCAGCGCCATCCACCACCACCTGTCACGGCTGGGCCTGCGCTGCGACGTCAACCTGATCGTCGAGACCGGCACCGCGCGCGACGCGCACCACATGGCCTGCCTGCTCGGCTTCGGTGCCACGGCGGTGTATCCGTACCTGGCCTACCAGACCCTGTTCGACCTCGGCCGACGCGGCATCCTCAAGCTCAGCAAGGGCGGTGAGCAGTCGCAGATCGGCCGCCGCTACCGCAAGGGCATCTACAAGGGCCTGTCCAAGATCATCTCGAAGATGGGCATCTGTACCGTGGCCAGCTACCGCGGTGCGCAGCTGTTCGAGATCATCGGCCTGGAGCCGGAGGTCGTGGACCTGTGCTTTCCCGATACCGCGTCGCGCATCGGTGGCGCCGGCTTCGCGCGCCTGGATGCCGACGCGCGCGAACTGTGCGCGCAGGCCTGGGACGCCCAGCAGGGCGTGGATGTCGGCGGCCTGCTGAAGTACGTGCACGGCGGCGAGTACCACATGTACAACCCGGACGTGGTGACCACCCTGCAGCGCGCAGCGCGCAGCGGTGACCCGCGTGCGTGGCAGCAGTACTGCGATGCCGTGCATGCGCGCCCGCCGTCGGCGCTGCGCGATCTGCTGCAGCTGGTGCCGGCGGCGACGCCGACACCGCTGGACGAAGTGGCACCCGCCAGCGATCTGTTCCCGCGTTTCGATACCGCCGCGATCAGCCTCGGTGCGCTCTCTCCCGAGGCGCATGAAGCGCTGGCCATTGCGATGAACCGCCTCGGCGGCCGCAGCAATTCCGGCGAAGGTGGCGAAGACCCGGCGCGCTATGGCACCGACAAGCGCAGCAAGATCAAGCAGGTGGCCTCAGGCCGCTTCGGCGTCACCGCCGAATACCTGGTCAACGCCGAAGTGCTGCAGATCAAGGTTGCGCAGGGCGCCAAGCCCGGCGAAGGCGGCCAGCTGCCCGGGCACAAGGTCAATGAACTGATCGCACGCCTGCGCTATGCCAGGCCGGGCATCGGCCTGATCTCGCCGCCGCCGCACCACGACATCTACTCCATCGAAGACCTGGCGCAGCTGATCTACGACCTCAAGCAGGTCAACCCGACCGCGCTGGTGTCGGTGAAGCTGGTCAGCCATGCCGGCGTCGGCACGATCGCGGCGGGCGTGGTCAAGGCCGGTGCTGACCTGATCACCATTTCCGGCCATGACGGCGGTACCGGTGCTTCGCCGGTCAGCTCGATCCGCTACGCCGGCGTGCCGTGGGAACTGGGCATCGCCGAGGCGCACCAGGCGCTGGTGGCCAACGACCTGCGTGGGCGCACCCTGCTGCAGACCGATGGCGGCCTGAAGACCGGCCTGGATGTGGTCAAGGCAGCGCTGCTGGGCGCGGACAGCTTCGGCTTCGGCACCGCGCCGATGATCGTGCTGGGCTGCAAGTACCTGCGCATCTGCCACCTCAACAACTGCGCCACCGGCGTGGCCACCCAGGACGAACGCCTGCGCGAGAACCACTTCACCGGCCAGCCCGAGCGCGTGGAGAACTTCTTCCGCCTGCTGGCCGAGGAAGTACGCGGCTGGCTGTCGGTGCTGGGCGCACGTTCGCTGCAGGAAATCGTCGGCCGCACCGACCTGCTGCGCCAGCTTGAGGTCTCGCCGCGCGAGGACGTGCGCGTGGACCTGTCGCGGCTGCTGGCCGACGCCAGTTACCCGGGCAGCCACTGCGCCGCACAGCGCCTGTATGAATCTCCCGACAGCCTGGCCACGCAGATGGACGGCCTGCTGGCCGAGGCCATCGAACACAAGCGCGGTGGCGAGCATCGCTTCCTGATCCACAACACCGACCGCAGCATCGGCACCCGCCTGGCCGGCGCCGTGGCGCGCGCGCACGGCAACCAGGGCATGGCCGAATCGCCGCTGGAACTGCGCTTCCGTGGCAGCGCCGGGCAGAGCTTCGGCGCCTTCAACGTCGGCGGCCTGCACCTGGAAGTGGAGGGTGAAGCCAACGACTACGTCGGCAAGGGCATGGCCGGTGGCCGCCTGGTGGTGCGTCCGCCGCGTGGCGCACGCTTCGAGGCACGCAGCACCGCCATCATCGGCAACACCTGCCTGTATGGCGCAACCGGTGGCGAGCTGTTCGCCGCTGGCCGTGCCGGTGAACGATTCGCCGTGCGCAACTCCGGCGCACTGGCGGTAGTGGAAGGCGCAGGCGATCACTGCTGCGAGTACATGACCGACGGCGTGGTGCTGGTGCTGGGCAAGGTCGGCCTGAACTTCGGTGCCGGCTTCACCGGTGGCCTGGCCTACGTGCTGGACGTGGACCGCGATTTCGTCGACCGCTACAACCACGAGCTGATCGACATCCATCGCGTCTCCGCCGAAGGGTTCGAGAACTACCGCCAGCATCTGCACCGCCTGATCGGCCGTCATCGCGAATTGACCGGCAGCATATGGGCGCAGCAGATCATGGACGAGTTCCGCGATTACATCGGCAAGTTCTGGCTGGTCAAACCCAAGGCCGCCAGCATCGAGTCGCTGACCGAAACCCTGCGCCGCGCGGCGTGACACACCGCACGTGACGGATGCGCCGCATGCACTGGGCGCACCGGCTTCCCCACCGCTGTAGTGCCGGCCGCTGGCCGGCATCCGGAAATCCACAGAGTCCGCCATGAGCCGCAAGCACGCCTTCCAGTTCCTCGACCTGCCCCGGACCATGCCGCAGCGCATCCCGGTTGAACTGCGCACCTCCGGCGACTGGGGTGAGCTGTACGGAAAGTTCGGCAAGGAAGATGCGCAGTACCAGGCCGGCCGCTGCCTGGACTGCGGCAACCCGTACTGCAGCTGGAAGTGCCCGGTGCACAACGCCATTCCGCAATGGCTGCAGCTGGTGCAGGAGAACCGCATCCATGAAGCGGCCACGCTGTGCCACAGCACCAACCCGCTGCCGGAAGTGTGTGGCCGGGTATGCCCGCAGGATCGCCTGTGCGAAGGCAGCTGCACGCTGGAAGAGTTTGGTGCGGTCACCATCGGCGCGGTGGAGAAGTACATCGTCGATACCGCGCTGGCCACCGGCTGGCGGCCGGACATGACGGCGGTGCAGCCCACCGGCCACACGGTGGCGGTGATCGGTGCCGGCCCCGCGGGGCTGGCCTGTGCCGACCGCCTGGCGCATGCCGGCATCACCGCGGTGGTCTACGACCGTTACGAACAGGTCGGTGGCCTGCTGCAGTTCGGCATCCCCAGTTTCAAGCTGGACAAGGACGTGATCCGTCGTCGTCGCGACGTGCTTGAAGGCATGGGCGTGCAGTTCCGCCTCGGCGTGGAGATCGGCCGCGACATCAGCCTGCAGCAGCTGCTGGACACACATGATGCGGTGTTCGTCGGTACCGGCGCCTACCGCTACACCGATGGTGGCCTCGACGGCCAGGACCTGAAGGGCGTCCTGCCGGCATTGCCGTTCCTGGTGCAGAACAGCCGCATCGTCGGCGGCGATGATCCGCAGGGTCGGCCGATCGCCGGCTGGGAAGACCAGATCGCCCTGCCCGACCTCAACGGCAAGCGCGTGGTGGTCCTCGGCGGTGGCGACACTGGCATGGACTGCGTGCGCAGCGCGGTGCGACTGGGCGCGGCCAAGGTCACCTGTGCCTACCGCCGCGACGAAGCCAACATGCCGGGCAGCGCGCGCGAAGTGGCCAACGCGCGCGAGGAAGGCGTGCGCTTCCTGTTCAACCGCCAGCCGCTGTCGATCGAAGCCGGCGCCGATGACGAAGTGATCGGCGTCACCGTCATCGAGACGCGCCTGGGCGAACCCGATGCCAACGGCCGCCAGAACGCGGTGCAGATCGAGGGCAGCGAGTCGCTGCTGGAAGCGGACGTGGTGATCATCGCGTTCGGTTTCTCGCCCAGCGTGCCGTCGTGGCTGGCCGAGCATGGCGTGGAGGGCCAGGCCAACGGCCGCATCCTCGCCGGAGGCAAGGGCAAGCTGCCCTTCCAGACCGCACATCCCCGTCTGTTCGCAGGTGGTGACGCAGTGCGCGGTGCCGACCTGGTGGTGACCGCCGTGGCCGAAGGTCGCGACGCCGCCGCCAGCATCGCCCGGCTACTGGCGCACTGACAGATCGAGCGGCATCAGCACTGCGGCCAGGGTGGCATGCAGTGCCTGGCGGTCGACCGGCTTGGCGATGAAATGATCGATGCCAGCGTCGAGGCAGGCCTGACGGGTACTGTCGAGCACGCTGGCGGTCAACGCGATGATCGGCACCCTTGCCGCGTCGGCACGGCAATCGGCGCGGATCGCGCGGGCCAGGGCAAAGCCGTCCATGCCCGGCATGTGGCAGTCGGTGATGACCAGCGCGAACCGTTGCGTCTGCCACGCCTGCCAGGCCTGCTCGCCATTGGCTGCGGCATGCACCTGCAGGCCCAGATCCCGCAGCTGTCGCACCAGCAGCTGCAGGTTGGTGGGATGGTCTTCGGCAACCAGTACCCGTACCGGCGGCAATTCGTGCAGGCCAGCCGCATCATCACGATGCTCCACCGATGGCGCCTCGCAGGCCGGCAGGTACAGGTCCAGCCACACCGTGGTGCCCACGCCCGGCGTACTGCACAGGTGCAGTTGCCCGCCCATCGATGCCGCCAGGTCCCGGCAGATCGCCAGGCCCAGGCCGCTGCCACCGAAGCGCCGGGTGGTGGAGGCGTCGGCCTGGGTAAATGCTGCAAATACCGCCCGCTGGCGCTCCCGGCTGATGCCCACGCCGGTATCGCTCACCTGCAGCCGCAGCTGCTGGCCACGCTCGCGCTGCTGCAGCACCCGCACCTGCAGGTCCACCCCACCGTGCAGGGTGAATTTCAGCGCATTGCCCGCCAGGTTGAACAGGATCTGGCGCAGGCGCAGCGCATCGGCCAACGATCCACGCTGCAGCGCAGGATCCACCTCGCAGCGCAGATGCAGCCCTTTGCTTGCTGCCACCGGCACCAGCAGGCGCTGCACTGCACGAAGCAGCCCGGCGAGGTCGGTGGGCAGGCACTGCGGTGGCTGTGGGCCGGACTGCAGGCGTTGGCTGTGCAGGACGTCATCAAGGATCTGCCGCAGCATCTGCGCGGCATCATCGATGGTCGCCAGTACCTGGCGCTGGCGCGCATCCAGCGCGCCGCCGCCGAAGCGCTCCAGCATTCCCAGCATGGTGCTCATCGGCGTGCGGATCTCGTGGCTCATGGTGGCCAGGAAATGGCTCTTGGCGGCAGCATCCTGCTCAGCATCACGCCGGGCATCGTTCAGTGCCTGCGTACGTGCGCGCGCCTCGGTGACATCCATCCAGTATCCGCTCCAGTCCACGCCGCTGTCGCTGCAGTCAATCGGGCGCCCGTGCGAACGTACCCAGCGCCAGCCGTTGGGGCCGCGCGTGCGGAAGGTGATGTCGATGGGCCCACGCACCAGCGCGGCGGCATCAACGCAGGCCAGCACCGAGCGGCGGTCCTGCGGATGGACTGCTGCCAGCAGGCTTCCATGGTCGACCCGCGCGGTATCTACGCTGATCCCGAACAGGGCATGCACATCGCCGGCAATGTGGGGAACGCTGTACTCGCCGGTGCTGCTGCGCCGCGCCTGGTACACCACCGCCGGCAGGTTGGCGGTGACTTCCTGCAGCCGCTGCTCCAGCGCCTGCCTGCGCAGGCCTTCGCGGTGCAGCCGCCAGTAGCCGAATGCATGCACCAGGCCCATTGTCAGCAGCATCAGCAGCACTGCGATCAAGCCGCGCAGGGGCGACACCGGCGGCACGTGGCCGCGGCGAGGGGATGTCGAGACCCAATGGGCCCGCAATGCCTCGCGCTGTTCCTCCGTCATGCCCGCCTGCAGTTGGTTGAAGCGATCCACCAGGTGCGCGCACGCCGGCAGCGCCGCCAATACCAGTGCGTCGCTGAAGCCGGCCGGCGCCGCCACGTCCAGCGCGCCGCCAGGCTGATCGCGCAGCGCCGCTTCCACTTCCACCAGGTTGCCCACCACTGCATCGATCTGGCCGCTGATCAGCAGCTGCAGCGCCTTGTCCAATGCCGCCACCTGCAGCAGCGGCACATGCGCGCCCGACTCCTCCAGCACCCTGGCAAGCGGCACGGTGTCGAGGCTGGCCACGCCGCGACCGTGAAGTCCGTCCAGGCCGTGGATCGGCAGCGCGTCGGGGCGTCGCACGATCACCTGCGGCACCTGCAGGTAGGGCACGCTGGCCACCCAGCCTTTCGGCGTCTGCGCGCGCGGCCAGCCGAGCACGGCGTGGGTCCCTGCAGGCAGCGCGGCAGCGGCCAGCGTCGTCGCCGCGACCGGTGTGGCACGCAGCGTGGGCACCTGTTCCTGCAGCAGCGCCAGATAGGCGGCCACCAGCCCCTGTGGCGTGTCGTCCTGACTGGACGACAACGGCGCACGGTCAGCGGGATAGGCAAGCAGGATGGGGCCTTCGCACTGTCCGGCCCAGGCCGGCGCCGACAACAGCGACAGGGCGGCGATGCGGGCCAAAGGGCCAGCGACATTCACGGTGGACATCCTCATGTCGCAGGCAGGGGCATGGCCGCATCGCGGTGCGGCCTCCTGCCACGCTAGCGACGCCCCTGCCAGCAACAATGAGGAAATTTGTAAAACCCTCCGAAACCGCCAATAGCGACATACACTGCCGCTTCTACCGATCCCGGAGCTTTCGATGCGCATCGGCCTGGCCGCCAACCGTCTCCATCACCACGACGCGCGCGCGGCACTGTTCCGCTGGCTGCGCGCCAGCGAACCCGGGCTGCGCGAACTGGGCATGACACTGTGTGCGGTCGGCCGCACCCACGACGCGATCCAGCGCAACGGCTTCCTTGCCGGTTACGACGGCCTGCAGCGCTATCCCTACGGTCGCGACGGCGGCTTGATGAAACTGGTGGCCGAAGTGGTGGGCATGGGCGCCGAGCGTACGCTGGACGGTGCGATCTATCTGATGGATCCAGTCGACCCTTCCTCGGTATTCCCCGAGGCGACCGCGCTCAAGCGCCAGTGCGTGATCCACGGCAAGCCTTTCATTTCCACCGTGGCCACCGCCCGCGACTGGATCGAGGTGGAGCGCATCCATGCTGGCCTGGCTGCCGATACAGGCGCCAACGACCTGCATGCATTCGAAGGGCAGACGCTGGCGTTGATCGCGCACGATGCGATGAAGCCGGCGATGCTGGCGTTCGCCGATGAACACTTCGACGTACTGGCGCGCTTCGGCGAACGCGTCGCCACCGGCACCACCGGCCAGCGCTTGAACGAGCTGGCCTGGAGCCGCGGCTGGCCAGCGGATGCGGCGTGGGTGACGCGCTACCAGAGCGGGCCGATGGGCGGCGATGCGCAGATTGCCGACCGCGTGCTGGAAGGCCGTTGCCAGCGCGCGATCTTTTTCGAGGATCCGCACGTGGCGCGCCAGCACGAAGCGGACATCCAGCTGCTGGAGCGGGCGGTGACCACGGTGACCGATCAGGCGGTGTGCATCACTGCGCCGCGCGTGGCGGCGCGGTGGGCGGAGGCGGCGGCCCTGCGCGCGGGTCGATGAGGTTTGCGGCCAACGGCTGAGCCGCTCGTGGTGGCCGTTCAGATCAAAAGCCGTGCTTGGCCGGGCGGGGTGGATTGCGCAGGGGTCGCTGCAAGTACGTCCATGTAAGCTCGGTCGCCGCATCCATGCGGCTCACGCCCCTGCGCAACCCACCCCGCCCGGCCACGGATGGTTTCCGTGCTGACCACGGAAGAGAAAAGGAAGAGCAGGAGCAAAGCGGGTCGCGCGCTGTGCGCGCTTCAGTAGAGCCGATTTTGCTCGACTGCGCCGCCGGCTCTATGGAGTGGAGCCCCTTCTGTTGAAGGGGCGCGCCGAAGGCGGGGGTAGAGGAGGAATGCGTGGGCAACTGCTGTAGCGCAGGCGCTACAGCAGTTGCCGGAGCATCGCTTTCAGGCGTCGCCCTTCCAGCTGGAAATAGTCGCGCTGCTCGCGCCAGTCGGGGAAGCGTTGTTCCACTTCGTGCCAGAACGCGGGCGAGTGGTTGGCCTGGATCAGGTGGCAGAGTTCGTGCACCAGCACGTACTCGAAGGCGGCGGGACGGCCCAGTACCAGTGCCAGGTCCAGCGCCATGCTGCCGTCGGGGGCCAGCGAGCCCCATTGCGAGGACATCACCTTCAACCGCAGGCGGCTGGGCGCGCGCGGCAGGCCGGGCAGGTACTTCGGCAACCAGCGGCCGACATCGGCGCGGGTCTGTGCTTCATAGAATTCGCGCAGCAGGCGGCGCAGGGTCGCATCGCCGCCACGGCTCGGCCACTGCACACAGGCACCGTGTTCGTCGATTTCCAGCCGTGCGTAGCGGCCTTCCTGCCAGCGCAGCGGCAACAACTCGCCGCGCAGCGGCAGCACCCCTTCAACGCCGGGCTGCAACGCGGCGGGCAGACCATGCCCCTGGTAGTGGCGCAGCTGCAGCCCCAGCCATTCGCGATGCAGTTCGAGGAAGCGCTCGCCCATCACCAGGCTGGCACGCGGCGGCAACGTCAGTCGTGCGCCGCGCTCATCGACGCTGAGCTTGATCCGGCGCGCGCGTGGATCACGCACGCGCAGTATCTCGATCTCGACATCCTCCAGGCGCAGGCGAACGGTATCGCGCTGCACGGTGGCGGGTGGGACCGGCGAGATCAGGCGGCGCAGCAGACGGCTCATGGTCCCAGCATAGCGCCGTGCGAGGCCGCCGGATGACCGGCGGCCGACGGCCTGCCTGTTCAGTCAGCCTTGCTGAGCTTGAAGGCTTCTTCAAGCAGCAGGAACAGGCGACGGATCTCCGCACTCTGCAGGGCGAAGCGGGCGTCGAACTCGGCACGGCGGCCGTCTTCGTCGGCATGTTCCAGCTGGTCCAGCGCGCCGTCCAGGAACTTCAGCTTGCGCACGATCAGGTCGTCGCCCAGCACGAAGGACAGGTTGTCCTCGAACACCAGGGCCAGCTTGGTGACCTGCTTGCCGGCATCCAGGTGCTTGTCGATCTCGTCGCAGCGCAGTTCCTGATGCTGGCACTTGACCACCGCGCCGCCTTCCACCGGGTCCTTCATCTCGCACTCCTCGCCCAGGCTGAAGCCGGTGGGCAGGGGCTCGCCGGCGATCCAGCCGGTCAGGATCGAACGCGGCGCGACTTCGGCGTTCAGCGGCATCGCCGGGAAGCTGCCAAGCAGGCCGCGGATGTCGGACATGAAGTATTCGCCGGTCTTGCGGCTGGAGGTGTCCACCGCCACATAGCCGTGCAGCTGGTCGATGAAGGCATCGTTGCGCGAGGACTTCACGAAGGCGCGCGGCAGCAGTTCATGCAGCAGGTCGTCCTTCATGCGCTTGCGCTCGCGGCCACCGGGGCGGCGGCCTTCCTTCTCTTCGATCTCCTCCAGCTTGCGCTCGAGCAGGTCGTTGACCACCGCGCCCGGCAGGATCTTGTCCTCGCCACCGACGGTCAGCCACAGGTGTTCGGCAATGCGGTGCGAGAGCACTTCCTTCTCTTCGCGGCCGAATGGCGAGATGAAACCACGCGAGTTCATTTCCAGTGCGCCCACCGGCTTGAGCAGGGCGTGCGGCAGCAGGGTATCGACTTCGGAAAAATCAGTGGCAGTCGGGAAGCGGAAGAACGTCAGGTTGCGAAAGAACATGGAATTCCGGTGTCTGAAGAAGAAGGGCGCCCGACCTTAAACGGCAGGCGTCTCGGGAACTGCGTCGGCCGGCCAGGCATCGGCATGCGCCGCATCGCCACGGCGGCCCAGGGACATGAAATCGAACAGGGCGGCATCGGCCAGCTGCGCAGGTCGCACGTCGGCCATTGCACGTGCAATCTGTTCAATGCGCCCCGGATGGTCCTGGTCCCACTGCTTGAGCATCAGGCCGACCTGCCGACGCTGCAGGTTTTCCTGGCTGCCACACAGGGTGCAGGGAATGATCGGGAAACGGCGCGCCTGCGCGTACTGCGCGATGTCGTGCTCGCGCACGTACGCCAGCGGGCGGATCACCACGTGCTGGCCATCGTCGCTGAGCAGCTTCGGTGGCATGGCGGCCAGCTTGGCGTGGTGGAACAGGTTCAGGAAGAACGTGGCCACCACATCATCGCAATGGTGGCCCAGTGCGATCTTGCTGAAGCCATGCGCCTTGGCGTGGTTGTACAGGGCGCCACGGCGCAGGCGCGAGCACAGCGAACACATCGTGCGGCCTTCCGGGATGACCCGGCTGACCACTGAATACGTGTCCTGCTCGATGATCTGGTACGGCACGCCCAGCCCGGCCAGGTACTCCGGCAGGACGTGCGCGGGGAAACCCGGCTGTTTCTGGTCCAGGTTCACCGCCACCAGTTCGAACGGCACCGGCGCCTTTTTCTGCAGCTGCAGCAGCAGGTCCAGCAGGGTGTAGCTGTCCTTGCCGCCGGACAGGCAGACCATGACCTTGTCGCCCGCTTCGATCATGCCGAAGTCGGCGATGGCCTGGCCGACCTGGCGGCGCAGGCGCTTGCCCAGCTTGTCCGCCCCGAGCCCGTCCACGCGCGGATCGCGCGGAACGCGCTGCGGGGGATCGGGCAGGGAGATCACGGCGGACATGGCGCCATTCTACCGGCTTGTGGCAGCCCGGACCCGGGGTCGGGATTCCCCTCTCCCGGCAGTCATCGTCGCTGTGTATGCTCGGAGACCGTGGACACCTACAACCCCGCCGAAATCGTCGAACACCTCGTCGCCCTGCGCGCCGAGCACCGGTCGCTGGATGAACAGATCGCGCGCATGGCCGCCAACGGCGAAGATGAGCTGGAGTTCAAGCGCCTGAAGCGGCGCAAGCTGCAGCTGAAGGACTGCATCACCAAGCTGGAAAGCCTGCAGATTCCGGACGAACCGGCGTAACCGGTGGCCCATCCACGCATGGCGTGGATCTACTGGCCTACGCCGCCCCGAACGCCGATGGCACAGCGGCAGCCTATGGATCCACGCCATGCGTGGATGGGGCCCTGCATCAACGCGGCAGCGCCAGCTCCGCACTCCAGGCCGCCTCACCGTCCACGGTCAGGTCGCAGCGGCGCACGTTGTCGGCACCGGAACAGCGCAGACCCAGCGGGTGCCCGTACCAGTCACCGGCAAGACCCTGGCGAGCGGCGGATTCATCACCGCTGATGCGCACCTCGCCGGCCAACCACAAGCGGTAGCGCACCGGTTGCCCGGCCTCGATACACAGGCGCACCGGCGCATCGGCCAGGCGCCCGGGCAGGTTGTCGTCCACGCAGGCTTCTGCAGCCTGCGCCGAAGTAGCCGCAAGGCCTCCGGCCGCGATCAACGCGGCCAGGCCCGACAGGCGCCGCAGGTTCAATCCTGCGGTGCCGGTTCGTCCGGGCGCGCCGCTTCCGGGCTGACCCGTTCGATGGTGTGGCGCAGTTCGCGGCCGAGGATGAACTTGGCATCCTTGGCCCAGGCGTCCAGGCGCTCGTCGAACAGCAGCTTGCTGTTCTCGTCCGGCCACACCAGGCGCAGCTCGCGCAGCTTCTGGATGAAGCCGCGGAACAGCGACTTGTCGAAGAACTCCGGCGCGGCCGGTGCATAGAGCAGGCTCAGGCGCTGTGCGGCCTGCTGGCACAGGCTTTCCAGCTCGGCGGCGCCGAGCGTGCCCGGGCCGTTCTTCACCAGCACCGAAATGGCGATGTAGTAGCGCTCGAATGCCTGCTGCAGCGAGTGACCGATCGCGCGCAGGCGGAACACTTCGTCGGTCTGCCCGGTGTTGCGGGCAAGGATGCCGCCGTCGTCTTCGTTGACGTTCTGCAGCAGGCCCTCACGCACGAACACGTCGATGGTCTGGTCGATGCGCTGGGCGAACTCGTCCTCGGTCCACGGCAGGAACAGTTCGGCCTGCAGGAACGGGTACACCGTGCGGCCCAGCTGCACCAGGCCGGTGCGGCTCATGCGGCGGTTGTTCTGGAAGCAGCAGGCCACCCACGACGATGCGGTGAACAGGTGCACCACGTTGTTGCGGAAGTAGCTCAGCAACACCGCGGTATCACCGCTGACGCTGAGCACGTCGCCCAGCGGGTGCTTGATGCGGGTGAGGACGTTGATTTCTTCGGCGTGGGCGATGATCCGCTCCGGCGAGTGCGGGGTCACCGTCACCCGGCCCGAATACGGCATCTCCACCAGCAGGGTCTTGCACAGCTCGATCTGCGCGATCAGGTCGGCCTCGCCCATCGCATGCTTGGGCGTGGACAGCAGCGCCAGCGCCAGCAGGTTGATCGGATTGACGTCGGCCGCGCCGTTGATGCGCACCTGGATGCGCTCGGCCAGGGTATCGACGGTGGTCGACAGCCACGAGGGCTTCTCGTCCTCGGACACCGCCTCGCCACCCCACTCCGGAGCCTTCTCGGCCAGCACATCGTTCAGCGCGATGGGTTCGCCGAAGTTCACCACCACCTGGCCGTAGTTCTGCTTGAGCACCTTGGGGATGCCCCACAGCAGCTGCCAGATCGATTCCTTCTCCTTGGGCCGCCCGGACAGTTCATCCAGGTAGCTGCCGCCTTCCATCAGCTTCTCGTAGCCGATGTAGATGGGCTGGAACAGCACCGGCTTGCGCGGCTGGCGCAGGAACGCGCGCAGGGTCATCGAGATCATGCCGCCCTTGGGCTGCAGCAACCGGCCGGTACGCGAGCGCCCGCCCTCGACGAAGTACTCGATGGAATAGCCACCGGCGACCAGCTGCGCCACGTACTCGCTCAGCACCGCCGAATACAGCGCGTTGCCGCGGATCGAGCGACGGATGAAGAACGCACCGCCCTTGCGCAGCAGGGTGCCCACCACCGGCAGGTTCAGGTTGATGCCGGCCACGATGTGCGGCGGCACGATGCCGCGGTCGTACAGCAGGTAGGACAGCAGCAGGTAGTCCATGTGGCTGCGGTGGCTGGGCACGTAGACCACTTCGTGGCCCGGCGCTGCGGCCTTGAACTTGTCCAGGTGGTGCACCAGCACGCCGGCGTAGATGCGGTTCCACACATGGCTGAGCATGAAGCTGGCCGAGCGCACCACCGGGCTGGAATAGTCCGCGGCGATTTCCCAGGCGTAGGCGTGCGCCTTCTTCCAGGCATCGCTGGTTTTGCTGTTGTCGCGCTTGGCCTGCGAGGCGATCGCCTCGCGCACCGTCTCGGCGGCCAGCACCTGGTCCACCAGCAGGCGCCGGGTCGACAGGTCAGGACCGATCACCGACTCGCGGATGCGGCGGAAATGGGTACGCAGCACGCGCTGCAGCTTGCGCACCGTACGCTCGGGCTCCAGGCCCTCGTCGACCGTGCTGCGCAGCGAGATCGGCGGTGCGAAGCGGACGATGGTGTTGCGGCCGTTCAGCAGCAGGCCGAGCAGGCGGCGGAAGCGGCCGACCAGCGCCCAGTTTTCCGAGAACAGCACGGCGAACCAGCCGCTCTGCTTGTCCGGGGCGCGGCCGACGAAGATCGACACCGGCACCAAGTGCACATCCAGGTCGTCGCGCACGCGATGGGCCTGCAGGACCTTGGCCAGCGAATCGGAATGGGTCTTGGCGCCGCGCTGCTCGGGAATCAGCGAGTTGCTCGAACTGCGCCGCGACAGGGCCAGGTAGGCGCGCTTGCGGCCGGTGGGGTCACCGGCCAACGGTACCAGCGGCGAGGGCAGGCCAGCCTGGCGGCAGGCCTTGTCCAGGATCAGCGCGTTGGACAGGCCGTAGTCTTCCAGCACGTACATGACCGGGCGGCCATCGTTGTACTGGCCCGGGTCTTCCGGCTCGATCTTCAGCGACAGCCAGGGTTCCACCAGGCGCCCGAGCAGGCGCGCCCACAGCGGGCGGCGGCCGGCAGGACGCGCGTGCACAGGCGTCGCCGCCGGCGGCGTGCCGGCGTCGGTCGAGGGGGACGCCGGCGCCGTGTCGGCGGGCGTCGGCTGGGATTCTTCGCCGGGGAACGGCAGCGGGTTCTGTTTCGACATCGACGTCATTATGGCTTAGCCGATGGCGTTGCCGCTTCCCCATCGGTTGTCGGGGCGGGCACAGGGTCCGGAGCGGCGGCGGCGCGCGCCGCATCGGCCTGCCGCAACAGGGCATCGGTATCGGCCAGGGTACGGGTCAGGTACCAGTGACCCTCGCGCCGGCTCAGCGGCACCTGCACGGTCATCGCGCGGCCGGCGAGCTCGTACTGCAGGCGCACCAGGGCATTGTCGCCCTCCACCGACAGCAGCTCACCGCGCACGCTGCGCAGCGCCTCGTCCACACCCAGGCCATAGCTGGCCAGCACCGCCTTCAGCGTGTGGATGAACGGCGCCAGCTGCTGCAGGCTGCCTTCCATGCCTGCGGCCTGCAGACCGGCATCGTCCTGGAAACCCACCTGGGCGGCGGCGCCGACGAGGGCGGCGATGCTGCTGCGGGCTCTGGCGCGGTCGCTGATCGGGGCATCCTGCGCCCAGGCGGCCAGGGTCTGCACCAGCTGGATGTAGTGCGCCTGCTGGCCGGGCGTATAGCCCTTCTGGTGCCGCAGGTACTGCACACCGAAGTTACCCATCGACTGCGCGGCCTGGCGCACGGCACGGGCCTGGCCGGCCAGCTGGCGATCGAAACTGCGCTGCAGCTGCACGCTGGCGCCGGGCTCACGCAGCGCCGCCAGCATCGGCAGCAGCTGGTCGCCCAGCGGCAGTCCGGTCAGCGGCCACTGGCTGTGGCCGTCGGCCCAGGCCTGCTGCAGGCGCTGGTACTGGCTGGGGGGCACCGACAGCTTTGCATAGCCGACCAGGTCGTCCTCGGCCAGCCGTTGCGCCATCGCCTGTACCGCAGCGACAGGTTCAGCCGGCGCGGCGGCCGGATCACTGCCGGATTCACGGCACGCGGCGATGGCCAGCAGCAGCATGGCCGCCAGCCCCCATCCCCGCGCAGACCTTCCTCGCATTACCACGCTCATGCAATCGGACTCCCCGGACCGGTCCGCATCTTGCGGCCTGCGACGTGACAGCGGCAAGCCGGGGCGTCACGGTTTCTGCCATGGCGCGCACTGCGCGGTGGATCCACGCCCCGCGCCGATGGGCCCTTGCCGCACCCGGCGGATAAAAAAAGAGCCCGGACCACAGGGATCGCAGGCTCTTCAAACCGGCGCAAGGCCGGTGGACAGTGTTGTGGCGCATGTCCGGCCCGAAGACCGGATGGCGGCGATCCTACGCTGCCCGCAAAGTTAACGCAACACATGATGAAATGTCATTCAACCCATTGATTTTACTGGATCAATCGCGTTGCCAGACTGCTTCAATGAAATCTACGGCATGTTTTTCGGCGATTCGGGCATAAACGCCGGGGTAGCCGGCCAACGCGCAGCCTTCGCCCCAGCTGACAACACCGAACTGGGTCCAGCCCTCGCGCAGGCGCAGCAGCAGCGGACCACCGGAGTCACCCTGGCAGCTGTCGATCCCTTCGCGGCCGGCGCAGATGACCTTGCCGCGTGCGAGCTCGCCTCCGTAGGCCTGCTGGCATTCGGCGAAGGGCACGAACGGGGTCTGCACCGTCTGCAGCTGGGTGGGATAGAGCCGTTCTTCACTGATGTCGGTGTCGCCCCAGCCGATCACCGTGAACTCCCGGCCTGGCTTGAGATAGCTGGCATCGGGCCGCAACCGCAGCGTGACCGGCTGCGCATCGGCCAACGGTGCGCTGAGCTGGATCAGGGCAACATCATGTTCCAGCGTGTTGCCGCTGTTGAACGCCGGGTGCACGTGGATGGCCTTGACGTTGGATGCATGCGCGGACGGTTCGGTGGACAGCCTGGTGACATTGCCCAGTACCGCGATCGAGGCGGGCGAATTGCCCTGCACGCAGTGCGCGGCGGTCAGCACCCAGGACGGTGAGATGAGCGTGCCGCCGCAGAAGTGCCGGGTGTGGTCGGTGTCGCCGTAGGAGATGCCCTGCAGGCTGACCATGAACGGGTAGTCGCCCGGCTTGGCATCCTCGCCGCCGATGATGCGCGGTGCTTCGCGGGGTTGGGGTGCAGCCGTGGCGGGAAAGACGATGGCCGCCGCCAACAGGCCGCCGAACAACAAAGAGGTGCTGCGATACATATCCGTGTATTCCTCTGTCGATGGTTGGTACCGGCACGGCCGCGGTCCGTGCTGGTGCATCGATTGATAGAGGGCGCTCCACGCTTACAGCGCGATGCGGCGCACAGTTTTCCCGGCTGGGGTCGGGTGCGTCAGGGCAACAGGCACAAATGCGAACGCCATCCCGCATTCGACGGGATGGCGTTCGTGGTGCCGGCGTGACCGCCGTCGGGGCGGGGCTCAGCGCGCGGCCAAAGCCGTCGCGATTTCCTGCTGGATCGCCCGTGCTGCAGCCTGCGGATCGGACGCATGGCGGATCGGACGACCGACCACGATGGCATCGGCACCATCGGCAAACGCCTGCGCCACACCCACCGTGCGCTTCTGGTCATCGCCGACCGGGCCACCGGGGCGGATGCCCGGGCAGACGATCGAGAAACCGGCGCCGGTCGCGGCGCGGATCGGGCCGGCTTCCTGGCCAGAGGCGATCACGCCGTCGATGCCAGCGGCCTGTGCGGCCAGCGCGCGTTCGACCACGACCTCCACCGGCTCGCGGTCGATGCCCATCTGCGCCAGGTCCGGGCGGCCCATCGAGGTCAGCACGGTCACCGCCAGCAGGCGCATGTCGCCGCTGTTGGCGGCCGCGCAGGCCTCCATCATCGCCGGGTGCCAGCCGTGGATGGTCGCGTAGCTGACCGGCCACTGCGCCAGGCGCTTGATCACTGCCGCGGCGGTGGCCGGGATGTCGAAGAACTTCAGGTCGACGAACACGCGCTTGTCGCGGCGTGCCAATTCGTCCAGCACCTGGAAGTACTCACCGGAGGCGAGCAGTTCCATGCCGATCTTGTAGAACGCCACGCTGTCGCCAAGGCGGTCGACCCACGCCAGCGCCTGCACACGGTCAGGCACGTCCAGCGCGAAGATCAGGCGTTCGTCGTCACGCAGCGGCAGCGGGGCGCGGCTCACGGCGCGTAGTCCAGCGCGGCACGCTTGGCGTCATGACGGGCCTGCCGCGACTGCGCGTAATCGTTGTTGAACTGCGCCGGCTCGAAGCCGCCGTAGGTCGGGTTCGGCAGCATCCACCAGCGCTCGCCGAACCAGTCGTGATACTGCTGCAGCAGCGCGTCGCGGCCATCGTTGGTGTTGGCGGTCACTTCCACGAAGTCACCCAGCTGGTCGCCGAACTGCATCAGCACGCGGTACTTCTGCCCGGCCAGGCGGCGGCGGCAGTTCTTCTCGCTGCCGGCCTGCTCGCACCCTTCAACCACGGTGCCCAGACCGAGGAACACGCTGTCATCGGCCACCGGCAGGCCCTGCTCGCGCAGGTTGGCCAGGGTCGCGTCCTTCAGGTGCACGGCGCGGTTGGAGATGTACAGCAGGGTCACGCCCTTGGCATTGGCAGCCTTGGCGAAATCGACCACGCCAGGAATGGCCTTGGCCTTCTTTTCGGCCACCCACTGGTCCCAGCTGAGTTCGTCGTATTCCTTGCCGTCACGCACCAGACGCGCCTGGTAAGGCGAGTTGTCCAGCACGGTCTCATCCACGTCCAGCACCACGGCCGGCTTCAGGCCCTTGGCCTCGTTGCCGCGCTCTTCCGGTACCAGCGCGTCCCAGTGGGCTTCCTTCAGCGCAACGTCCAGATGGTCGGCGGCGGCGCGGTAGGTCTGCTCGGTGATCGCCCTGTATTCCTGCGCGCGCTGCATCCACAGCACGGCATTGAGGTTGTCGTTGGCGGTCGCGTCGAGCGCGCCGTCGGCCTTGGCGGCGGCGGCCGGGGCTTGCGGGGTGGCGGCTTCGGCAGGCGCTTCCACGCGCTTGCAGGCGGACAGGCCCAGCACCGCGGTGGCGAGCAGGGTCAGGGACAGGGAAACGGGACGACGCATGGATTCACCGGCAATCAGATATACCGGCCCATTTTACCGGCAAAGGCGCCGCCGGGACGGCTATGCTTGGCGGTTGACACGTTGTCTTCCGGAAGCCGCCATGACCGACCCTGCCCAGACCCCCGACGTTCCGCTGCTGGATGCCGTACAGGCGCGCCTGCTGGGCTGCCTGGTGGAGAAGGAAGCCACCACCCCGGACACCTACCCGCTGACCGTCAACGCCGCGCAATCGGCGGCCAACCAGAAGACCGCCCGTGAGCCGGTGATGAACGTGAGCGCCGGCAGCGTGGAGCATGCGCTGCGCCAGCTGGAGACCCTGGGCCTGGCGCGCCAGCACTTCTCCTCGCGCGCCGACCGTTACGAGCACCGCCTGCAGAGCGCGCTGGACCTGACCCGGCAGCAGACCGTGCTGCTGGCCCTGCTGCTGCTGCGCGGGCCGCAGACCCTGGGCGAACTGGTCACCCGCGCCGAGCGCCTGCACCGCTTCGCCGATGCCGACGAAGCCCGCCACGCCATCGAGCGCCTGCAGCAACGTGCCCTGCTGGTGGTGCTGCCGCGCGCCAGCGGCCAGCGCGAAGACCGCTACATGCACCTGCTGTGCGGTGAAGTGGACGGCGCGGCATTGGCAGCGAAGTACGCCAGCAGTGGCGGCGGCGCCGAGCCGGCCGACCCCGGCCTGGCCGAGCGCGTGGCGCAGCTGGAAGCGGCAGTGGCCGAGCTGCAGGCCCAACTGGCCGGGCTGCGCGGCTGAAACAGCCCGCCGGGCATGGCCCGGCGCCATCGCAGCTGCACCCGGTAGTGCCGGTCGCTGGCCGGCATCCAGGCATGGCCAGGTTGCCGGCCAGCGGCCGGCACTACCCGACGTCGGCCGCACCCAAGGTAGCGAACAGCCGGCTGGGTGTTTCGATGCCCGGCAGCTGGATGACCCCGCGCTCGTGCATGCCCAGGCCCAGCAGCACCTTCGCCGAGGCGACGTTGTCCAGATCGGTGATGCCGTAGAGATCCATCAGGCCCAGCGACGTGCGCGCGTGATTGAACACCGCCCGTGCCGCCTCGCTGGCATAGCCCTGCCCCGCGTATGCGGACAGCACCGCGTAGCCGATATCCGGTGCCGGCAACCCCTCGCGGCGCACCAGCCCGGCATTGCCCAGCCACGCACCATCGGACAGCCGCTCGATCGCATACATGCCGAAGCCATTCAACGCATAACTCTGCAGCACACGCAGGGCGATGTACTCGCGCGCCTGCGCTTCGTCACGCACGTTGCGGTCACCAATGAATCGCACGAAGCCCGGATCGTTGAGCAGGGCCAGCATCGGTGCCGCATCGCGGTCCGGTTCAATGGCCCGCAGGCGCAGGCGTTCGCTTTCAATCGGGTGCACGGACAGGTCTCCAGCCAGAGACCCCGATTGTGCCTCAGCCCCCGCGGTTGCCGTTGCCTTTGGTTTTCTTTTTTTCTTTCCGTGGCTGACGCGCCAGGAAACCGTCCAAGGCCGGGTAGAGGGGCTGCGCAGGGGCGTGAGCCGCATGGATGCGGCGACCGAGCTTACAGGGACGTACTTGCAGCGTCCCCTGCGCAGTCCCTCTACCCGGCCAACCACGAACCCACTGCGTTGAGCGCCAGCCACGAGGGGCTGCGCCGTTCGCCGATCAGTCGAACAACGCCTCGATCGCCGCCAACCCCGCCGTCGCCCGCTCCTTCTTCCGCGCCGCATCCGCAACCGGATCAGCGCCATCGCGCTGGATCTCCTCGGCCGGGATCTCCTCGAAGAAGCGGCTCGGCTTCAGCCGCACATGCTCGCCGAACTTGCGGGTCAGCTTGCTGTAGCTCATCCACAGCTGGATCTTGGCGCGGGTGATGCCCACATACAGCAGGCGCCGCTCTTCCTGCAGATTGCCCTCGTCCAGGCTGACCTGGTGCGGCAGTACGCCATCCTCGCAGCCGACGATGAACACATAGGGGAATTCCAGGCCCTTGGAGGCGTGCATGGTCATCATCCGCACCTGGTTGCCGCCCTCGTCCTTGTCGCTGCGCGACAACAGCGCCAGCTGGCCGGCCAGATCGGCCGCGGTGGCACCACGCGGGCCACCCTCGAACCACTGCGCCAGTTCTTCGATGTTGTTGGCGCGACGCTGGTAGCTGGCTTCTTCCTTGGCCTGCTGCCGCAGCTCGCTGAGCAGGCCCGATTCCTTGGCGACCTTGCGGATCATGTCGCCGGAGCTGATCTGCCGCGTCTGCGCGCGCAGGTCACGCAGGATGTCGGTGAAGCGCGCCAGGCTGTTGGCCGCGCGCGGTGGCAGCTGCTGCAGCGCGCCGATCGCCTCGGCGGCCTGCGCCATCGGCATGTCCTTTTCCGAGGCCAGTTCGGCCAGCTTGGCCAGGGTGCCGGCGCCGACCTCGCGCTTGGGCGACTGCACCGCACGCAGGAACGCGGTGTCGTCGTCCGGGTTCACCAGCAGCCGCAGCCAGGCCAGCGTGTCCTTCACTTCCTGGCGCTCCAGGAACATGGTGCCGCCGGTCAGGTGGTAGGGGATGCGCAGCAGCTGCATGGCCTTTTCCAGCGGCCGCGACTGGAAGTTGCCGCGGAACAGGATGCAGAAATCGCTCCACGGCACGTTGCGCGTCTGCGCTACGAACGCGATCTCGGCGGCGACCTTCTCGGCCTCGTGTTCGCTGTTGCGGCACTCCCACACACGGATGCGCTCGCCGTCGGCCTGGTCGCTCCACAGCTTCTTCAGGTGTTCGTGCGGATTGTTGGCGATCAGCGCGTTGGCCGCGCGCAGCACGCGGTTGGAACACCGGTAGTTCTGCTCCAGCTTGATGATTTCCAGCGCCGGGTAATCGCGCCCCATCTGCTGCAGGTTTTCCGGGTTGGCACCGCGCCAGGCGTAGATCGACTGGTCGTCATCGCCCACGCAGGTGAAGTTGCCCTTGTCACCGGCCAGCTGCTTGAGCAGGCGGTACTGCGCATCGTTGGTGTCCTGGCATTCGTCGACCAGCAGGTAGCCGATGCGCTCGCGCCAGGCCAGCGCGATCTCCGGGTTCTCTTCCAGGATCTGCACCGGCAACCGGATCAGGTCGTCGAAGTCCACTGCATTGAACGCGCTCAGGCGCAACTGGTAGCGCTCGTAGATGCCGGCCGCCTCCTTCTCGCGGTTGCTGCGCGCAGCGGCCATCGCCTGCTCCGGCGACAGGCCGGCGTTCTTGGCGCGCGACACCAGGTTCTTCATGTCCTCGATGTCGTCCGGCTTGGCGCCGTACATCAGGTCCTTGATCTGCGCGGCCGCGTCATCGGCATCGAAGATCGAGAAACCGCGCTTGAGCCCGACGGCGGCATGCTCGATCTGCAGGAACTTCAGGCCCAGCGCATGGAAGGTGCAGATGGTCACTTCATCGGCATCCTGCTCGCACAGGCGCTTGGCCACGCGCTCGCGCATTTCCTTGGCCGACTTGTTGGTGAAGGTGATCGCGGCGATGCGCTTGGCCGGGTAGCGGCCACAGCCGATCAGGTGGGCGATCTTTTCCACGATCACGCGCGTCTTGCCGCTGCCGGCGCCGGCGAGCACCAGCAGCGGTCCTTCGATGTGGAGGACGGCGGCAGCTTGGGGGGGATTGAGACCGTGCATTGGGGTGCGATTGTAGCGGGCGTTGGTGGCGGCCACAGCCGCCGGCCGGTGGGCTTGCTGAACGGCTTCGGCCGGCGCCGGGTGGCGTCGTACAATCGGCCGATGGCCAAGCTCTATTTCTACTATTCGGCGATGAACGCCGGCAAGACCACCACCCTGCTGCAGAGCGCGCACAACTACCGCGAGCGCGGCATGCGCGTGGCGATCCTGACCCCACGCCTGGACGACCGTGCCGGCGCGGGCGTGGTCGCCTCGCGGATCGGCCTGCGCGCCGACGGCATGGCCTTCGAACGCGACACCGACCTGCAGCAGTGGGTCAGCCAGGATCTGCAGGCCAACGGGCCGCTGGGCTGCGTGCTGGTGGACGAGGCGCAGTTCCTCAGCCGCAGCCAGGTCTGGCAGCTCAGCGAAGTGGTCGACCAGCTGCGCATCCCGGTGCTGTGCTACGGCCTGCGCACCGATTTCCGCGGCGAGCTGTTCGAGGGCAGCCAGTACCTGCTGGCCTGGGCCGACGAGATGCAGGAGATCAAGACGATCTGCCACAGTGGCAAGAAGGCGACCATGACCGTGCGCGTGGACGAACATGGCCATGCCGTGCAGGACGGCCCGCAGGTGGAGATCGGCGGCAACGAGCGCTACGTGTCGGTCAGCCGCGCCGAGTTCAAGAAGATCACCCGTGGCGAGGGGCGGATCGATCCGGCGCAGGCACCGCTGCCGTTGTAGGGCATGGCCCTTCACGGGCCATGACGTCCTGCGGTTTACAAGGCCGCGTGGTCGGGCCTAGGCTGCGGCACTACCTGCTGCCGAACTGGATGTCCGTCATGCGCCCCGCCCTGTTGTTGCTTTCCGTGTTGTTCCTGCCCCTGTTCGCCACTGCGGCCGAGCGCCCGTCCGGTGAAGAGGACGCGGCCGTGATCGGCGCCGGTTTCATGGACAGCCATCCGGACATGATGTACCGGCAGTGGGGCGTCAACGCCCTGCGCCGCAACGACGTCAATGGCGCGATGGACAACTTCCGGCTGGCCGCACGCTATGCCGACAAACCCGCGCAGGGCTACCTGGGCGAGATGTACTGGTACGGCGTTGAACAGCCGCGCAATCCGGTCATGGCCTATGCGTGGATGGAAGTGGCAGCCGAGCGCGGCTACCCGCTGTTCGTGGACCTGCGCAACGAGTACTGGGCGACCCTGCCGCTGGAACAGCACGACGCCGCGCGGGCGCAGGCGAGCGCGCTGCGTGCAGAGTATGGCGATGAGGTCGCGCGCCCACGCATGGCCGAAGTGTTGAGGAAGGGACGACGCGAGATGACCGGCAGCCGCGTAGGCTCGATGTCCAACAACGTGGACATCGTGTACATGGACGGCGGCATATCCCGCACGATCAAGGCCGACCGCCTGTATGACCCCAAGTACTGGGATCCGAAGCAGTACGAGCGCTGGCAGGACGAAACCTGGATGAAGATCCGCCGTGGCACGGTGGAAGTGGGCGTGCCGACCCAGTCGCACGCGACCGACAGCAAGCCCTGAATCAAGGGTGCCGGCGCTTGGCCGGCACCGCTCTGCTTCAGTACAGCGTGCGCTCCGGCGCACCAGCCGGCGGCGGGGTGTACTGGTACAGCCAGGTTTCGGTGAGGGTCTTGCCGCCACTGCGCAGGTACAGGCGGATGTCGATCTGCTCGCTGCTGCCCTCCGGCGGCACCAGGTCGAACATCGCGCGGTAGCCCTTGATCTCGCGCAGCGGCCGCGCCGAGACGATCTCCACCCGGCCACGGCTGGTTTCGACAACGGCTTCGACGTCGGCCTTGTCGATCAGGCTGGCCAGTTCGCCGCCTTCGAAGTCGACCGCAAAGCGCCACGAGAAGTACTCGCGCTTCTTGCCGATCACCCCGCCCAGGCCGGTGCGGCTGGCAACGCAATGGGCCAGCGGCGTATGCGCCGGCGGCTGCGCGCCCCAGTACAGCCGGTAGCCGACCAGCAGTTCCTGGCCCGGCTGCGGCTTTTCCTTCGGGTTCCAGAAGGCCACGATGTTGTCGAAGGTTTCATCGACGGTGGGAATCTCCACCAGCTGCACCGAACCCTCGCCCCATTCGCCCTTCGGCTCCACCCACAGGCACGGACGCTTCTCGTAGAACACGCCGTCGTCCTGGTAATGGTCGAAGTTGCGGTCACGCTGCAGCAGGCCGAAGCCACGCGGGTTGCGGTCGACGAACATGTTGAAGCGCAGGTTGCGCGGGTTGACCAGCGGCCGCCAGATCCATTCACCAGCGCCGGTCCACAGCGACAGGCCGTCGGTATCGTGGATCTCCGGGCGCCAGTCCCAGCCCATGCGGCGGTCGTTCTCGCCTACCTGGTACATGCTGGTGCACGGGGCGATGCCCAGCCGCTCGATGGTTTTGCGCGGGTACAACGCGCTGTCGATGTCCATCAGCAGCACATCGCCGTTGGTGACGGCGAAGCGGTAGGCACCGGCCACGCTGGGCGAATCCAGCAGCGCATAGACGATGATGGTGTCCGAGTCGGCCGCAGGCTGTTCCAGGTAATAGGCGATGAAGTCTGGGAATTCCTCCGGCTTGCCCATGCCGGTGTCGATGGCCAGGCCACGCGCGGACTGGCCGTACTGGCCTTCCTTGCCCACTGCGCGGAAGTAGCTGGCACCCAGGAACGCGGCGAAATCGCGGTCGGTGTCCTTGCGCGTGTTCAGCCGGAACCCGGCAAAGCCGAGGTCGGCCGGCAGCTCACCATTCTTCAACCCGCTCTTGCCGTAGTTGAACGCGGCGCCGTCATAGGCCAGTTCCTGCGCCTTGCCGTCGACCACGTCGTACATGCGCACGGGCGAATGGAAGTACAGACCCAGGTGGAAGAACTTGGCCTGGAACTTACCCGGCTGGTCGGCCCACAGGGCGTGGTCCTGGCGATAGCCGATCGACTGGTACTGATCCCAGTCCAGCGCCTCCAGCTTGCCCGGCAGCACCCGCTTGTGGCTCTGGTAGGGCGCCTGTGCCAGCGCGCGCGCCTGGCCCTTCAGGGTGGCGAAATCGAACGGCTGCGGCTGGCCAAGCCGGCGCAGCCCAAGCTGGCCACTCTTGCTGGCCGCGCAGGCCGGCAGTGACGGCAGGCCGAAGGCGGCCAGGGCCAGGGAGGCATTGCGGATGAAGTCGCGTCGTTGCATGCAGGCGCGGGAGCAAAGGGAAGGTCGGCCATCATAGGCAGACAAACGTTAACGGGCAGCGGTGGACTCGATACCCTGTTCAGCCTGTGCCAATGCCGCAAGGCGGGCATCAAGCTCGTGCAGGGCCGGTGCCTGCGGACCGCGCTGGGCCAGCAGCAGCTGTCGTGCCTCGGCCAGCACGGTGCGGGCCTGCGCGATCTGGCCGGCCTGCTGCAGGACCTGCCCCTGTGCCAGCAGCGCCTGCGGCAGCAGGGCGACGTGATCCGGTTGGCGCCAGATCGCCACCGCGCGGGCATAGTGCGCTGCCGCCGCCGAGGGGTCGCCGCTGGCGCTGGCCCATTTCCCCAGGGCGAACTCGCCGTAGCCGATCTCGCGATGGTCCGGGCCCAGAGCGCCGAGCAGCTGTGCCTGCACCTGCCGCAGTTCCTGGCCGGCCAGCGCGTGCTGGCCACGCTGCAGGGCCAACAGCGCGCGTGCGCGGCGAACCACCAGTGCCTCCGGGTGGCGCGGTCCCCATGCCTCCTGTGCCGCCTGCCAGGCCAGCTCCAGCTCGGCCGCTGCCGCCTGCGTGTCGCCCTGCCGGGCCAGCACATCGCCCAGCTGGCGATGCAGGCTGATCACCTGCGGGCTGCTGGCGTCGGCGCGTTGGCCGAGCAGGGCCAGCGCCTGCCGGTACCCCGCCAGCGCGGCCGGCAGGCGTCCGGCGGTGGCGTCCAGGGCGGCCAGATCGGCCAGTGATTCAGCACGCCCGAAGCGCTCGACCATCCCCTGGTGGCGCAGCGCCAGCGCCTGCTGGAACGAACGCCGCGCCGCATCGGCGTCACCCAGCTGGGCCTGGCACCGCCCGAGCTGGCTGTGGAACTCGGCCACCGCCGCCGGCAATGCCGCCGCTTGGCTGGCCGCAAGCGGTTGCAGTGGCTGCAGGTGCGCCAGGCACTCGCGTCCGCGACCGAGCATGCGCAGTGCGCGCCCCCGCTGGGTCACCGCCTCGATCTGCAGCGCCGGCGGCACCTCGCCCACCTCCTGCAGCAGCTGGCGCTGCTGGTCCAGGGTCTGCAGCGCCAGCTGGTAGTCGCCCAGGCCGATGCGCAGGCGGCCGATCACCCCTTGCAGCTCGGCCAGCGCCAGCGGCTGGTCAGCCAGTTCGGCTTCGCCCCGTTGCTGGCCGGTGGCCAGCAGCTGCGGCACGTCGAAATGGCCGTGGCGCTGGCTGGCCGCCTTGTCGAACAGGCCAACGGTGAAATCCTGCATGGCCTGCGCACGCGCCATTTCCGCCCGCGCCTGGCGCAACTGCCACAGGGCGAAGGACGTGGTCCCCAGCAGGGCCAGCGCGGCCAGCCCGGCCAGCGCCACGCCCCAGCGATGGCGGCCCACGTACTTTCGCACCCGGTAACCCATGCCCGGCGGACGCGCCTGGATCGGCTGCCCCTGCAGGTAGCGGCGCAGGTCGCCGGCCAGTGCTTCGGCCGAGCTGTAGCGCTGCTGCGGGTCTTTCTGCAGGGCCTTTTCCAGCAGCACGTCCAGATCGCCACGCAGTCGCTTGGCCTGCCGCAGCAGCGCCCGTCTCGGTGCCCCCGGCTCGGCGGCCAGCCGTTGCAGCAGCGCCGAGGCACGCGGTGCCTGCACATCCAGGATCGAGCGCTCCCATTCCGCATCGCTGTGCCGGCGCAGGCGATAGGGCTTGTGCCCGGTGACCACCTCGAACAGCACCACGCCCAGCGAATAGACATCGGTCAGGGTCGTCACCGCCTCGCCACGCACCTGCTCCGGCGCGGCGTAGTGCAGGGTGAACGCGCGGATTTCGGTAGCCGGATGGGCCGCGTTCGGATCGTCGTGGTCGAGCAGCTTGGCGATGCCGAAGTCGAGCAGTTTCACCGTGCCGTCGGCGCGTACCAGGATGTTGGAGGGCTTCAGGTCGCGGTGCACCACCAGGTTCGCATGCGCATGGCTGACCACCGCGCAGACCTGCAGCATCAGCTGCAGACGCGTTTCCAGCGGCGGTTGCAGGCGCCGGCAGTAGTCGCTGATCGGCTCGCCTTCCACGTAGTCCAGCGCCAGGTAGGGCTGCCCGTGCTGGTCCACCCCGGCGTCCAGCAGCTGTGCCAGGTGCGGGTGCTGCAGGCGGGCCAGGATCTGCCGCTCGCGGCCGAAGCGCTGGCGCAGGCCGGGATCGGCCACGCCACTGCGCAGCAGCTTCAGCGCGACCTGGCGCTGGTACAGGCCATCGCAGCGCTCGGCCAGCCAGACCTCGCCCATGCCGCCTTCGCCGAGCGGATGCAGCAGCCGATACGGCCCGACCTCGCTTCCGGCGCGGCCTGGCGGCGTAGCGGTCCACAAGGGCTGGGCCATGAACTCGTGGCTGTCAGCTTCCTGCTGCAGCAGGCGTTCCAGTTCGCGGCCCAGCGTCGGGTCCTGCGCGCTCACGCGCTGCAGGCGCAGCTGGCGGGCGGCGGGTGCCAGCTCCAGCAGCTGGTCCAGCCAGGACGACAATTGCTGCCAGCGGGCGGTATCCATGGTGTGGGTGGCGGCGACTCAGTCGCTGCGCATCGCGGCCAGCAGGAACAGCCGCGCCTTCTGCCAGTCGCGGCGGATGCTGCGCTCCGAGCGCTGGCTCAGTTCGGCGATCTCCAGTTCGGACAAGCCGGCGAAGTAGCGCAGCTCCACCACCTTGGCCAGGTGCGCATCGACGGCCTGCAGGCGTTCCAATGCAACATCGAGGGCCAGCAGATCCTCGTCCAGGCGCACGCCGCTGCTGCTGTTCTCGGGAATCTCGGCCACCCGCTTGAGGTCGCCACCGCGCTTGCGCGCCAGCCGGTTGCGCGCGTAATCGACGACCACGCTGCGCATCGCCGACGCCGCATAGGCGAAGAAGTGCGCACGGTCCTCGAAGCGCGCCGCACCGCGGCTGCCCAGCAGTTTCAGGTAGGACTCGTGGACCAGCGAGGTCGCATCCAGGGTGCGTCCCTGCTGCCCGGCCAGCTGCCGCCGGGCCATGCTGTGCAGTTCCTGGTACAGGGTGGTCAGCACACGGTCGAGCGCGGCGCGGTCGCCACCGCGCGCAGCATCCAGCCATACGGTGATATCCGGGCCTTCGTCCATCGCCAACGCTCCCCCGCAGCGGATGTCGGCTGGACTATAGCGCTGCACGTGTGCAGCGCATGAAGACGTTCAGCGCTGGCAGCGGCTGCACCACACGCTTGCCCGCTGGCCGATCATGGCGTGCTTGAGCGGGCGGCCGCAGCCGGGGCACGGCAGGCCATCGCGGCCATAGACCAGCAGCTCCTGCTCGAAGTAGCCCGGCGCGCCGTCGGGGCTGATGAAATCGCGCAGGGTGGTGCCACCGCGGGTGATGGCGTAGTCCAGCGTTTCCTTCACTGCCGTGGCCAGCCGCCGATAGCGCTCGCGGGTGACCTTGCCGGCCTCGCGCAACGGGCTGATCCCCGCCTTGTACAGGCTCTCGGCGGCGTAGATGTTGCCCACCCCGACCACCACCGCCTGGTCCATCAGGAAGGTCTTCACCGGCGCGCTGCGGCCGCGGCTGCGGGCGAACAGGTAGTCGCCGTCGAAGGCGTCGTCCAGCGGCTCCGGGCCCAGCCCCTGCAGCAGCGGGTGGATCTCGCCGGCCGGCTGCCAGAGCAGGCTGCCGAAGCGGCGCGGGTCGTTGAAGCGCAGCAGGCGGCCGTTGTCCAGGCTGATGTCCACATGGTCATGGGCGCGCAACGGGGTGTCGCCGGGCAGCACGCGCAGGCTGCCGGACATGCCCAGGTGCAGCACGGCGCTGCCGATGGCGGTATCCAGCAGCAGGTACTTGGCGCGGCGGCGCACCTCTTCGATGCGCTGGCCGGGCAGCAGCTCGGCCACTTCCGGTGGAATCGGCCAACGCAGGTCGGCACGGCGCAGGATCACCCCGTGCACGCGGCGACCCTGCAGGTGTGGCGCCAGGCCACGGCGGGTGGTTTCTACTTCGGGCAGTTCGGGCATGGGACGATTCTATGCCCGCTCAGCGCGGCGGTGCAGCCAGTTCCCGTGCATCCAGGAATCCGTCACCGTTGGCGTCCTGCTTGTGGAAGCGCTGCACGATCACCTGCCGCTGCTGTTCGCGGGTGATGGCCCTGCCCTTGCCGCCGGGCAGTTCGTCGGCGGTCAGCACGCCATCGCCGTTGCGGTCCATGCGATCGAAGGCATACAGCATCCACTGCAGGTACTCGGCTTCACTGACCTTGCCGTCGCCATCGCTGTCCATGCGCTGCAGGTAACTGGCAGTGTCGCTGACCTGGGCCTGCACGGCAGGTGCGCACACGGCGGCCAGCAGCAATGCCGTCAGCGCAGCCCTCATCCGCCCACCAGGGTGTAGCCCTTCAGTCGCGCGGCATAGGCCTGCAGCGCGGCGATGCCGCTTTCCTCGGCCTCGCGGCACCAGGCCTGCAGTTGACGCAGGCGCTCGGCGGCATCATGGCCGCGTGCTTCCAGCAGCGTCGCCAGGCGTGCGCGGTATTCCACCAGGGTGCGGATGCGCGGGCGCTGGGCGACCCATTCGCTGAGCTGGGCGCGGCTGTCCGGCTTCAACCAGCGGCCGTCGTTGACCAGGCCACGGCGCAGCCGGCGCGGCAGCAATCGGCGCAGCTTTGCACCCGCGTATCGCGCCTCTTCGCGCAATGCCGGCATGAACACGTTGCGCTGGTAGTCGGTCATCGCCTGGAAGCGATGCGACAGCAGTGCCTTCAGGGTATCGGCGTCGGGCACGGCGATGTTCGGGCGCACGTCCATGGCCGGCGCGACACGCAGGACCTTGGCCAGGCGCAATGCCTGCAGCAGGCGGATCGCACTCCAGCCGATGTCGAATTCCCAGCGCCGCATCGCAAAGCGCGCCGAGCTGGGGAACGCATGGTGGTTGTTGTGCAGTTCCTCGCCACCAATCCAGAACGCCCACGGCGTCAGGTTGGTGGAGGTGTCGGCCGACTCGTAGTTGCGATAGCCCCACCAGTGGCCCAGGCCATTGACCACGCCGGCGGCCCAGAACGGGATCCACGCCATCTGGATCGCCCACAGGGCGACGCCCGGCAGGCCGAACAGCACCGTGTTGATGGCAAACAGCAGCACCGGGCCGAGGGTTGCATACGGGGTGTACAGGCGGCGCTCGATCGCGTCGTCCGGAGTGCCGCGACCGTACTGTTCGATGTCCTCGCGCATGCCGCGTGCTTCGCGGTACAGCTCCACGCCGCGCCAGAACACCTGGCCGATGCCACGGGTAACCGGGCTGTGCGGGTCGTCCTCGGTTTCCACCTTGGCGTGGTGCTTGCGATGGATCGCCACCCACTCCTTGGTGATCATCGAGGTGGTCAGCCAGGTCCAGAAGCGGAAGAAGTGCGCGACCACCGGATGGAAGTCCACGCCCCGGTGCGCCTGGCTGCGGTGCAGGTAGAGGGTGACCGAGAAGATCGTGAGCTGGGTGAAGACCAGCAGCACCAGGGCCAGCTGCCACCAGCCCAGGCCCAGTACGCCACCGGTCAGCAGGGACATCAGGGCATCAGGCATGGCGGCTCTCCAGAGCGACACAGGTATGGAAGACATCATGGGCGCTTGCGTTGCAAACTGCACCTTGCACCGCTGGATTGGCAGCGCCATTCCGTGGCTTCGTTCACAGTTGGGGACCCGTGTTGTCGACCCTTGATCCGCGCATCCGCGCCGTAGACCCCGCCCCATCCGCCGGGGACCCGCCGCCCTTGATCGAACTGGACCGCGCCAGCGTGATGCGCGGACAGGTGAAGGTCCTGCACGGGCTGAGCCTGCGCATCGCGCAGGGCCAGCACACCGCCCTGCTCGGCCCCAATGGCTGTGGCAAGTCCACCTTCATCAAGCTGATCACCCGCGAGCTGTACCCGCTGGCGCAGGCCGACGGCACGGTGGCGGTGAAGGTGCTGGGGCAGAACCGCTGGCAGGTCGACCGGCTGCGTTCCCAACTTGGCATCGTCACCGGTGACCTCAGCAGCAACCTGGCCGACATGCCGGGGCTGACGGTGGAGCAGGCGGTGCTGTCGGGGTTCTTCGCCAGCTACATGGTGCCGGCCTTCCGCGAGGTCACCGACGATATGCGCATGCGGGTGGGCGAGACCCTGGCGATGACCGGTGCGTCGGGCCTGCGTGAGCGTGCCTACGCCGAACTGTCGGCCGGCGAGACCCGCCGGGTGCTGATCGCCCGCGCGCTGGTCAACCGGCCGCAGGCGCTGCTGCTGGATGAACCCTCCACCGGGCTGGACCTGGTCGCCCGCCAGCAGTTGATCGCCACCATGCGCGTGCTTGCGCAGCAGGGCATCACCCTGGTGCTGGTCACCCACCACATCGAGGAAGTGATTCCCGAGATCGAGCGCGTGGTGCTGCTGCGCGACGGCCGCGTGGTGGCCGATGGAGCGCGCGCCGAGCTGCTGCGCGACGAACCGCTGTCAGCCGTGTTCGGCGGTGCGATCACGGTGGTGGAACAGGAAGGACGGCTGACCGCGTACGCGGGGTGACACCGCGTCTGTGGCGGGCCGGACGTCCGGCCCGCCACGCCCTGCTTCAGAACCGCAACGCCAGCGCGCGCGACTCGATCGGTGCCATCCGGCTCTGGTCCTGCAGCTGCAGGTCGCGCAGTTCATAGGGCGCACCGAAGCCGGCAGGCAACGCGGCCTGGTCGAAGGGCAGTACCAGCGCGCCGCGGCCCGGGCCATCGAACCACGCTGCGGCATGCGCCTGCGCCACCGGCTGCAACTGGCCGTTGGCTGCGGTGGCATACAGGGTGCCGCGCGCCTCGTAGCGGCCGGCGGCGGCCACCTGCAACGGCAGACTGACCTGGCGGCTGGCCGGGTCGGGGGCGGCCTGGCCGGTGAAGCGTGCGGTTGGCCGCGCCACGGCGAAGGCGACCTTGCCATCGCGCAGCACGCCGTCGGCCTGGGCGAACACCTGCAGTTCCCACAGGCCCTGTGCGTTGCTGGCCTCGGCCGGAATCCTTACCTGTGCACGCAGGCTGCCATCGGTGGTGCGCAGCAACCGCTGCGGCCAGCTGCGGCCATCGGGTGCGACCAGCAGCGCTTCGCCGCCGAGGCTGTCACGCCGTGTGCGCAACGCCGACGCGCTGGCACCGTCTTCCAGCAGACGCGCCTGCAGCTGCACGTTGCCTCCGGCCAGCACCTGCGTCTGGCTGGCCTGCACTTCCAACCGCAGCGGGCTGTTGGGCTCCAGCACCTGCACCACATAGCGGCCCTGCGCCTGCGCACTCTGCAGGCGGTAAGCGCCGGCCGCGCTGGTGGTGCCGGTGCGCAGCATGCTGCTGCCATCACCGACCGGCATGCCCGCATCCTGCAGCTGGCGTGCGTCGACACTGCGCGCGACGCTGCTGCGCCCCGCCGGATCACGTACCTGCAGCGAGCTTGCCGGCAGCGCGCGGGCGCCCGGCGCCGGGCTGAGCTGGATCACCGCATCCGGTGCGCTCAGTGGCAGTTCCAGGCCGCGCTGCAGTTCGGCAGCGTCGACCTGCTGCCAGTAGCTGCGGCTGATGGCGGCCTGGGGACCGGGGGCCTGCAGTGGCTGTGCCGGGTCCAGCGCCCAGGCGAAGGCCAGCGGCGAGTGCTCGCTTTCATCGGCAGGCAGCGGCGCGGCAACCAGGCCGGCGGGAATCTGGTCGCCAGCGGCAACACGCAGCGGCTGCGCGGCCTGCGCCGATGCAGTGGAAAGGACCGCCAGCACGGCGGCAGCCAGCAGGGTGGAATGGATCGTCATGGTCATCTCCCTCACTGGGTCAGGTCGTTGCGCAGGATGCCGCCGAGGCCGAAGCACTCACGGCGGCTCTGGTTGTGGCTGAGCGGCTCGGCGCCCTGGGTGCGCGCCTTGTCGGTGAACCACAGGGTGCCGGCCGCCTTCTGGCTGCTGCACTCCAGGAAACCGTCCGAGCACGACGACAGCCAGTTCTGGGTGAACTCCAGGCCGACATTGGCGGAGTAGCCGCCGCAGTAGCTGTTGCTGTCCCACACTGCCGATTCCACATCGCTGCCGACCACTGCGCGGAACGGCTTGGGCAGGGCCGGACGGCCGGCGGTGCCGTACAGGTTCTGCGCGTTGTAGGTGGCCATGTGCCCCACCTGCTGCATGCGCACGGCATCGTTCTTGTAGCCCAGCAGCCAGCCCAGCGAGGTCTCGAAGGTGTTGCCGTTGAGCACGGCGTCGGCCAGCGGCGTACCTGCCGAGGAGGGCGCCAGCGCAGTGACCTTGCGCAGCCGGTTGATGATCTTCGGGTAGCGGCTGTCGTAGGTGGGATTGGACAGGATCCAGCGCATCACGTTGCCGCCGTTGGAATGGGTGATCACCACCAGCTGGGTGATGCCCCGGCTGTCGATGAAGCCGGTAAGCTGGTTGGCCAGGCAGCCGGCCGCTTCCGGCTTCCACATGTACTGGGTGAAGTCGCAGTTGATGACCACGTAGTTGCTGCTGTTCGGCAGGCCCTGGCGGACGGTGTCGATGATCGCCGGCTGCCAGTAGTCCTGCGTGGCATTGGTCTGCGCGCCGGTGCCGTGTACGAAGGCGACGCCGTACACATCGGCGGCCTGCGCCGGTACGGTCGACACCCCAAGGAGCAGGGCCAGAACGGTACTTCCTGTTGCGGTGCTGCGCATCGCGTCTCTCCCTTTCAGCGGATCCCCCCGGCCCGGCTGTGACCTGATGCTCGTGGCGGCAGCGCGTGAAAGTCCGTGCGCTGCGCCCGGATTCAGCAGATTGCCGACAATTGATTACCGTTTTCATCCAGTGCAGCGGGACCATGCCGGGTCTGGCCGTATGACCGATGGACGCTGCGGCCGGCAATCGAGGCTGCGATCATGGCCGGCGAGTTCCCTGCCCGAGTCTGCCCATGTCGTCGATCCTCCCCCCTGCCCGGCCGCTGCTGGGCCTGGCCATCGCGTTGTCGCTGGCCGGCTGTGCCGCCACCACCACCAGCAAACCGACCGCCGTCGAAGCCAACGTCACCACCAAGGCCGTGGGCTACCTGGACAAGACCGCAGTGCCGGCCAGCATCGATCTGGTGCCGGCACCACCGGCCGCCGGCTCGGCGGCCTTTGCGCTGGACGAGCAGGTCAGCCGTGAAGCACGTGCGCTGCGCGGCAGCCCGCGTTTCGCCCAGGCCGGCGTCGATGCCGAACTCGGCTTTCCGGAAGGTGCCAACCATTTTTCCTGTGCCGCCGACATCGACGTCGATGCAGTGAAGACCCCGGCCCTGTACCGCCTGCTGGAGCGCAGCCGCATCGACGCCAGTGCTGCCACCAAGGCTGCCAAGAACATGTACCAGCGCCCGCGTCCGTTCATGGTCAACGGTGAGCCGACCTGCTCGCCGAAGGATGAGGAGGGGCTGCGCAGCAACGGCTCCTATCCGTCCGGCCACACCTCGATCGGCTGGGCATGGGCATTGATCCTGTCGGAGATCGCACCCGACCGCGCCGATGCCATCCAGGCGCGCGGCCGCAACTACGGCGAGAGCCGCCTGGTGTGCAACGTGCACTGGCAGAGCGACATCCTCGAAGGCCGCTTCATGGGCGCCGCCGCCGTGGCCCGCCTGCATGACAACGCGGCGTTCAACAGCGACCTGCTTGCCGCGCGCAGGGAGATCGCTGCTGCGCGCAAGGCCGGCCTGCATTCCAGCCGCGACTGCGCCACCGAGAACGCCGTGCTGAAGGTGCGCCCGCAGAGCGCCTTGTAATCCACCGCCGCTGCGCTCGCCGGGCATGGCCCGGCGCTACCGGGCGCGACGCATGGGTAGCGCCGGGCCATGCCCGGCGGACGCGAAAAACAGAAGGGCCGGCATTGCGCCGGCCCTTCGTCATTTCATTACTGCTGCAGCCGCATCAGAACTTCGCGGTGAACTCCACGCCCCAGGTACGCGGCTCGTTGAGGAAGCCGGTCAGGTTGTTGAAGTCGATCGCGCCGACCACGCGGGTCTGGTTGGTCAGGTTGCGGCCGAACACGGCCACGTCGTACTGGCCGTAATCCCAGTTGTAACCCAGGCGCAGGCCACCTTCCAGCGAACTGCGGCCGCGGAATTCCGGCGACTCGTAGATGAAGAAGTTCACCGCGCTGCGGTAGGCCCAGTCGGTGTAGGCATACAGCTCGCTGCCATCGCTGAGCGGGAAGCCCACGCGCAGGGTCGCGTTGTGGATCCACTTCGGTGCCTGCGGCAGCGGATTGCCGTTGACCAGCGCATAGGTGCCGCCATTGATGACCGTGGTCGGGTCGGTGATGGTGCAACCGCCGCCACAGACCGCCACCGCCAGGTTCTTGTCCTTGATCTCGGTGTCGTTGTAGCTGCTGCCGAAGGTCAGCAGCACGTTGTCGGCCAGGTAGGCTTCCAGGTCCAGCTCCACGCCCTGGCCGATGGTCTTGTCGGCGTTGAGCAGGGTGGCGGTGTTGTTGGTGCCACCGACGGCGATCAGCTGCTGGCCGTCCACGTCATAGCGGAACACGCTGAAGCCCAGGCGCGCACGACGTTCGAACAGGTCGGCCTTGATGCCGGCTTCGTACGAAATCACCTTCTCCGAATCGGCCTGCGACAGGCCCGGTGCGAACGCCAGGCGACCCTGGATCGACGGTGCGCGGAAGCCCTTGGCCACGCGTGCATAGGCATTGACGTTGTCGGTCAGCTTGTACACGCCGCTGACATCCCAGCTGACGTCGTTGACGTCGGTGTTGGCCAGGTACGGACCGCTGACCGGGGTGCCGAACGGCACGGCCTGCAGCACGCTGGCACTGAAGTCCTTCTTGTCCTGCGTATAGCGCACGCCGGCACGCAGCTTGAAGCGGTCGGTGACATCGAAGTCGCCCGAAGCGAACACCGCCCATGCCTTGTTGCGCTGCTGCTGCACGACGTGGCCGGTCTGCGGGTTGCCCGGGGTCAGCGAGTCGTAGTTGAAGTTGTTGATGGTGACGTCTTCATCGAAGTAGAAGACGCCGGCCTGCCAGTCGAAGCGGCCCCATTCGTTGGATTCCACGCGGAATTCCTGGGTCCACTGGCGGTGGTGCGGCAGGCCGTCGGCCGACTCGGACGAGAACGGAATCAGGCCCGGGCCGGAGTTGCCCGCGCCGAGGAACGCGGCGCCGTAGCCACCGTCGATGTCGCCGCGGTTGAGCGATTCGGCGGTCTCATAGCCGGTGATCGAATGCAGGGTCACCGAACCGAGGTTCCACTGCAGGCGCGCGCTGCCGCCCCAGGTTTCCAGGTCGGAGAAATTGACGCCGTCGTTGGCGACCTTGTCGCGGTCGAAGTTCTCGACCAGCGCGTTGCCGCCCTTCTCGATGATGTTGGCGCGGAACAGGCGCGCGGTGCCGTTGAGCTTGCGCTTGTGCAGGTTGAACAGCGCTTCGAAGTCATCGCCTTCGTACAGGAACTGCACGCGGCCGGCTGCTTCGTCATAGCCTTCAAAACCACTGTTGGGCGCACCGGCACGGGTGTTGTCGACCCAGTCGTCACGACGCTGGTAGATGGCCGACACGCGTGCGGACCAGCGGTCGGTCAGCGGGCCGCCGTAGGCGCCCTGCACGTTCCAGCTGTTGTAGCTGCCATAGCCCACGCGCACGTAGCCATCGGCATCCTGCGACGGCCGCGCCGAATCGAACTTGACCACGCCAGCCGGGGTGTTGCGCCCGAACAGGGTGCCCTGCGGGCCGCGCAGCACTTCCACGCCGGCCAGGTCGAACAGCGGGAAGCCCTTCAGCAGCGGGCTTTCCTGCACCACATCGTCGTACACCAGCGAGACCGGCTGCGATGCATTGAGGTCGAAATCGGTATTGCCCAGGCCGCGGATGTAGAAGCGCGGGAAGGCACGGCCGTAGGACGACTCGATGTTGAGGCTCGGCACGCGCGCAGCAAGGAAGCGGATGTCATCGCCCGCCGAACCGAGCACGTCGAGCTTTTCGCCCTGGATCGCGCTGATCGCAACCGGCACGTCCTTGGCGTTCTCGACACGACGCTGTGCAGTCACCTGCAGCGCATCGAGGGCGACCGGATCCTTGGCGGCGGGGGTTTCCTGGGCGGCTGCTACCAGCGGCAGCAGGGCGGAAAGAGCGACAACGAGCGGGCGCGCGACCGGAGAGCGGCCACGGGAAGTACGGGTCGGAGACATGGCGGTAGGCTGTGTTTGGAGGGGTGGTAAAACGGCGCTACCAGATAATTGTTGCAATACAGCACCTCCCTCGCAAATGCCGATCGTTCATGGCCGCCTCGCGCGCCGCCGGACGCTGCCGCTAGACTCGGGGTTTTTCCCGCAACGGACCTGCTGCGATGACCCAGTGGTACTTCCATGCTCCCGGCCAGGCCGACCGTGTCGGTCCGTTCGACGAGGAGGCTGCGCGCCGCTTCGCCCAGGCCAATCCGCGCGCGCTGGCCTGGTGCCAGGGCATGACAGGGTGGACACCGGTGTCCGAAATCGCCGCCCTGCAGCAGGCCGGCACCGGCACCGGCACCGGCACCGCGGCTCCGCCGCCGATGCCTGCAGTCACCCCTGCAGTCGCAACCGCGTCAACCGGCGGCCGCGCCGACCGCATCGACTTCCGCATCGTCGGCCATGAAATGCAGTTCGTGGAAATCGAGCTGGATCCCGGCGAAGGCGCGGTGGCCGAGGCCGGCGCGCTGATGTTCAAGGATTCCTCGGTGCAGATGGACACCGTCTTCGGCGGCGGCGCGCGCAGCGGCCAGAGTGGCGGTTTCATGGACAAGGTGATGGCGGCCGGCAAGCGCGTGCTGACCGGTGAAAGCCTGTTTGCCACCGTCTACACGCAGACCGGCCAGGGCCGCGGCAAGGTCGCTTTCGCCGCGCCCTATCCCGGCACCGTGCTGGCGATGAAGCTGGACCAGCACGGCGGGCGCCTGATCTGCCAGAAGGACAGCTTCCTGGCCGGCGCGCGCGGCGTGCAGATCGGCGTGCAGTTCCAGCGCAAGATCATGACCGGCCTGTTCGGCGGCGAGGGCTTCATCATGCAGAAGCTTGAAGGCGATGGCTGGGTGTTCATCCATGCCGGCGGCTGCGTGGTCGAGCGTGAGCTGGCCGCCGGCGAACGCCTGGACGTCGATACCGGCTGCATCGTCGCCTACCACCCGACCGTGGACATGGACGTGCGCCGGGTCAAAGGCATCCGAAGCGTGCTGTTCGGTGGCGAGGGCGTGTTCCTGGCCACCCTGACCGGGCCAGGCAAGGTCTGGCTGCAGTCGCTGCCGTTCTCGCGCCTGGCCGGCCGCATGTGGATGGCCGCGCCGCAGGGCGGCGGCAAGAGCCGCGGCGAGAGTTCGCTGCTGGGCTGATCGGGAAGGCTGGACGGCTGGTAGTGCCGGCCGCTGGCCGGCAACCCCGGCAACCCATGCATCCCAGCGATTGCCGGCCAGCGGCCGGCACTACCCAGTCGGCGGCAGGCGATTTCATGAATGGGGAGCCGACCCACCCTGCCCGGCCTGCCACGCCTTCGGTATGCTGGCGCCCTTTCCTGAATCCGGCGCCGCGAGCGCACTGCCGATGAGCCTGTTCCGCCCCCGCGTGCTGCTGTCCGTCGCCCTGCTCGGCCTGCTGGCCGGTTGCGGTGGTGAAGAGGTCCGCCCCACCCCGCCCGCGCAGCCCACCGTGGTTCCGCAGGCCAAGCCGGTGAAGATCGGCATCGCGCTCGGCGGCGGCGCGGCCAAGGGCTTTGCGCACATCGGCGTGATCAAGATGCTCGAGGCCAACGGCTTCGAACCGGTGGTGGTGTCCGGCACCAGTGCCGGCAGCGTGGTCGGCGCCCTGTATGCCAGCGGCATGGACGCCTTCCAGATGCAGAGCAAGGCGGTGGCGCTGGACGAAGCCAGCATCCGCGACGTGCGCCTGTTCTCCGGTGGCTTGGTGCAGGGCCAGAAGCTGCAGGACTACGTCAACGAACAGGTGGCCAACCGCCCGGCCGAGCGCCTGAAGAAGCCGTTCGCCGCCGTCGCCACCCAGCTGGAAACCGGCGAGCGTTCGATCTTCGTGCGCGGCAACGTCGGCCAGGCGGTACGCGCTTCCAGCAGCATCCCCGGCGTGTTCGAGCCGGTGAAGATCGGTGGCCGCAACTACATCGACGGCGGCGTGGTCAGCCCGGTGCCGGTGGATGCCGCACGACAGCTCGGTGCCGAGTTCGTGATCGCCGTGGACATCTCCAGCAAGGCCAGCGGCAAGGCACCGACCGGCATGCTCGGCATCGTCAACCAGTCGATCTCGATCATGGGCCAGCGCCTGGGCGAGCAGGAACTGGCGCGCGCCGACATCGTGATCCGGCCGAAGGTGCTGGACATCGGTGCTGCCGATTTCAGCCAGCGTGGCACGGCCATCCTGGAAGGCGAGAAGGCCGCGATGGCGGCGATGCCGCAGATCCGCGCCAAGATCCAGCAGCTGCAGAAGGCCCGCGCCGCCGCATTGGCACCGGCACCGGTGGCGGCGCCCAAGTGCGACGAGCCTTCGCGCCTGGGCAAGCTGATGGGCCGCAAGGAAAAGTGCTGACGCGCGGCGCTTGAACGGCCGCCGCGGTCAGCGCCGCGGTGGTGGGTAACCACTGGCCAGGCGTCGCTGCCGGCGCCGCTCATCCACCGCCCGGTCATGCCGCTGTGCGCTCAGCTGCAACTGCTCCATCGCGTCCCCCGGCAGCCACAGCTGTTGCTGGGCACGGGTGATCGCCACATAGGCGGCGCGCACCGGGCTGTGCAGCGCGCGCGCATCATGGCCGCTGTCGAAGCAGCACGGCGCCATGGACACCGTGGCGAACTGCAGGTTCTTGGCGTGCTGGGCCAGGCACAGCACGACGCTGGCCTCGTCCGCATCGACCAGTTGCCCGAGCAGGCGCTGCAACGCCGCAGCATCGAAGCCACCGGCAAACAGCGCGGGGATGTCCGCCTGTCCACGCTTGGCACAGACCTGCACGAAGCTTTCCCAGCGTTGTCCGGGGCCGCCAGCGGCGGCGCTGCGCCAGGCGTCGATCGGACCGTCCACCTCTTTCAACAGCGCCTGCCGCGACGCAGGATGCAGATGCACGCGCGCGCCGCGCGCAACCAGCTCGTTGGCTTCCAGCAGCATCCGCCACAGGCTGCCGTACAAACGGGCGCCGGTGCTGGGCACCGCCGACCAGTCGTCATAGCGGCGCAGGCCGGTGGCGCGGTCGCTGGCCCCCACGAAAGGCGCCGGTTCGCCGAGATCGTCCAACGCCAGTGACTGGTTGACCAGCGCATCGACCTGCCGCCCCTGCCGCACCGACTGGTGCATCTCCAGCGTCTTCGCCGATGACCAGCGCTGTACGCGTCCGCTCAGCCGTTGATGCGGATCGCCCAGGCTGACCACGCCGGGCGCGTGGGTGGCCAGCAGCTGTTTCCATGCAGCGCTGAGATCGTGCGCCTCATCGACCAGCACCATGCCCAGCGACACCGGCAGCGGCACAGCACGCAGGGCCAGCCATTTGCCGATGTGTCCGGCATCCAGGCGCAGGCAGCCGCCCTTCTGCACCACCGGATCGAACATGCAACGCCAGACGAACTCCGCGGCCGCGATGAACGGCGTGGCTTCCAGCTGCGCTGCGCCCAGCGAGCGCTGGAAGTGCCAGGCCTGCAGGTTCGGCGCTGACGACGCGCACCACCGGTTGATGGCGTCCAGGGCGATCATCAGGACCTGGTCCGGCCGGCGTGCACCGATGGCCGGCAGGCCGAGGCGGGCGGCCGCCTCACGCAGGGTCAGCGTGCTCTGCCGGTAGGTCGGTACGAAGCCGCCAGTCAGGCCGTTGGCGGCGGCATGGCGGGCGATCGCATTGGCGAACTCGATCTGGGTCAGCAGGCGCGTGCCGGCGTCGGCCGGCAGCCGCGCGCGGAATGCCTCGACCTGGCCTCGCGTGGGCGCCACGTAGGTGTAACGGCCCGGGCGAGCCTGCAGCAGCGCCAGCACCAGATGGCCCTTGCCTGTGCCGGCATAGGCCTGCAGGTCGATCAATTCATCGGGATTGGCCGCGATCGCACGCAGCACGCGTGCCTGTTCGGAAGTGAACAGGCCGTTGTGCTGGGTTGCATGCGTGGTCTGTTCGTCATCGCCGGTGTCTTCGTCATCGCCTTCGGCCAGCGATGTCGCCGGAAAGTGGATCGTGTGCTCTTCCAGGGTGATCCTGCACGCCGTCTGGAAGTCCGCGCCGGGATACGCATGCGGCGACGCGGCCAGCACCGCCTCCATCACCTCGTCCGGTGCCAGCAACACGTCCTGCGCGGCCAGCACGCCCAGCCACGCCTCCAGCGCCCGCGCGTCCTGTCCAGCGCTGGCCGCCAGCTGCGCCTGCGCAGCAGGGCCGTCATCGGCGGCGAACAGCGCACAGGCGTCGTGCAGCAACCGCTGCAGCTGGGTGGCCGGTGGCCTCTGCCGGCGGCACAGCATGGCCACCAGCAGGCCGGCCTGCTCCAGCGGTGTGTCCGGCGACGTGCCTTCGCTCAGGTGCCGCAGCAGGCTCTGCTCGCGCAGCGGAAGGAACAACGGGGAAGACGTCGGGGATGGGGTATCAGACATGCCGGAGCCAGAGGGAATCACTGCGCGGCCTGCGTGTGCACGGCCGCCGCGGGCCACGATGCTCGGCCAGCCCGCGCGCGCCGTCAAACATCACCGCGGCCGCCGGTTCATTCCAGCTGCGACAACGGCAACGCCTGGAAACCCTTCACCGTGCGCAGCACGAAGCTGGAATTGGCATCGGCCACGCCACCTGCGTTGAGCAGCCTGTCCAGCAGGAAACGCGAGAAGTGCTCCAGATCGCGCACATACACATGCAGCAGATAGTCCATGTCGCCGGTCAGGGCGTGGCAAGCCACCACTTCATCCCATGCCTGCACGCTGTCGACGAAGTGCCCGATCGCGGCCTGGTCATGCTTTTCCAGCTGGACGCGCACGAACGCCTGCAGCCCCAGACCGAGCCGGCGGGGCTCCAGGCGCGCGCCATAGCCGACGATCACCCCTTCGCTTTCCAGCCGCTGCAGGCGGCGCAGGCAGGCCGACGGCGACAGGTTCACCCGCGTCGCCAGCTCCGCGTTGGTGGCGCGACCATCACGCTGGATTTCGGCCAGCAGACGTATATCCGTGCGATCGAACTGGACTTCTCCGGCCATTGTTGCCCCGCAACATGGTGAGTACGCAAGGATATTGCGCCAACAAGGTCAATCCGCGCAACTTTTGCAACCCTGTTGCGCGCCCCCTGCCCTAGCATCGTGGGTATCCCGTCAAGGAGTCTTCCATGGATCTCGCCCAGCCCCGCCGCGTCGAACACCAGCAGACCGACAAGGGCTACGTGCCGGTGTACACCACCGCGCTCGTCGAGCAGCCGTGGGACACCTATACCGCCGACGACCACGCCACCTGGAGCACGCTGTACCAGCGCCAGCGCGAACTGCTGGTCGGCCGCGCCTGCCAGGAGTTCCTGGATGCGCAGGACGAGATGGGCATGAGCGCGCACATGATCCCGCGCTTCGACCAGCTCAATGAAGTGCTGGGCGCGGCCACCGGCTGGACCCTGGTCGGCGTGGAAGGCCTGCTGCCGGAACTGGATTTCTTCGACCACCTGGCCAACCGCCGCTTCCCGGTGACGTGGTGGATCCGCCGCCCCGACCAGATCGACTACATCGCCGAACCGGACCTGTTCCACGACCTGTTCGGCCACGTGCCGCTGCTGATGAACCCGGTGTTCGCCAACTACATGGAGGCCTACGGCCGCGGCGGCGTCAAAGCACATGCGATCGGCCCGGAGGCGCTGCAGAACCTGACCCGCCTGTACTGGTACACGGTGGAGTTCGGCCTGATCGACACGCCCGAAGGCATGCGCATCTACGGTGCCGGCATCGTCTCCTCGAAGGGTGAATCGCTGTACTCGCTGGAGTCGGCCGCACCGAACCGCATCGGTTTCGACCTGCAGCGGATCATGCGCACGCGCTACCGCATCGACACCTTCCAGAAGACCTACTTCGTCATCGACAGCTTCGAGCAGCTGATGCAGGCGACGTCGCCGGACTTCACCCCGATCTATGCCGCGCTGGCCGACCAGGCGCACCTGCCGGCGGGCGACGTGCAGGCCGACGACCGCGTGTTCCAGGCGGGTACGGGCGAAGGCTGGGCTGATGGTGGGGATGTGTGAGGCGACAGCCGAGGTCCGGCTAGACTTCAAAAGCGTCTGCAGCTTTTGAAGATTAGGGGGTCAATCCTGGGTCTCCGCTATCCTGCACGGCATGACTGATGCATTTGCTTCGCTGCGCGTAACCGACGTCGCCTTCAACGACGACTTCATCCTGATGACCCTGGCCGACGGCCGCCGCACCCGGCAGCCGTTGCGCTGGGCGCCTGCGCTGTTCGAGGCCACGGCTGAACAGCGTGCGCAGTGGGTGCTCACGACCGATGGCCTGGGCGTGAACTGGCCCGCCCTGCTGCCGCCGCGCGAGGCAGGTGTGGTCGATATCCTCAACCAGGTGTGGGATGACCGCTATGAAGCCGCGCTGGCGCGCCTGAAGGCGGCCGCATGGTCGCTCGATGCGCTGTCCGATGAAGACCAGCAGCTGGTGGCGCTGTGGCGGATGGAAGCGGACATCAACAACGGCGGCTTCATGCAGTTCCTGTGCAACTGGGGCGACCCGAGCTGCCAGCTGGCGCTGCGCGCGTTGCAGGCGATGGGCGCAACGCAGACGCACGCGATCCTGGCCGGCATGCGTGGTCTGCTGGACCGGCTGGAAGACGACCCGGCGATCAAGGAACTGACCGACCTGTACGGCGCGATGACCGAGCAGGAGCAGGAGGCACTGCATGCCTTCGATGAAGCGTATTTCGCACGGCCGGAAGACTTGGCCCGGTTGGGTTTGAAGCATTTCGGCCCGGAGCCGTTGTAGAGCCGAGCGCACGCTCGGCTGCGTTTCAGTTACCGCGGATACGCCAGCAGTACCACCAGATCCTCATCACCTACCTGCTGCAGCGCATGGCTGCTGCCCTTGCGCGTCAGCAACGCATGCCCCGCACGCACGTCGTGCTGTTTTCCGTCCAGCACATAGCTGCCCTGCCCGCTCACGATGTAGTAGATCTCATCCTTGTGCTGCGGATGCAGGCCGATGCCCGCGCCCTTGTGCAGCACGCGCTTGCGCAGCACGAACGGCAGGCCCTGCGCATCGGCGAAGAACGGGTACGCCGTGGTCGGCCCGGCGCCGCCATGCGGGCCCGGTTGCGCGCGCGCCAGCGTGTCTTCGTGCACCACCTGCGAGGCACGCGCAGGATCGCCGCCCTGCCCCACCCCCATCACATCGCAGTCGATATCGCGCACCAGTGCAGGCTGCAGCGCCGGCAGAACCTGCACCGCCTCGCGCAGCACCAGGCACGCCACGGCATTCGCACCGGCCACGCTGAAATGGGTGCCGTCGGCCTTCTTCTGCTCGGGCACGAACAGGAAGTACGGGCGTGCACCCTGCTCGCCCAGCGCGCGGATCCAGCGCATGCTGCGGTCGTTGAGGTCGATCAGTGCCACGTGCTCGCGTGTGGCCAGCTGCTGCATCGCCAACGTGTAACGCGCGTGCGTATCCAGCAGCGAACCGAAGTCGTACAGCAGCCGTGCCACCGGCGTGACCAGCACCGGCGTGGCACCCTTGTCACGCGCCACCTGCACGTAGCGCATCAGCATCCGCGGGTAGTCACTGTCCGGATCGGTATAACGCGTCCGGTCTTCGAACTTCGCATCGTTGTGGCCGAACTGGATCAGCAGCACATCGCCGCGACGCAGCTCGCGGCCAATCGCATCCAGCCGCCCTTCGTCGATGAAGCTGCGCGTGCTGCGCCCACCCTTGGCGTGGTTTCGCACTTCGAAGCGCGCCGGATCCAGGTAGCTCTGCAGCGCCTGGCCCCACCCCGCCTGCGGCGCACGCTCGGGCCCGTATTCGGCCGCAGTGGAGTCACCGGCAATGAACAACCGCACCGGCGCCGCATGCGCGGCGGCGCTCGACAGCAGCAACAGCAACAACAGCTTCCGCATGGCCGGGCCCTGGTAGTGCCGGCCGCTGGCCGGCAACTTCATGGATGCGTTGAGCGTCGGTGGAAATGCCGGCCAGTGGCCGGCACTTCCGAAAACCAAGCATTACCGCGCCAGCCAGCCACCATCGACCGGCAGCACCGCGCCGTTGATGTAATCCGACGCCGACGAGGCCAGGAACACCGCCGCGCCGGCCAGATCTTCCGGCGTACCCCAACGGCCGGCCGGAATGCGCTCGAGGATCGCCTTGTTGCGGTCCTGGTCGGCGCGCAGCGCGGCGGTGTTGTCGGTAGCCATGTAGCCCGGTGCGATCGCGTTGATGTTCACGCCCTTGCCCGCCCACTCGTTGGCCAGCAGGCGGGTGATGCCGGCGATGCCGCTCTTGCTGGCGGTGTACGACGGTACGCGGATGCCGCCCTGGAACGACAGCATCGAGGCGATGTTGATGATCTTGCCGCTGCCCTGGGCGATGAAATGGCGGCCGGCGGCCTGCGAGATGAAGAAGGCCGACTTGATGTTGACGTTCATCACGTCGTCCCAGTCCTGCTCGCTGAAATCCACCGCGTCGGCGCGGCGGATCAGGCCGGCGTTGTTGACCAGGATGTCCAGCCCGCCCAGGCCTTCGAGCGTTTCGCGCACCACGCGCTCGACCGGCTCGATGCTGATCAGGTTGGCTTCCACCGCCAGGCAGCGGCGGCCCAGCGCGGTGATCTTCTCGATGGTTTCGGTGGGCGGGGCGATGCCGGCCACGGCGACATCCGCGCCTGCGGCAGCCAGCGCCACTGCGATGCCCTGGCCCAGGCCGGTATTGCCACCGGTTACCAGAGCGACTTTTCCTTCCAGGCTGAAGGGATTGGCCATTGCGTATGCGTTCCTTGGTAGAGGCGTGCGTGATGCGGGGCAGGTGGCCACCGGCACGGCGTGCGCGGTGGCCGCCCGGCGCTTACTTGAGCTGGCAGATGTCCAGCACGTGCATGTCGGTGTAATCCAGGTTCTCGCCACCCATCGCCCAGATGAAGGCGTAGTTGCTGGTGCCGGCGCCCATGTGGATCGACCACGGCGGCGACACCACCGCTTCGTTGTTCTGGATGACGATGTGGCGCTGTGCGTCCGGCTCGCCCATGAAGTGGTAGACGCGGTCGCTGTCGCCCAGGTCGAAGTAGAAATAGACCTCGCTGCGGCGGTCGTGCAGGTGCGGCGGCATGGTGTTCCAGACGCTGCCCGGCTTGAGCACGGTCAGGCCCAGCAGCAGCTGCGAGGACTGGCAGGTGGCCGGCACGATGTACTGGTAGATGGTGCGCTCGTTGCTCGTTTCCAGCGCGCCGCGATCCAGTGCCACCGCGTCCTTGATCGACAGCTGCTTGGTTTCAAAGCGCGCATGCGCCGGGGTCGAGGCCAGGTAGAACTGCGCCGGGTTGGCGGCGTCCTGCGAAGCGAAGACGACGTCCTTGCTGCCCATCGCCACGTACAGGCCATCCTTCGGCCCCAGCGTGTACACGGTGCCATCGACGGTGACCGTACCGGTGCCGCTGCCGACGTTGATGATGCCCAGCTCGCGACGCTCCAGGAACGGATGGCCAGCGGCCGACGCCGGTTCGGTCTGCGCCGGCAGCGACAGCGGGCCGTTGACCGGCGCCGCACCGCCCAGCACGAAGCGCTCGTAGTGGGTGTACTTCAGGGTCACCGCATCGGCGTTGAACAGGCCATCGAGCAGGTACAGCTCGCGCAGCTGATCGTTGCTGGCGCCCTTGATGGCGTCGGGATGGGTGGCGTAATGGGTCTTGCAGTACATGGCTTCTCCAGAGCAGGGGGCGGGCCGATGGTTCGGCCCCGGCACGGTTCACGGTCGATTCTAGCCAGACAGGAAACCGGTGTCATTTTGCGCTGCACGATGGTGGTTGGACGGCATCGGCAGGTGCGATCGATGGGGGGAGGGCGGGTGGAGTGTCACGACCAACGGTCGTGACCTACCGGACTGATCCGTGAAAGGTGTCACGACCAACGGTCGTGACCTACAGGATTGATCCCTGCGGGATCAATCCTCGGGCGGTTGGCAGGAATCGCGCACGATCAGGTGCGGGCGCACGCTGGCGATCTGCAGCGCAGGCTGGCCTTCGGGCTGGATCAGCATGGCCGCAGCGGTGCGGCCGGTGTCGCGGGTATGCCGGCGCACCGAGGTCAGCGACGGCCACAGGCGCGAGGCCAGCGGGCTGTCGTCGTAACCGACGATCGACAGCTGGCGCGGAATGTTGATGCCCGCACGCAGCGCGACCTTGTAGATACCGGCGGCCATTTCATCGTTGCCGGTGAAGATCGCCGTCGGACGGCGCTTGCCCAGCAGCAGTTTCTCGGCGGCGGCCACACCCGATTCGAAGGTGTAGCCGGCCTCGATGATGCGATCCTTCGGCAGCTCGATGCCACGCTGCGACAGCGCCTCGATGAAGCCGGCGGTGCGTTCGTGCGCCGAGCGGTATGCACTCGGGCCGGTCACCAGGGCGATGTCACGGTGGCCCAGCGAAAGCAGGTAATCGGCCGCTTCGGCGGCACCGTCGCGGTCGTGGGTGACCACCATCTGCGAGGTTTCATCCAGCGGCAGCGCAGCCACGCGGGTGAAGCGGCAGCCGATCTCGTCCAGCATGTCCGCCAGCGCCTGGTCTTCGGACGCACGTGGCACCAGGATCACCCCATGCAGCTTCTGCTGCTGGGCGAAGCGGCGCACGCCGTCGATGTAGCCCGGGCTGCGGCTGTCGCAGGGGTGCACCACCAGTTCGAAGCTGGAGCCACGCAGCGCATCCAGCGCGCCGTACTGCATGTCCACGATGTACTGCGCGGTGGGGTTGTCGTAGACCATGCCGATCAGGAACGAGCGGCGGAAGGCCAGGCCACGGGCCAGCGGGTCGGGGGTGTAGCCGACTTCGCGCATCAACGCTTCCACCTTGTCGCGCGTGTCCTTGCGCACCAGCGGCGAGTTGTTGATGATCCTTGAAACCGTTTTCTTGGATACACCCGACAGTCGCGCGATGTCGTTGATCGTGGCTGCCTTGCCCTTTGCCAATGCCGGCGTAGCGGCATCGTTCTTGTTGCGCACTGACATGTAGTGAACCCGATAAGCCTGGGGATTCCAGCGCGCGCTCAGTCCAGCGCGCGATAGCGGAAGCTGCGGAAGGTTACCGCACCGTTGCCGGCCGCATACAGGGCCGGTTTCAGTGCCAGGAACTTGCCGGCCACATTGTGATGGTAACCGGACACTTCCATCTGAACCGGATACTTCTGCCAGGTCTGGCCATCGGCACTGGAATGGATGGTGACGATGTGGCGGTTGTTGGTCACCCGCAGCCAGAGCCGGCCGCCCTTGGCGCTGGCCGCCAGCCGGGTGGGGCGCTCCTCGCCGTAGCGGTGCATGACGAACTGCTCGCCGTTGCTGCCCACGCCCACATACAGGCGGTCGCTGTAGAACAGCAGGGCACCGCCCACCGCGCCGGGGGCGATCTCCATCTGCACCTCGAACTGGTAGGCCGGATCCCCGGCAATGGTCGTCAGCGGCGAGGCGTCGCGCGGCGTGCTGCCCTTGCCCTGCAGTACCAGGCCATCACCGCTGAAGCGCAGGCGCCGGTATTCATCCAGCGCCGGGTTGAAGAACGCCCACTGCGGGCCCAGCGTACGGCCGGTGAAAGCATCCGACAGGGCCATGCCGTGCGGTGCCAGCGCGCTGCCCGATGGCTTGCGCAGCGGCTGCCCGAGATCGCCGCCCTTGGCCACGAACCAGCCATCGGCGGTCCATTCGATGGGTTCCAGCAGCGCCTGCCGGCCCAGCGTCCAGAAGCCGTTCTCGTAGCCGTGGTACATCATCCACCAGCGGCCGTCGGTGCCTTCGATCACCGTGGCGTGGCCACGCGACCACCATGGTTCAGCGGCCGACCGGGTGCGCATGATCGGGTTGTTCGGCGCGTTCACCCACGGGCCGTGGATCGAGCGCGAGCGCGCGGTGATCACCATGTGCCCGGTCGGCGGGCCGGCGGTGCCGCCCACCGCAGTGGTCATGTAGTACCAGCCATCGCGGAAGTGGATCTTCGGGCCTTCCTGCGCGTAGGCCTCCACGTCCCAGCTTTCCGGGTAGCGCCAGCCGTCGTACACATGCTTGGGCGTACCCACCACGCTCAGGCCGTCATCGGCCAGCTGCACGTAGTCGCCGCCGCTGAGGAACAGGTAGCGCTTGCCGTCCTCGCCAACCGCGTGGCCGGGGTCGATGTAGCCGCCCAGGCCGATGTCGATCGGCGCACTCCACGGGCCCTTGATGTCATCGGCCCAGACCACGAAGTTGCTGCGGCGCTCACCCGTGCGCGCCGGGAAGTAGATGAAGTAGCGGCCCTGGTGCTTGACGATGTCCGGCGCCCAGATCGCGCCTACGTTCTGCGTGATCGCATGGCCGAGCGGCTGCCAGTTGACCAGGTCGCGCGAGTGCCAGATCGGCAGGCCGGGGTAGGCGTCGAACGAAGACAGGGTGAGGTAGTAATCCTCGCCGTCCTTCAGCACCGAGGGATCGGGCCTGTCACCGGCCAGCACCGGGTTGAGGAAGGTACCGTTGCCAAGGTCGCCCTGGCGCTGGTGCTCGATGCCGCGCTTCCACTGCGCGGGCGCGGGATCTGCAGCCAGGGCAGGCAGCGCGGCCAGCAGCAGGCCGAGCAGGGCGGTTGCAGCAGCGCGGTGCAGCGTCGGTGTCATGTGATTGCCTCCGCTCATCAGGCGCGCAGCGCGGCGGGCAGCCACAGCGACAGCGACGGGAAGAAGGTGACGATCAGCAGCACGCCCAGCGCGGCAAACCAGAACGGCCAGATCGTGCGCATGCTCTGGCCGACGCTGATCTTGCCGATGGCGGTACCGATGAACAGCACCGAGCCCACCGGCGGCGTGACCAGGCCGAGGCCACCGGTCAGCACCAGCACCAGGCCGAAGTGGATCGGATCGATGCCATAGGCCTTGGCCACCGGCAGGAAGATCGGCGTGCAGATCAGGATCATCGGTGCCAGGTCCATGAAGGTGCCCAGCAGCAGCAGCATCACCACGATCATCAGCAGCACCATGAACTGGCTGTGCGCGAACGACTGCAGGAAGTCCACCGCCGCCGCAGGCACCTGCAGGTAGGCCAGCAACCAGCCGAACACCGCCGCGGTGGCGATCACGAACAGGATCACGCCGGTGCTGCGCGCGGCATGGATGACGGTGTCGAAGAACTCACGCCAGCGCAGCTGCCGGTACAGCACGGTGGTGACCAGCAGGGCGTAGACCACGGCGATGGCCGCGCTTTCCACCGCAGTGAAGATGCCGGCGCGGATACCCACGAAGATCAGCGCCACCAGGCCCAGGCCGGGCAGGGCGGAGACGATGCGCAGCAGCACCGCGCGCCAGCCCGGGAACACCTCCACGCCATAACCACGGCGACGCGCGACCACGTAGCCGGTGATCATCAACGCCAGGGTCATCAGCAGCGCCGGCACAATGCCGGCAGCGAACAGATCAGCGATCGACAGGCCACCACCGGCGGCGGCCGAGAACAGGATCAGGTTGTGCGACGGCGGTACCAGCAGCGCCACCAGCGCAGCGGTGATGCTGACGTTGACTGCGAAATCGCGGTCGTAGCCACGCTTGACCATCTGCGGAATCATCGTGCCGCCCACCGCCGACACATCGGCGATGGCCGAGCCGGATACACCGCCGAAGAACAGCGAGGACAGGATCGAGACCTGGCCCAGGCCGCCGCGCATGCGCCCGACCAGCGATGACGCCAGGGCGATCAGGCGTTCGGAGATGCCGCCGCGCATCATGATCTCGCCAGCGAAGATGAACAGTGGAATGGCGATCAGCGAGGCCGAACCGGTACCTGCGGAGATCTGCTGGACCAGCACGATGCTGGGAATGTCCAGGTAGAGCAGGGTGGCCAGCGCGGCGGCGGCCAGCGCGTAGGCTACCGGCACGCCCAACAGCAGCAGCGCGGCAAAAACAGAGAACAGGATGGTGATGCCCATGGATCAACGATCTCCTTCAGCGTCGTCGGCGTCGGCTGCCGCGGCATGCAGCGCTTTCCACGCACGGTTCAGCGCGAACAACAGCATCAGCGCACCGCCCACGGCCAGCGGCAGGTAGTTGATGCTCTGCGGCAGGTTGGCGCCGGCGGTCTTGATGTCCATTCCATCGAGCAGCAGGTCGGCCGACCAGAACGCGATGAAGCCGCCCAGCACGGCCACCACCAGCTGGGTGAACACATCCACCACCCGGCGCAGGCCGGCGCCCATGTAGGCGTGCAGCAGGAAGAAGCCGAAGTGGCGATTGGTGTGCACGCCGCAGGCCGCGCCCAGGCTCATGGCGGTGGCCAGCAGCAGCAGGGTCACCGGCTCGGTCCAGCTGGGCGAATCGTTGATCACGTAGCGGGCGAACACCTGCCAGCCCTGCACCACCACCAGCCCCAGCAGCGCGGCCACGGCAACATGGATGGCGATGTCGGCGATGCGGTCCAGCAAGCGTTGGCCGGGGCCGGGTCCGGTGGAAATCGTCGTCTCGGTCATGGCAGTGTCCTCAGGCGGCGGCACGGATGCGGGCGACCAGCGCAGCCAGCTCGGGTTGCTGCAGGTACTGCTGCAGCAGCGGCTGGGCGGCGGCACGGAAGGCGGGCAGGTCCACCTCGTTGGCTTTCACGCCCGAGGCCAGCACCGCGCGGCGCGCGGCATCTTCGGACGCATCCCATTGCTCGCGCATCACCTTCACCGAGGCGCGCGCGGTCTCCAGCAGCAGCTGGCGGTCGGCCGGCTGCAGGCGCTCGAAACTGGCGCGCGACATCAACAGCACGTCCGGCGCATACGAGTGATCGCTCTGCGACCAGTAGTGCGCGGCCTCGAAGTGGCGGCTGGAGTGGAAGCTGCGCATGTTGTTCTCGGCGCCATCGATCATGTGCGTCTCCATGCCGGAGAACGTATCGCCCAGCGACATCGGCGTCGGGTTGGCGCCGAGCAGGCGCATCAGCTGGATGAAGATGTCCGAGGACGCCACACGCAGTTTCAGCCCGTGCAGATCACCGGGCTGCACGATCGGATGCTTGGTGTTGTAGAAGCAGCGTGCGCCGGAATCATAGATGGCCAGGCCGACCAGGTCGCGGCTCTCGAAACCACGCAGCACCGCATCGGCAATGCCGCCATCCAGTGCGGCGCGCTGGTGCGCCACCGACTCGAACACGTACGGCAGGCACAGCGCCTGGGTGAGCGGGAAAGCGTTGTTCAACGCACCGGCATACACGCGGGTGATGTCGATGGCGCCGAAACGGGCCATGTCGATCGCTTCCGATTCGCGACCGAGCTGGCCCGAATGGTATTGCCGCAGGCGCAGGCGACCGTTGCTTTCGCGCTGCAGGGTTTCGCCGATCCACTTCACCGCGGTCACGGTGGGATAGTCGGCCACGTGCACGTCGGTGGCCGTCAGCAGCTGGCCGCCGTCGATGGCATCGGCGGGCCCGCGGCCACAGGCCGCGAGCATCGGGGTGGCCAGCGCAGCAGCGCCGCCGGCCAGGAAATGTCGTCGTGTGATCATCTGCGCCCTCCCGCGCGTGTTCACCGGATCGTGCGGCGGTTACCCGGCCGGCACGGCCCTGCAGGCAATTTCGCCGAAGCCGGCAAACCGCACCAGCGCCGTCTGCCCCACGGTGATGTCATGGATGCCGGTGGCATTGCCGGTGGCGATCAGGTCGCCCCGTCGCAACGGCCGGCCGCGCAGCGCCGAACGGGACAACGCGAACGCATATGCCGCGCGCAGGCCGCCGGGCAGCCGGGTGGCACCACCCGTGCCGACCACCTCGCCCTCGATCAGGGTTTCGGCGCGCAGGTCGGTTTCGTCGCGGGCAGTCCAATCGGCAATCTCCGGCCCCAGCACCAGGCCGTTGTTGTTGCCGAAGTCGGACACCACCACGCGCGGGCCGAGTTCGTTGATCGTCGCCAGCGGGCTGCTGGCCACTTCCACGCCGATGTACAGGCGCGCCGGCAGCGCTTCAGCCTGCTCGGGCGTCCAGTGCAGCTGTGCGGCGGGAGCGTCCTCCAACAGCTCCAGCACGTACTCCGCTTCGACCGCGCCGAAGCCGCCGACGAACACCGGAATGTCCACTGTTCCACCGGTAGCATTTTTCAGCTGACGCGAGAAAACCGGGCCCAGCAGGCGGTCGTCCCCGGACGCATCGCGGCGCTCGGCGGCGATGTAGCCGACCTTCCAGCCCACCACCTGGTCATCCCAGCTGGCAATGGCCAGATCCTGCACGTGGTAGGCAGCCACCAGGTCAGGCGGGACAAGGCCCGGGAAGCCGGGCAAGGCCTGGCCGCTGCGGCGCGCGGTGGTGAAAGCGTGGGCGATCGCGGCCGCATCGTCCGGCGCCGGCGTCTGCCCATGTATGCCGTGTTCGTTGCTCAAGAACGGTCTCCCTCTGGCCTTGTTGCACTGCCCATCGACAGCGTCTGCAGGAGGTGTATATGGTAAACCGGTGTCATCGTGCAAGCCGCAGCGCATCACGAGCGCTTGCCGGTGACCTCGGCCACTCTGTTGTCTCCCCGTTGGAGCCCTTTCCACCATGCGTTTTTCCCGTGTGCTGTTGTTGCTGTCAGGCCTGCTGCTGACCGTCCCCGCATCCGCGGCCGATGTGCCGTTGCGCGCAGGCGAACACCTGGGCCGGGAGCTTGCCGGCGAGCAGCTGCCGCTGTGGCCGGCGGGGCAGGTCCCCGGTGAAACGGGCACGGCGCGGCCGGCGCGTGTGGTCGAGCGCAGCGATGATCCAGCCCACCCCGATCGCTTCATCGACCAGGTCGATGCGCCCTACCTGCTGGTGCACACGCCGGCCCGTGCCAACGGCCGCGCGCTGCTGGTGATTCCCGGTGGCGGCTACCAGCGCGTGGTGATCGACAAGGAGGACAGCGCGCTGGTGCCGGAGTGGGTGGACCGTGCCGGCTACACCCTGTTCGTGCTGCGCTACCGCCTGCCGCAGGCCGGCCGCGACCGCCAGGCGGCACTGGCCGACGCGCAGCGCGCACTGCGCGTGGTGCGCGACCAGGCCGCACGGCGCAGGCTGGATGCCGACAGCGTGTCGGTGATGGGCTTCTCCGCCGGCGGCCATGTCGCCGCACGGCTGGCCACCGGTTTCGATGCGCCGGTCTACCCGCAACGCGATGCCATCGATCGCCTCAGCGCGCGTCCCGCACGCGCGGTGCTGGTGTATCCGGTGATCGACATGGGCGCGCATGCACACAGCGGCTCACGCGGACGCCTGCTGGGCGAGCAGCCCGATGCGGCGTTGGCCGCGCAGTATTCGATGCAGCAGCACGTACGCGCGGACATTCCGCCGACGCTGCTGATCCATGCCAACGATGATCGGGTGGTCAACGTGCACAACAGCGAGTTGATGGCGCAGGCACTGGCCAAGGCGGGTGTCGAACACGAGCTGCACCTGTTCGCCCATGGCGGCCATGGCTTCGGCATGCGCATGCCGCCTGATTCAACGCTGGCCGTGTGGCCGCTGCTGGCACAACGCTGGCTGCAGGCGACGGAGGCGGCACATTGAACCAGGGGGATGCCAACCTGCAGCGCCGCCGTTTCCTGCGCGACAGTGCACGCTGGGCGCTGGCCACGGCCACCCTCGCAGCACTTCCTGCCGCCGCGGTGCCTGGGCCACGTGATGACACACAGGTGGTGGCACGCCTGCGTGCCGGCCGCGTGCGTGGCCAGCGCGAGCACGGCGTACACGTGTTCCGTGGTCTGCGTTATGGCGCTGACACCTCCGCCTACCGTTTCCAGCCGCCACGGCGCGAGACGGGCTGGCGTGGTATCGCCGACGCCCTGGAATACGCCGCGTCTGCGCCACAGAGCGGAGCGGACGGGCCGGGCAGCGAAGATTGCCTGTTCCTCAATGTCTGGACGCCGGCATTGGGCGACGGCGGCAAGCGGCCGATCCTGGTCTACATCCATGGCGGTGGCTTCAACAACGGCTCTGGCAGCGATCCGCTGTACGACGGCAGCGCATTGTGCAGACGCGGCGACGTGGTGGTGGTCACCGTCAATCATCGCCTGAACACCTTCGGCTACCTGTACCTGGGCGCGCTCGGCGATCCGCGCTATGCGGCCTCCGGCAACGTCGGCCAGCTCGATCTGGTGCAGGCGCTGCAGTGGGTGCGCGAGCATGCAGCGGTGTTCGGCGGCGACGCCGGCAACATCACCGTGTTCGGGCAATCCGGTGGCGGCGCCAAGATCGCCACGCTGATGGCGATGCCCGCGGCGAAAGGCCTGTTCCAGCGCGCGTGGACGATGAGCGGGCAGCAGGTGACCGCCGCCGGTCCACGTGCGGCGGCGCAACGGGCTTCGATTGCGATGGAAACCGTGGCCGCGCGCGACCTGCAGGCGTTGCTGCGACTGCCGGCGGCCGAGCTGCTGGCCGCCACCCGCGCCCGCGATCCCTCGCGGGTGGAAAGCAGCGCGCTGTACTTCGGCCCGGTACTGGATGAGGTGGTGCTGCCGGTGCACCCGTTCTGGCCACAGGCACCGGCGCAGTCCGCGTCGATTCCGATGGTGATCGGCAACACCCGTGATGAGACGCGCGCGTTCCTTGGCAACGACCCGGCCAACTTCACGCTGACCTGGGAGGATCTGCCGGCGCAGCTGGAGAAGCAGCAGTTCGTCGATCTGCTGCCCTCGGTGGTGATCGCAGAATATCGACGCCTGTATCCGCACTACACGCCCTCAGAGGTGTTCTTCGCGGCCACCACCGCCGGCCGCTCGTGGCGTGGTGCGGTGGAGGAACTGGAAGCACGCGCTCGGCAGACAACCGGGGCCGCACCCACCTGGGCCTACCAGCTCGATTGGCCATCACCGGTGGAAGACGGACGCCTGCGTGCCTTCCATACGCTGGATATTCCGCTGGTGTTCGACAACGCCGGCCTGCCGGGCGCGCGTACCGGCGGTGGTGAAGACGCCCGAGCACTGGCAGCGACGATGAGCGATGCGCTGATCGCCTTTGCGCGTACCGGCGATCCCAATCACGCGGGAATGTCGCAATGGGCTCCCTATGGCGTGCCACAACGGCAGACGATGGTGTTCGATCGGCACAGCCGCGTGGTTGACGATCCACGTGCCGGCGAGCGTGCGCTCTATGCAAAAGTGCCGTTCGTGCAGCGCGGCACGCAGTGATGACACCGCGGTGCAAACATTCTGTTAACCCGCCTCGGCTAGAGTCGGTTCATGGAAGCGATGTTCACGCCACCGCCGTTCACCGGCCGCGAGCGCTTGATTGCAGGGATTGATGCCGCCGTCTGCCTGGTCGATCCGCAGGCGATCACCGGTGCGCTGCAGCGGGTGCTGCGTGAAGCCATCGTCGATCCGCTGATCGAGCTGCCGCCCTGCGTACGTCGCCCCGTGGACGGCCATTACGCGCGCCGTGAACTGTACCGAAGCGCCGCGCTGGGCTACAGCGTGATCGCGATGTGCTGGGGGCCGGGGCAGGGCACGCCACTGCACGACCACGATGCGATGTGGTGCGTGGAAGGCGTCTGGCAGGGCGAGCTGATCGTGACCCCGTACGCGCTGCTGGAACAGCGTGGCGAGCGTCACCGCTTCGCTGCGCAGGAGACGCTGTACGGGCACCGTGGCAGCGCCGGCAGCCTGATTCCGCCGCACGAGTACCACACGCTGCGCAACGCCAGCGACGAGGACGTGGCAGTGTCCGTGCACGTCTACCAGGGCGTGATGGAGCGCAGCGCGGTGTTCGATCCGCTGGATGACGGCTGGTACCAGCGCCGGGTGAAGGTGATGGAGACCGAGGCGTCCTGATTGCGTTCCACCGGGCATGGCCCGGCGCTACCAGGGCTTGTGCCCAACCGATTCATCGGTAGCGCCGGGCCATGCCCGGCGGAACGCCGAATTCATCGCGGCACATCCACCACATTGTTGAGCCGCGTGACTTCCTCTCCGCCATCGGCCAGCGCAACACGCACGCGCAGGCCGCCGCGATCCCCTGCTGGCAACGGCAACGACACCACCGCCGTCTTCGGCAGCAGGTCGGTCGGTGCCGCCATCGCCGGCACCTCGGTACGTGCGATCTCGCGGCCCCGCGCATCTTCCAGTATCGCCACGCCCACACCGCTGGCCACATGCCCAAGGCCATGCACGGTCACGTGTACCTGGCGCCCGTCCACCCGCACATCGCCACGGCCCACGCCCAGGTCCGGACGCATTTCCACCGGCGTGCCCGCAGACACACGCTCGAATTCGAAGACCTCGGTGCGACCCGGCTGGAACTGCATCGGTACCGATGCACTCGTCTCCAGCTGCACCGTACGCTCGCGCGGCCTACCGTCAATGCGGCCATCGCCATCGGCATCCACGCCACTGCGCACGCGCCAGGAACCGCTGTCCACGTTCCAGCCGGTCATGTCGGCGGCGATCACGCGCGCGCCGAGGTTGTGGCTGGTGATCGTGAAGCGCTCACGCGAGGGCGCATGCACCAGCAGTGCCACCTGTTCCGCGGCGCCCTCACGATCGAAGCGCCAGCTGACGGTGTGCCCGGGCCAGCTCTGGTTGCGCTTCAGGGCGATGCCGCCCAGCCGCGCACGCTGCAGGAACTCGCTCGGTGCTTCCACCCGGTCGGACCACCAATGGCCCTCGGTGTTCATGTACGCGCGTTGTGCCTTGGCCTGCAGGCCCTCGGCATGCAGCGCATCGATGTACTTCCGCTCGCCGCTGGCCTGCCATGCCATCAGGCTGGCGAAACCGGTCTTTCCGGCGTCGGCCTCGGCGGTCAGCAGCGGGTACCAGTCCTGCTGCCGGCCAAGTGCCTCTACATAGTTCTCGCCAAGGTTGGCCAGCGCGCCGGGGCCGCCGCGCTGCACGCGATAATCCAGTGCCTGCAGGTACTTCGCATCACCGGTCCAGCGCCATGCCGCCCAGAAGGTGTGCATCGTGTCACCGCTGCCGGAACCGTTGTTGAGTTCGCCGCCGCGGGTCGCACCCGTGGCCCAGCTGATCTCGTTGGGCAGGGTGAAGCGGCCCTTGTCGTCGGTGCCGGCGTGGGCCAGATAGCCATCGGCCAGGCCGATCACCAGCCGGCGCCCGGTCGGGTCGGCGTTGTACTGGCCCAGCAGGAATGCCGGGTGCAGCACCGGGAACGAGTACGGCTTCTGCCACTGCCAGTTGGGTTCGCGGTAGACCTTGTTGCCACCGAACCAGTTGCTTGAGAACAGCACATGGCCCTGCGGGTTGCGCAGGATGATGCGCTCGTCGAACGCCTTCACCGTTTCCATCAGCCGTTCCAGGGTCAGCGGATCGCCCCAGTTGAGGTACAGCATCGCGCTGTTGGTGTTGATGCCTTCCTCGTAGGCATGCAGCTCGTCGGTCTCGATGGTGCTCAGGCCATTGCTGAACATGCCGTTGCGGTACACCGCGTCGGACAATGCGGTCAGCGAGGCATTCAGACGGTCCGGCTGCACGCCCATCAGGGCAAGGCCGGGCCACTGCTGGGTCAGGTCGGAATCATCGGAGATGCCACCACCGAAATCGCCGTAGGTCACCTGCCGCTGATCGATCCACCAGTCGACGAACTGCCGCACCTGCGCCAGGTCCTGCACCTGGTGGAAGGCCCACGCCGGTACGCCCTTGGGCACCTCCGGCGCGGTGTACGGCGGTCGCCCCTGGCTGTTGTAGCTGATGTAGTTCCAGTACAACCGGCCCAGTTCGTGGTCCGGGTCGACGCGCAGCAGATCGCTCAGGTCCGCGTAGACGCGCGCGTACAGGCGCTGGCGCTTGGAGGTGGTGTGTTCCTCCACGAGGAAACCCCAGTTGTCGCGCACCTGGTTGAAGCGGTCGGCCACATGCTCCTTGAGCGCATCGGCGCGTGGCTTGAACACCAGCCGCACCTGCGCACCGTCCAGTGCCTTGGCGTCGAAGCCGGGGGCAGCCGAGGCGATGCTCAACCACAGGCTGTCGGCGGTGAGGATGCGGTCGCGCAGGTCCAGCCACAGCGTGCGCTTCTGCCCCGGCTGCACCGAGACCGATACATCGATCATGTCGCGCGCCGGCCAGATCGGATCCTTGATGCGGAGGTTCAGCGGGATCAGGCCATCGTGCGTGGCCGGCAGGTCGAGCGCGGGAATATCGATGGCCACGCCATCCAGGCCGTCATGCATGTTCTCCCAGCTGTAGGCCCAGCTGCGGATCAACGGCTGGTTGGCCGGCGCATCGCCCACGCCGGAGGGAATCAGCACGTGCACGATGGGCTTGGGCTGCGTTGGCAACGAATCGGCCGGGCGCCGGCGCGAGCCCGCCCCCTTGGGCAGCGCCATCACCGTGCTGCGTTCGGCCGCCGGGTAGCGGCCTTCGATGTAGCGGCGCAGTGTGTCCAGGTTGGTGTAGTCCGGCAGTGCCTGGCTGTCGATGACATAGGTCTGCTTGACCGTGCCGTCGGGCTCGGCACCTTCGCTCACGCCATACGCCCAGATCTCCTGGATCGGCGTTTCCTGTTCAACGTTGCTGAAGCGCAGCACGCCACCGGTCTGTGCCGGGATGTCGTCCACGCTGCGCACCACACCCTGCGGACGCGTGGCCAGCACCTGGGTGGCGTGCGCGGCATCGCGGCCATGGGCCAGCGTGCCGAAGGCCGCGCCGCGGATCTCCACCCGGTTGACGGTCTCGCCGGCCGGCACGGTCAGGTCCAGATGCTGGCCGCTTTCCACATACGTGTTCCAGTCCGGCAACTGGAAGTAGTCGTTGCGGCCGGGCAGGCGCGAGCGGTTGTAGACACCGGGCCAGGTGGTCTCGGCGATGCCGTCGGTGGCCTTCCACATCCACGCCTTGAGGTCGCGGGCATCGTCGAATTCGATCTTGCGGATGCGCGTGCTGGCTGCGGTCAATGGCGGTGGCGGCGCGCCTTCCCAGCCGAAGCGATGGCGCCAGGCACGATCATCGGCAGCGCTGGCAACGGTGCTTTCGGCGGCCTTGCCGCGCGCGAGCGCACTGACGGCCGCAGCATCGAGCATGCGGTCATACACGCGGATGTGCTGGAAATCGCTGCCACGCAGGAAGTTGTAGCGGCTCTGCACCTGGTAGGGCGCCATCACCCGCCCGGCCAGGCCGAGCTGGTCCAGCGCGGCATCGTAATCGCCGCTGGCCTGCACACGCGCCACCTCGCGGCCATCGACGAACAGGCGTACACCCTGGTCTTCGTCCCAGGCGAAGGCCAGGTGCAGCCACTGGTCCGCACGTGGCGGCGTGTCCATGCGGAACGACACGCGCGTGCGGGCGAGGTTGGCATCGGTGACGAACGCATCGAAACCATGCCCGTTCCAGTCGATGCGCAGCCAGGCCATGTCCCAGCTGCTGTGGTCGGCATAGCCGACGCGGAAGATCACGAACGGCGCTTCGCCCACCGCGTAGCGCGCGCGCCAGTCGAAGGCGAGGGTGCCCCGCTGGGCGAGGATGTTGCCGGGTGCGTCCCAGGCCAGCACGCCGTCGTCCTGCCACTGGATGGCCTTGCCGCGCGCTCCGTCGTCGACGATGTCGACCTTGTCGCGGAAGTTCGGCACCGCCTCACCCTGCGCCACCACAGCCTCAAGGCCTTTGCCGGCATCGACATGGAACAGCAGCGTGGGCGCATCGGCGGCGGCCATCGCGGGGCCGGCAGCCAGGGCCACCGCCAGCAACAGGCAGCGGGACAGGGTCGAGCGGTGCGGCATCAGGCGTTTCCTTTCAACGGGCGACGGCCGGCGAGGGCCGCCGGACCGTAGCAAGGCCACGCCGCGACGGCACCTTGCGGCGCAGCAGCGGTCGTGGCGAACGACGGCGTGCCGGGTGGCACGCCGTCGGCGTTGCTCAGAACTTGTAGCGCAGCCCCAGCAGGTACTGGCGGCCGGTCTCGGTGTACTGCAGCGGCAGGCGACCGGTCAGCGGCGAGAACACCCACTCGTCGGACGCTTCGTTGGTCAGGTTGATGCCTTCCAGGCTCAGTTCCAGCTGGTCGCTGATCTTGTAGCGGATGGATGCATCGAACACCGTGGTACCGGTCATTCCGTGGTAGCCATCGAGGTTGAAGCCGGTTTCCTGGCCCGGTGCCTGGGTCAGGTAGTCATCGCGGTTGGTGGCCGAGATGCGCCCGGCGAACTTCTCGCCTTCATAGAACAGCGTGGCGTTCCACGACGACTTCGACAGGCCGGTCAGGTCGGTCTTCATCACCGGCTGCCCGGCCGCGTTGATGTACTGGATCTTCGATTCCACCCAGGTGTAGTTCAACTGCATGCCCAGGTTGGCCCACTTGCCCGGCAGGAAGGTGAAGGGCTGGGTGTAGTTGGCTTCCACGCCGTGCAGTTCGCCGCCCGGGGTGTTGACCGGCTTGCTGTAGGTGAAGTCATCGGTGGCCGAGGCGCCGGTGCCGACCAGCAGCGAAGCCGGCAGGCCGCTGTCACTGTACGGACGCACCTCGCGGGTGGTCTGTACGAAGCTCTCGATGTCCTTGTAGAACAGGCCGATGCCGGCCATTGCGCCCTCGGCGAAGTACCACTCGAAACCAAGGTCGACATTGGTTGCGCGGATCGGATCCAGCATCGGGTTGCCGCTGGAGATGGTGCGTGCACCACCGGCCACGGCCACCGTCGCGCCCGGGGTCAGGCTGCCCAGCCCCGGACGGCTCATCACCTTGGCCGCACCCAGCCGGATCAGGAAGTCCGGGGTGACTTCCGCCACCAGGTTGAACGAGGGCAGGGTGTCATCGTAGGTACGGCTGACCGTGGTTTCGACGGTGCCGTTGGCCAGCGTCGACTGCCCGGTGGCCGACTGCTTGGTGCGCACGTAGCGCACACCGAAATTGCCCGACAACGGCAGCGAGCCCAGTTCGGTGGAGAACTCACCCATCAGGTAGGCGCCTCGGTCCTTCTCTTCGACGCTGCGCACGTTGTTGGCGCGCGGGGCGACGGCGAAGGTGCCGCTGTTGCTGTAGATGTCGAGCTGTTCGGCGATCGCATCCAGGTCCGGCACGACCCAGTTCGACGGACTGCCGCTGATGCCCTTCAGTCCGGCCTGCTCGGTCAGGTTCACCGGCACGATCTTGTTGCCGCCGGCGAAGTTGGGCACGGCCAGTTCGCTGGCGCGGCGCAGTTCGACGGTCTTGAACGTGTAGTCCTTGGCCAGCACGCCGCCCTTCAGGCGGAAGCCCGGGCTGATGTTCCAGTTGAAGTCGATCTGGCCGGTGTCGAAGTCGTTGTCCACGTACTGCGGACGCAGGCGGATCTCGGCCAGTTCCCAGCCGTTGGGATTGGTCGGGTCGATGCCGTAGTTGAGGATCGGCGCACGGCTGTTGCCGCGGTAGTCGTAGCTGTAGCCCTTGACGTCGTACTTGTCCATGATGACGGTGGTCTGCACCGGGTTCTCGTGCTTGGAGCGCGAGATGCCGATCTTACCGGACAGGGTGAAGTCATCACCGAAGCGGTGCTGGCCGTTCAGCGCGATCTGCTTGAACTCGGTGCTCCACTCGTCGTGGCGGTTCTCGGTGCGGATGTCGACGTTGTCGAATTCGCCGTAGAGCAGTGCGTTGTCGCGGATCTCGCCGTTCTTGACGATGGTGGTCGGCTTGCCCGACAGGCGTGCGCTCGCATTGGCGCCACGGCTGAAGGAAATCGCCTCGATGTAGTGCTCGTCGCGCGTTGCGTCGATCTTCGAGTACAGCGCATCCAGCGAGATCTCGGTGGCGTCGTTCGGCTTCCACTGCAGCGAACCGGTCACGCCCAGACGCTTCTGCTCATGCTCCATCTGCACGTAGCGCGGGAAGCGCGGATGGAACACATCGGCGCCACGCGCGGCGGCGAACGGCGAGGACGCGGCGAAGTTGCCGTTGCTCGGGCCGTTGGCCCAGCGACCGGTGTTGGAGCCTTCCTCCAGCGCCTGGCGCTCGGAATAGGCCACCGACAGCAGCGCGCCGAAGGTGCCATCGGCGAAGGTGTTGGAGACCAGCGCGGCAATGCGCGGATCGGCCTTCTCGGCCATCGCGTTGTAGCTGGCCTGGCCACTGGCGGCGAAGGTGAACCCGTCGTAGTCGAACGGACGCGCGGTGCGCAGATCGACGGTGGCGCCCAGCGAGCCTTCCTCGACGTCGGCCGAGGCGGTCTTGCGCACCAGCAGCTGCGAGAACAGGTCCGAGGCGAACACGTTGAAGTCGAAGCCACGGCCGCGGTTGGTGCCGCCGCTCTGGTCACCGGCGCCGACCGTGGTCAGCGCTTCCATGCCATTGATGCGCACGCGGGTGAATTCCGGGCCGAGGCCACGCACCGAGATGTTGCGGCCTTCGCCGGCCTCGCGGGTGATGACCACGCCCGGGATGCGCTGCAGCGACTCGGCCAGGTTCAGGTCGGGGAACTTGCCGATGTCCTCGGCAACGATGGCATCGACCACGCCGGCTTCGCCGCGCTTGATGTCCAGCGCCTTCTCCACGCTGGCGCGGTAGCCGGTGACGGTGACCGTATCCAGGTCGGTGGCGTTCGGGTTGGCGCTCTGCTGCTGCGCGCCGGCGTTGCCTGCCAGGGCCAGTGCGACGGCCAACGCGAGCAAGGTAACCGGTGTCTTTTTTTCATGGTTCCGAGAATGCATGCCTTTCCCCTCTCCCAAAGGTCTGGTATCGCGGCTGTTTCAGCGGGATGACACCGCTGGTCAGGCCGGACGTTAACAGCACGTTCCCGATCCGGCATCTTGCACCGCAACAGATCTGAAATGTCTCCAAGACGCTTGCAGGACAATGCTTCCAACAGTTTGGTAGGCTAAGGGCAAGGATGGGCGGGATTGAAATGACACCGCTAGCCAATTCCACGCCCCACGCGTGGTCCACTACCACGCCGCCCAGTGTCACATGCGGGCGGCACGCGTGAAGGAGCAGAAATGGGTCGTATCGTGTGTTTCGGGGAACTGCTGCTGCGCCTGGGTGCGCCCGGTCGCGAACTGCTGCTGCAGTCGCCGCAGCTGCAGGTGCATGTCGGCGGTGCCGAGGCGAACGTGGCTGTCTCGCTGTCCCGCTTTGGACATGACGTGGCCATGGTCAGCACCGTTGCCGGCAACGCGCTCGGCGCGCATGCGCTGGCCGAACTGCGCCGGCATGGGGTCGATACGCGCGGCGTGCGCGAAGATGCCGAAGGCCGCATGGGCCTGTACTTCCTGACCACCGGCGCGGTGCAACGGGCCAGCGAAGTGGTCTACGACCGTGCCGATTCGGCATTCGCCAACAGCACCGCCGCCGACTACGACTGGCCCGCATTGCTGCAGGGCGCGCAGTGGCTGCACCTGTCCGGGGTCAGCCCGGCGCTGGGCGCGGACGTGGCGCAGGCCACCCTGGCCGCAGCGCGCGCTGCGCGTGCACTGGGCGTGCGCGTGTCCTTCGATGGCAACTTCCGGCCGAAGCTGTGGCAGCGCTGGGGTGGCGATGCGCGGTCGATCCTGCACGAACTGTTCGCGCAGGCCGACATCGTCTTTGCCGACTACCGCGATATCGAGGTCATCCTCGGCCAGCGTTTCGAACAGGCCGACGTGGTCGCGCGCGTGGAAGCGGCGGCCGCGGCCGCGTTCGAAGCGTTCCCGCAGCTGCAGTGGATGGCCTGCACCCAGCGCCAGACGCTGAGCGTGGACCACCATGCGCTGGGCGCGCTGCTGCTGGGCCGCGATGGCACCCGCGCACAGGCCCCGGTACGCCAGCTGCAGGGCATCGTCGACCGCATCGGCGGCGGTGATGCCTTCGCGGCAGGCATCCTGCATGGCATCCTGTCGGCCTTCGATGCCGACGCCACCGTGCGCTTCGGCCTGGCCGCCGGGGGCCTGAAGCATTCCATTCCCGGCGATTTCAGTCCCGTCAGCGAAGCTGATGTGTTGGCCCTGGTGGGCGAGGAGCGATTCGATGTCCGGCGCTGATCCACGCGTTCGTGCGGTACTGAAACTGGCACCGGTGATTCCGGTGTTCACCCCCGATGACATCGACGATGCGGTACAGGTCGCGCAGGCGCTGTTCCGTGGCGGCCTGCCGGTGATCGAGGTGACCCTGCGCACGCCGCGCGCGCTGGAAGCCATCAAGGCGATGGTCGAGGCCGTGCCGGATGCGGTGATTGGTGCCGGCACCGTGCTCGATGTCGCGCAGATGCAGGCGGTGAAACAGGCCGGCGGCCGCTTTGCGGTGTCGCCCGGGGCGACCCCACGGCTGTATGCCGCCGCGCGCGATGCCGATCTGCCCTACCTGCCTGGCGTGGCCACCGGTTCGGAGCTGATCGTCGGCCTGGAACACGGCCTGGACACCTTCAAGTTCTTCCCGGCGGTGCAGGCCGGTGGTGCGGCGATGCTGTCGGCGTGGCACGGCCCGTTCGGCGATGTGCGCTTCTGCCCGACCGGCGGCATCAGTGCGCAGACCGCCAGCCAGTTCCTGCATCTGCCCAACGTGCTGTGCGTGGGCGGTTCGTGGCTGACCACCGCCGCGCTGATGCAGACCCGCGACTGGGACAGCGTCGAGCGCCTGGCACGCGAGGCCGCGGTGCTGGCGGGCTGATCCCTCGGCCCCTGCTGGAGCCGGGCACAGACCCGGCGCCAGCGCATCCGCTCAGCCGCGTGGTGTACCCAGCCGGCGGTACAGGGTGCTGCGGTTGATCCCCAGCCGCTTGGCGGCCGCGCTGACGTTGCCCTGGCACTCGGCCAGCGCCTGGCGCATGGCCGCCTCGGCGATTTCCTCCAATGCCCCGCTGGCAGGCACTGCGGGCGCGGTGGGCGTGCCAGCACGTACGTCCGCGGGCAGCAGCTGCGGGCCCACCGGTTGCCCCGGCTCAGCCAGTGCGGCCAGCGTGCGCAGGCAGGCACTCAGCTGGCGCAGGTTGCCGGGCCAGGCATGGGCGGCCAGCGCCGCGCGGGCCTGCGACGACAACGCATGGCCCTGTCCCAGCTGCTGCCACAGGGCATCCACCACGGCAGCGCGATCGGGGTGCTGCCGCAACGGCGCCAGGGTCACCACGTGGTCGGCGATGCGGTAATACAGATCCGCACGGAAGCGACCGGCATCCACCGCCTGCGGCAGTTCGCAGTGGCTGGCGCAGACCAGTGCGAAATCCAGTTTCACCGGCTTGCCGCCGCCCAGCGGTGACAGCTCGCGTTCCTGCAGCACGCGCAGCAGGCGCGGTTGCAGCGCCAGCGGCATGTCGCCGATCTCATCGAGGAACAACGTACCGCCCTCGGCCTGCCGCAGCAGGCCCGGACTGCCCTGCCGGCGCGCACCGGTAAAGGCACCCTCCTCGTAGCCGAACAGCTCTGCTTCGATCAGCCCTTCCGGCAGCGCCGCGCAGTTCACCGCGACGAAGGGCTTTCCCGCACGCGTGCTGCGTGCGTGCAGTTCCCGCGCGAAGACTTCCTTGCCGGTGCCGGTCTCGCCCTGCAGCAGCACCGGCAACCCGGCCTGCAGCACGCGTCCTGCGGTGGCCAGTTGTTGTTGCTGCCCGCTATCGAACAGTGGGCCCTGCGCACTCGCTGGCAACGGCGCGGTCGGTCCAGGCGTAGCCACACTGCGTCGCGACGCACGGGCCTCGCGCACGCCGTACAGACGACGGCCCTGGCGATCAAGCAGCACGCCGTCATCTGCCAGCCGCGACAGCGGTTGTTCGAACAGCGCTTCGTACGGCGTGCGGCCGATGTCCTGGCGATCCAGCCCGAACAAGGCAAGGCCGGCACGATTGGCCGCAACCAAGCGACCGCCGCGGAAGCCGAGCACGCCTTCGCGCGCACTGCCCAGCAGCGCGGGTTGATGATGCAGGCGCAGCAGCTCGCAGTCGGCCAGGCCGTCGGCGAAACCGCGGTGCTCGATCTGCGCTACCGCCTGCCGCACCAGCGCCAGCGCGTGCACGTGTGGCAGCCGCGCGTCGCCGGACACATCGAGCACCCCCAGGCATTGCCCGTAGGGATCCAGGATCGGCACGGCCGAACAGGTGAGGATGCCGTGCGGGGCGAAGTAGTGCTCGCCGCCACGCACCTGCAGCGCGCGCCCGTCGACCAGCGCGGTGCCGATCGCGTTGGTGCCGACCGTGCCCTCGTCCCAGCGCATGCCCGGCATCAGCGCGACACGACCCGCCTTGTCGAGGAAACCGGCACTGCCTTCGGCGTCGAGGATCCAGCCGTCTTCATCGGTCAGCAGCACGATGCTGCCGCTGTGGGTCATTTCCGCCGCCAGTCCGTCCAGCTCCGGGCGCGCTTGTCGCCACAGGCGCTCGCGGCGCTGGCGCAGTTCGCGCAGGCGGTTGTCGGTCAGTGGTTCGGCGGCCGGCTGCGCATCCACCAGCAGGCCGTGCCGTTGGCAGCGTTGCCAGGAATGCAGGATCGCCTCGGGCACCGCGCCGACGGGCGCAGCGCCGCGCTCGAAGAAACTGCGCCGGGCACTTCCCAGGCGGGGATCGGGAGCAAGCGGGGACACCGACAGCCTCCTGTGTCGCACATTGCGACAGTTGTTGCGGGACCTGTCCCGATTAACAGCACACCCCGCGTCGGCCTGCAACGGCCGCGCCTGCTGCGCTGCCGCAGGGCGCGCGACAGGATCACCGACGGCCGGGCGATGAAGGCGTGATGCAGCGCAGCAGGCCACAGTTGGCATCGTCTTTGCGCCTGTGGATGCACCATGCCCACCACAGGAGCCGCCATGAACGCCGTACCGTCCACCCGCCCGCATGCCACCGATCCGCGCTCCCTGTTCAAGCCGCGCTATGGCAACTACATCGGTGGCGAATGGATCGCCCCGCGCAGCGGCCAGTACTTCGACAACATCTCGCCGGTGAACGGCCAGGTGTTCACTGAAGTTGCCCGCTCCAACGCCGAGGACATCGACGCCGCACTCGATGCCGCGCACGCCGCAAAGGACGCCTGGGGCCGCACATCGGCCGCCCACCGTGCGCTGCTGCTCAACCGCATCGCCGATCGCATCGAACAGAACCTGGAACTGCTGGCCCACGCCGAGACCTGGGACAACGGCAAGCCGATCCGCGAGACGCTCAACGCCGACGTGCCGTTGATGGCCGACCACTTCCGCTACTTCGCCGGTTGCCTGCGTGCGCAGGAGGGCAGCCTGTCGCAGATCGACGACGACACCGTGGCCTACCATTTCCACGAACCGCTGGGCGTGGTCGGGCAGATCATCCCGTGGAACTTCCCGCTGCTGATGGCGGCCTGGAAGCTGGCGCCGGCGCTGGCCGCCGGCAACTGCGTGGTGCTCAAGCCTGCCGAACAGACCCCGGCGTCGATCCTGGTGCTGATGGAGGTGATCGGCGACCTGCTGCCGCCGGGCGTGCTCAACGTGGTCAACGGCTTCGGCCTGGAGGCGGGCAAGCCGCTGGCCAGCAGCCCGCGCATCGCCAAGATCGCTTTCACCGGCGAGACCTCCACCGGCCGCCTGATCATGCAGTACGCCAGCCAGAACCTGATTCCGGTGACGCTTGAGCTGGGCGGCAAATCGCCGAACCTGTTCTTCGCCGACGTAATGGCCGAGGATGATGATTTCCTCGACAAGGCGGTGGAAGGCTTCGTCATGTTCGCCTTCAACCAGGGCGAGGTGTGCACCTGCCCGTCGCGCGCACTGGTGCAGGAATCGATCTACGAACGCTTCATGGAGCGTGCGCTCGAACGCGTGGCGGCGATCCGCCAGGGCAATCCGCTGGACCCGAACACCATGGTGGGTGCGCAGGCATCGGGCGAACAGCTGGAGAAGATCCTGTCCTACATCGCCATCGGCCGCGAGGAAGGCGCCGAGGTGCTGATTGGTGGCGACAAGGCCGCGCTCGGTGGCGACCTGGCCGGCGGCTTCTATGTGCAGCCCACCGTGTTCAAGGGCCACAACGGCATGCGCGTGTTCCAGGAGGAGATCTTCGGGCCGGTGGTGTCGGTGACCACGTTCAGGACCGAAGAAGAAGCGCTGCAGATCGCCAACGACACGCTGTACGGGCTGGGTGCCGGCGTCTGGAGCCGCGATGCCGCGCGACTGTACCGGGTGGGCCGCGCGATCCAGGCCGGGCGGGTATGGACCAACTGCTATCACGCCTACCCGGCGCACGCCGCGTTCGGCGGCTACAAGCAGTCAGGCATCGGCCGCGAGAACCACCGGATGATGCTCGACCATTACCAGCAGACCAAGAACCTGCTGGTCAGCTACGCACCGAAGAAGCTCGGCTTCTTCTGAGGATTGATCGGGATCAAGGCGCGGGCATGGGGCCGGCGCCATCCTGTCTGCAAGCGCACTACGGAGAAGCACGCATGAACAGAACCATGAAGGCCGCCGTCGTCCGTGAGTTCGGCAAGCCGCTGGTCATCGAGGAAGTCGTGGTACCGCGCCCGGGGGCGGGCGAGGTGCTGGTCAAGATCGAGGCCTGCGGCGTCTGCCACACCGACCTGCACGCCGCCGAGGGCGACTGGCCGGTGAAACCGAACCCGCCGTTCATCCCCGGCCACGAGGGCGTGGGGCACGTCGTGGCCGTGGGAGGCGGGGTAGGGCACATCAAGGAAGGTGACAGGGTCGGCATCCCCTGGTTGTACTCGGCGTGTGGCCATTGCGAACACTGCTTGGGTGGCTGGGAAACGCTGTGCGAAACGCAGCGCAATACCGGCTACTCGGTCAACGGCGGCTTCGCCGAGTACGCATTGGCCGATGCCAACTATGTCGGCCTGCTTCCGAAGGAAGTGGGCTTCGTGGAGATCGCACCGGTGCTGTGCGCCGGCGTCACCGTGTACAAGGGCCTGAAGGTCACCGACACCAAGCCCGGTGATTGGGTGGCCATTTCCGGTATCGGCGGCCTCGGCCACATGGCCGTGCAGTATGCCCGCGCGATGGGCCTGAACGTGGCAGCGGTGGATGTGGACGACGCCAAGCTGGCCCTGGCCAGGCGCCTGGGCGCACAGGTCACCGTCAACGCGCGCACCACCGATCCGGCCGCGTTCCTGAAGAAGGAGATCGGTGGCGCGCATGGTGCGCTGGTCACCGCGGTTTCGCCCAAGGCCTTCGAACAGGCGCTGGGCATGGTCCGTCGCGGCGGCACTGTCTCGCTCAACGGCCTGCCACCGGGCAACTTCCCGTTGGACATCTTCGGCATGGTGCTCAACGGCGTCACCGTACGCGGTTCGATCGTCGGCACCCGCCTGGACCTGCAGGAGTCGCTGCAGTTCGCCGCCGAAGGCAAGGTTGCCGCCACGGTCAGCACCGACCGCCTGGAGAACGTCAACGAGGTGTTCGCGCGCATGCACGCCGGCACCATCGAAGGCCGCGTGGTGATCGACTTCGCTGCCTGACCCCCCTGTGCATGGCCGCCGTGTCCGTTTCCCTCTCCCACGGGCACGGCGGCCATGCCGATCTGCCGGCAGCGCCGCGCACCCCGGCGGCCGTACAATGCGCGCATGCCCGGCACGCTCAAGACCGTCTTTCTCTCCCTGCTCGCGCTGATCGGCGCGGTGCTCGCGCTGGCCCTGGTCAGCAGTGCCGCGGGCTGGCTGCCATCGCTGCTGCGCATGACGCCGGGAAGCGAGGCCCAGCTCGGCTGGGACCTGGCATTCACCGTGCTGGGTGGCATCGCCGCCATTGCCTTCGCCACGTATTACGCGCCGTGCTGGCCACGCGCGCATGGCACCTCGATCTGGTCTCTGCTGGTGCTCGGCGCGGGCTATGGCCTGTGGGTGATGGGCGGCGACTTCCCGCACTGGTTCGTCATCGGCCTGCTGGTTTCGCTGCCGGTGCAGTTGCTGCTGGGCTGGTGGTTCGGCCGCCGCGCATCGCGCGATCGGCGCTGAGCGGATACCGGTAGTGCCGGCCGCTGGCCGGCAACCTCGATGATCCTGCAGTTGCCGGCCAGCGGCCGGCACTACCACTGCAGCGTCGCTGTTTCAGCCCGTGAATGTCCAGACATAGGCAACATCGGCAACCGCTGCTTCAACGCGTCGATGCCCGGATACGGGTAGTGCCGGCCGCTGGCCGGCAAGCCCAGCAAACCTGCAGTTGCCGGCCAGCGGCCGGCACTACCACTGCAGCGTCGGCAGCGTCTGCTTCAGTGCGTCGATGCCCTGCCACGGATCCGCCTTCAAGCGCTTCGCCCGTGCCAACGCCTTGTCCATCGGAAACGCATCGGCCGCGCTCACGCGCGCCAGTTCTTCCCAGCGCAGCGGCACCGCGACTCCCGCGCTCTCCCGCGCGCGCAGCGACCACGAGCACACGCTGGTCGCTCCCCGTGTATTACGCAGCCAGTCGATGAAGATCACTCCGCTGCGCTTGGCCTTGCTCATCGTCGCCACGTAGCGATCCGGCGCCTGTTCGGCCATCGCCTGCGCGAACGCCTCGCAGAACGCCTTGGCTTCGTCCCAGTCGGCTGCGGGTTGCAGGGGCACCACCACATGCACGCCCTTGCCGCCCGAAAGCCGCACGAAGCTCTGCAGCCCGGTTTGCTGCAGTCGATCGCGCACATCGCGCGCGCCGCGCTTCACGTCGGCCCAGCTCACGCCCTCACCCGGATCAAGATCGAACACCAGCCGGTCGGGATGTTCGGGATCGGCCACCGTCGCGCCCCACGGATGCAGTTCCAGGGTGTTCATCTGCACCAGCTGCAGCAGGCCGCGTTCGTCATCGATATAGACGTAGTCCTCGCGCCCGCTCTTCTGCTGCAGCGGCACCGCATGCACCGCATCACCCAGGCCCTGGCCATGGTGCTTCTGGAAGAAGCAGGCCTTGCCGACGCCATCGGGACAGCGCAGCAGCGACAGCGGTCGCCCACTGATTTCCGGCAGGATCCAGCGCGCCATCTGCCGGTAGTAATCGGCGACATCACCCTTGCTGAGCTTCTTCTTCGCAAACACCACGCGCTCGGGATGGGTGATGGCAACGTCGTCGCCGTCATCGGCCGGTGTTGCACTCATCGCCAGGTCCTCCTTCTTCTTGTCACTGCGCAGTCGCTTGAAGCTGGCCTGGCGCAGCAACCCTTCCTTGCCCCAGCCGCGGAACGCGACCTCGGCAACTGTCACCGGCTTGACCCAGCGCACGCTGGCCGCACGCAACGGCACGTGCGCCGGCAGCGACAGCACCGCCTCCTTCACCGCCAGCGGCGCGAGCGTGGCCGCCAGCGCGCGCAGCCCCTCATCGTCGAAGCCGGTACCGACGCGGCCGACATAGCGCAGGCCGCCCTTGTCCGGCGTGGCCAGCAGCAGCGAACCAAATCCCACCCGCGAGCCTTTGGGTGCGGTGTGGCCAATGATCAGGAATTCATCGGTGTCCTCGTGCTTCACTTTCACCCAGCTGCGTGCGCGGGTGTTCACGTAAGGCGCATCGACCTGCTTGCTGACGATGCCTTCGAAGCCCGCCTTGCCGCTGGCTTCGAACACGGCAGGGCCGTGGTCGATGACGTGCTCGCTGAAGGCCAGCGTGCCAACTGCATCGCCGATCAGTTCCTTCAGCAGTGCCTTGCGTTGCAGCAGCGGCGCGCGGCTGATATCGACCCCGGCCACGCCCGGCAGGTCGAACACGATGTAGCGCAGCGGTTGTTTCGAGCTGCCATCGATCACCCGCTGCAGCGCGGCGAAGTCGCTGCGGCCGTTGTCGTCCAGCACCACCAGTTCCCCGTCCAGACGCGCATCGCGCACCGGCAGCGCCTGCAGCGCCTGCACCACTTCGGGAAAATCGGCAGTCCAGTCCAGGCCATTGCGCGAGCGCAGCGTCACCTCACCTTCGTGCACATCAGCCAGCAACCGGTAACCATCCCACTTGATCTCATGCAGCCAACGCTCGCCATCGGGCGCGGTGTCGCGGTGATCGGTGAGCTGTGGCTTGAACTGGTGCGGGTAGCTTCTGTCGCGCGCCTCGTCCAGCTGCAGCGCGCGCGCATGCCAGCGTGCATCGGCCTTGCGTGGATGTGCGGCACGTGGCGCTGGAGCCGTCTCCTTCGCTGAAACCCGGGACCTCTTCGCGGATGTTCGCTCTGGCGTGTGCAGCAGATCGTCCGCCTCCGCATCCCGTGCCTGCGCGTCATCTCGCTTGATCAGCAGCCACTGCACCTGGCGGCCCTTCATCGCCGTGCGTACCAGTTTCCAGCCACCGGCCAGGCGCTGCCCGTGCAGCACGAAGTCGATCTTGCCCGCCGCCAGTGCTTGCAGCGGATCACCTTCGCAGGCCCAGCTGCCGTGGTCGAACACATCGACGTGGCCGGCGCCGTAATGGCCTTCCGGAATATCACCTTCGAAGCCGGCATAGGACAGGGGGTGGTCTTCCACCTCCACCGCCAGGCGCTTCTCACCCACCCGCAGCGACGGCCCCTTCGGCACCGCCCAGCTTTTCAGCACGCCTTCCATTTCCAGGCGGAAATCGTAGTGGCGGCTGCTGGCGTGGTGCAGTTGGACCACGAAGATCGGCCGCCGCTTCGGATTGCCTCGTGCCGGTGCATCGTCCGGCTCCGGGGTCTGTCCGCTCCCCCCGCCCAGCCGACGCTTGCGGCGGTACTGATGCAACGACATGGCTCAACCTGCCTTGCGTCGCGCAGGGGTTTTCTTTGCCGCCTTCTTTTCGGCCTTTTTTGCCGGTGCCTTCTTCGCCGCTGCCTTCTTGGCTGGAGCCTTGCGCGCGGCCGCCTTCTTCGCCGGCGTGCGCTTGTTGGCATCCAGGCTCTTCTGCAGCAGCGCCATGAAGTCCACCACGTTGGTGGTTGCGTCCTCGCGCGGTGCCGGCTCGTCCTCCACCTGGGTGGTGCCGCCCTTGGACTTGATGCGCTTGTTCAGCACCTGCTGCAGGCGTTCGCGGAACTCATCGTGGTACTGCGAAGGATCCCAGTCACCGGCCATCGACTCGATCAACTGCTCGGCCATCGCCGTTTCCTTGCTGGTGATGCGGTAATCGGCAAGCTTTCCACTGGGCAGCTTGTAGTCGTCAGGCTCGACCAGTTCCTGCGGATAGCGCAGGATCATCAGCACCAGCGCGTCATCGTTGGGCATCACCGCGCACAGGTACTCGCGCGTGCGCACCACCACCCGGGCGATACCGACCTTGCCAGTGCTGCGCAGCGTTTCCCGAAGCAGCACGTAGCCTTTCTCGGCCTTTTTACCCGGCACCAGCAGATAGGGCTTCTCGTAGTAACGCGGGTCGATCTGGCTGGCGTCGACAAAGGTTTCCACCTCCACCGTTTCATGGCTTTCCGGCGCCGCCGAACGGATATCGTCTTCCTCCAGCACGACGTAGCTGCCCTTGTCGTACTCGTAGGCTTTGACGATGTCCTTCCACGGCACTTCCTCGCCGGTGTCGGCGTTGACCCGTTCGAAGCGGATCGGTTTGCGATCGCGCGAATCCAGCATGCGGAAGTGCAGGTCGACCTTGCGCTCGCCGGACATCAGCGAGACCGGTACGTTGAGCAGGCCGAAGGAAAGCGTACCGGTCCAGATCGGGCGGGCCATGATGCGCACCTGTGTTTCAGCAGGGGTAGCCAGCTTCAGCCGGCTACCGTGAAACAACCGTGTCGGCCACGTGCAGACCATGCGGTAGTGCCGGCCGCTGGCCGGCAGCTCCTTGAATCCTGGCGATGCCTGCCAGCGACCGGCACTACTGCAGCAGCGGCCTCACCGCAGCGGCCGGGATATGGTCCAGCGCGCGCCAGGCATCTTCCACCACCGGCTGCGCCTGTGCCCAGTTCAGGCGCGACTGTCCGCGCATCTGGTCCCAGTGCTCGGCCAGTTCGCCACTGGTATCGGCCTCGCCGCCACGCGGCCAGTCAGCGGCGTGGGTGGTCAGCGCGAAGGCGTACACCGGGCACAGATCGCGCCAGTTGCGATGCCCCTGCCCGCGGCGTTCCTCGTAGTCGCTCAGCATGTACTGCAGGTAATCCTGCGCCACCGCCTGCGGATCCTCCAGGCGGCGCGTCCGGCGCTGCGTGCTGCGCTGGCCAAGCGGATCCAGCAGGGCGTTGAACACGGACGGGGCGGGGCGTTCAAGACGGGGCATGGCCGGCTCCTGCAGCAGGGCGGGTGGGCAGGAATACGCGCGCCGCCGTTATCCAGTCGTGACAAAGATGTTCATGACGCCAGGTTCGCAGTGGCTTTACTTCGTCCGCGCTCTAGTGGAGGCCTACCGGAGGAACGCCCCATGACCACCACCCGTGACCCCCTGCGTGAGAACCACACCCCCGAGCCGGGCGAGCAGCGCGGCAAACACGATCTGGCCGACGCCGAGGACCGTGGCGCCGGCATGTCGACACCGGACGAGGGCGTACTGCCCGTCGTGCGCCGGCCTGAACAGGCCGCACAGGACCGCAAGGACTGCGGTGACCGCAATCGCGGTGGCCAGGAAAGTCCGCTGAAGCGGCGCGAGCGCAAGCAGCACGCCAGCGACAACCAGGACGAGGCGCTGGAAGAGACCTTCCCGGCCAGCGATCCAACCTCGCCGTTCGTGCCCGCCAAGGCCCCGGATTGATCGGTAGCGCCGGGCCATGCCCGGCGGATCCGTCACGTCCGCGCTGCGCGATCGCCGGGCATGGCCCGGCGCTACCGGGGCCCGCCTAGCGCCATGACCACTGCAGGCCAACGCTGGCGCGGCGGTCCGGCCCCGGTTCAAAGAACCGGCCGTTACCGTCATTGACGATCACCGAGCCGATGTACCGCTGGTCCAGCACGTTGTCGATACGTGCGAATGCGCGCAGGTCACCGGCCTGCAGCGCCCAGCGGCGACCGGCTTCCAGGTTCAGCAGCGCGTATCCCGCTGCGCGCTCGGTGGCGATGTCATTCACCACCACGTCGCTGCTGGCGGCCGCTTCCAGCGCCCACTGCCACTGCCCCGGCGACCACTGCAGGCGGGCATACGCCTGCTGCCGGGGCACGCCGGGCAGGCGGCTGCCAGCGGCAACCACGGTGTCGGGCACTGCGCAGTTGCTGGCCGCACAGGCCAGATAGGGCGAACGCACCTGCGCCTGCAGCCAGGTCCAGGCCAGCTGCAGCTCCAACTGCTCGGCCAACGGCTGCCGGTACTGCAGCTCCACACCCTGGCGGCGGGTACGGCCGATGTTGCGGTACGTGCTGCGGCCGTTGGTGTTGCTGGCAACGGCCAGCTCATCGTCGGTATCTGCACGGAACAGGCTGATATCGAGCTGTCTTCCATCCTGCGCATGCCATTTGCTGCCCACTTCCACGCTGCGGCTGCGGGCGGCCGCCAGATCCAGCGCCAGCCCGGCCTGGCCGTCGGCGCGGTAGCCCAGCTCGTTGAACGTCGGGGTTTCAAAGCCACGCCCGATCGCCGCGTGCAGGCGCCACTGCGGGCTTGCCTCGAAGCTGACACCCGCCACTGGCGTGGTGGCCTGGTAGCGACGGCGGCCACTGTCGTCCGGGTTGCGCCCGACGATGTAGCGATCATCCGATTCGAAGCGCACCGCGCTGTGGCGCACCCCGGCCAGCAGCGACCAGCGCGGGCTCCATTGCCACCACGCCTGGGCGAACTGGTCCACGTTCTGCACGATGTCGATCTGGTCGCGACGCAGGCGGCCGCGTACCCCCACGGTGGTGCCGACGAAGTTCTCGTAGCCGGTGCGGTGCTGGCGCTGGCGATCGGCATTCACGCCCACCACCAGGTCCAGCGGGCGCCCCCACAGATCGCCGTTCCAGCCCCAGCGCGCGTCCAACCCGCCATAACCGCCGTCCAGGTCGATCACGCCACCGGCATGCAATGGGTTGGCCTGCGGTCCCGGCGGAATCGGCAGGTACTGGGTCACCGCGCGCTGCCCGGCATAGCCCATCAGCTGCCAGCGCTGCGCACCGGCTTCACGGGTCCAGCGCAGGCCTGCCTGCTGCTGGCGCACCGATTTGCGGGTGTTGTACTGCTCAGCCACCGCCGTGGCCTGGCGTGGATCGGCCGCCACCTGCGCGCGGGTCAGGCCCAGCGGGTCCTGCGCGTTGGGCGCGTGCAGCGCATTGAGCAGCAACTCCAGGCGGCCGCCAGCGAGCTCGGTGCCAAGGCGCGCGTTGAGCGATTCACGCCGCGCGCGGCTGTGGTCACGCCAGCCATCGGTGCTGAAATGGTTGGCGGCCACGTTGTAGTCGACGCCAGGGCCCGCCCCGCGCAGCTGCGCGCCGACGCTGAGCGTGTTGTCGGCACCGGCATTCACCCGCACCCGCCACGGGTCACCGGCCTGGCCCTGCGCGCTCCACACCTGCAGCACGCCCCCGGACGAATTTCCATACAGGGCCGAGAACGGCCCGCGCAGCACCTCGATGCGCTCGGCACCGAGCAGGCTGGCGTGCGACAGCTGGCCCTGACCATCGGGCATGGTCGCCGGCACCCCATCGATCAGCACCCGCACCCCGCGCACACCAAAGGTCGAACGGGCGCCGAAGCCACGGATCGACAGCTGGGTGTCCTGCGCGAAGTTCTGCCGGTCCCGGGCCAGCAGGCCCGGCACTCCGCCCAGCGCCTCGGACAGCTGCGTGCCCGGGCCGGTACGGTCGGCGTCGATCCACACCGTATCCAGGCTGGCGGGCAGGGCGAAGGGGTCTACGCCGGGCACCCGCGCGGCCTGCACCTGCACCGTCGGCAGGGCGGTCGGCAATGGCTCGGCCGTCACCGCCAAAGGCAGCAGCAGCAGGGCGGAAAGCGGCAGGCATTGGCGTCGTGCGCTGGGATTCATGATTCAGGTTGATGGATCGGGCGGCAACGCACGCCATGGTACGGGCAGGCGGATGACGATGGCGGCGGCCAGCCCCGGCAGGCTTTGTTACGATGGGTCGGTTTCGGCCGACAGGCCGCAAGCCGCGTGGCGCAATTCCCTCCCCCTTTCCGTCTACCGAACGAGTACCGCCGTGTCCTTCTTTGCAAACGTGGAACTGGTCCCAGGCGACCCGATCCTGGGCCTGACCGAGGCGTACAACGCCGACAGCCGCCCGACCAAGGTCAACCTGGGTGTGGGCATCTACTACGACGAGAGCGGCCGCATTCCGCTGCTGCGCGCCGTCAAGCAGATCGAGCAGCAGCTCGCCAACGAAGCCAAACCGCGCGGCTACCTGCCGATCGATGGCCTGCCGGCGTACACCCAGGCCACCCGTGAGCTGGTGTTCGGCAAGGACTCGCCGCTGCTGGCCGCCGGCCGCGTCACCACCGCCCAGACCGTCGGTGGCAGCGGTGCGCTGCGCGTCGGCGCCGACGTGCTGAAGAAGCTTCTGCCGCACGCCACCGTCGCACTCAGCAACCCGAGCTGGGAAAACCACCGCGCCGTGTTCAGCGCCGCTGGTTTCGAGGTGGTCGATTACACCTACTTCGACCCGACCACCCATGGCGTCAACTTCGACGGCCTGCTGGCCGACCTGGGCAAGCTGGAAGCGGGCACCGTGGTGCTGCTGCACGCCTGCTGCCACAACCCCACCGGCGCCGACCTCACCGTCAGCCAGTGGAAGCAGGTCGCACAGCTGCTGAAGGACCGCCAGCTGTTCCCCTTCATCGACATGGCCTACCAGGGCTTCGACAAGGGCATCGAGCAGGACGGTGCCGCGGTGCGCATCATCGCCGAGGCCGGCATCGACAGCTTCATCGTCGCCAACTCGTACTCCAAGTCGTTCTCGCTGTATGGCGAGCGCGTCGGTGCGCTGTCGATGGTCGCGCCGACCGCCGCTGACGCCAAGGCCGTGCAGTCGCAGGTCAAGCGCGTGATCCGCACGATCTACTCCAGCCCGTCCACCCACGGTGCTGCACTGGTTGCCGGTGTGCTGACCAATCCGGAACTGCGCGCGATGTGGGAGCAGGAGCTGACCGAGATGCGCGAGCGCATCCACGCCCTGCGCCAGGGCCTGGTCGAGAAGCTGGCCGCCGCCGGCGCCCCGCAGTTCGGCTTCATCAACGAACAGGCGGGCATGTTCTCGTACTCCGGCCTGAGCCGCGAACAGGTCGAGCGCCTGCGCGACGAGTTCGGCATCTACGCCGTCGGCACCGGCCGCATCTGCGTGGCCGCGCTGAACCAGAACAACCTGGAATACGTCGCCAAGGCCGTGGCCACCGTCGCCAAGGGCTGATCGACCGCTCCAGCAAGCTGTGGAAACAAAGGCGCCGAAAGGCGCCTTTGTTTTTGCTCCTGCCTTGCCACACCCTTCGCGCTCGCGGCCAACCCTGAAGCGCGCGGGAGGGGGAGGCAATGCAGGACCGTTGGCGCCATGGGCGCGAGGCATGCCTCGGGCGGGTTGGGCAGGATGCCCAACCCCGGTCTTGCCGTGTGCGCAGGACAGCGCACACGAGCAGGGCGCCATCGAGCTTACATGGACGTACTTGCAGCGTGTCCTGCATTGTCTCCCCCTCCCGCGCGCCTCGACGAAGGGAAGCCGCCACGACCGCAACGCCTCTGGAAACGATTACGCCTACCCCCGCTCACCCACGCTCAAGTCAGACCAGCGACAATAGGCGTTTTCCCGTTGCCGAGACCTGCCCGCCCATGTCCCGTACCTCGTTGACCCGCTTCCTGATCCAGCAGCAGCACGCCGGCCGCATCAACGCCGACCTGCGCCAGCTGATCGCGGTCGTCGCCCGCGCCTGCACCAGCATCTCCATCGCCGTCAGCAAGGGCGCCCTCGGTGGCGTGCTCGGCGAGGCCGGTACCGGCAACGTGCAGGGCGAAGCGCAGAAGAAGCTGGATGTCATCAGCAACGAGATCCTGCTGGAGGCCAACGCGTGGGGGGGCCACCTCGCCGCCTGCGCATCGGAGGAGATGGACCACAGCCAGCCGGTGCCGGACATCTACCCGCGTGGCGATTTCCTGCTGCTGTTCGATCCCCTCGATGGCAGCTCCAACATCGACGTCAACGTCTCCGTCGGCACCATCTTCTCGGTGCTGCGTTGTCCGACCAACGTCGAACTGCCCGGCGATGACGCCTTCCTGCAGCCGGGCAGCAAGCAGATCGCCGCCGGCTACTGCATCTACGGGCCCAGCACGCAGCTGGTGCTGACCGTCGGCCACGGTACCCACGCCTTCACCCTCGACCGCGAAACCGGCGAGTTCCTGCTGACCACCGAGAACATGCAGATCCCGGCGGCCACCCAGGAGTTCGCCATCAACATGTCCAACCAGCGGCACTGGGAAGCGCCGATGCAGGCCTACGTGGAAGATCTGCTGGCCGGCAAGGAAGGCCCGCGCGGCAAGAACTTCAACATGCGCTGGATCGCCAGCATGGTCGCCGACGTGCATCGCATCCTGACCCGCGGCGGCATCTTCATCTACCCGTGGGACAAGAAGGAACCGGGCAAGGCCGGCAAGCTGCGCCTGATGTACGAAGCCAACCCGATGGGCCTGCTGGTGGAGCAGGCGGGCGGCGCTGCCTGGACCGGTCGCGAGCGCATCATCGATGTACAACCCGACCAGCTGCACCAGCGCGTGCCGGTGTTCCTCGGTTCGCGCGAAGAGGTCGCCGAGGCCGTGCGTTATCACCAGGAGCATGACGCGAAGAGCGTCTGACAGCGGCCATCCCTACAGCGGTCATGGCAGATTGATGACATGACCGCAGGGTGACAGCTGCAGCTGCAAACGGCACCATCAAGCCCTTGCCGTCGAAGGAATGCACGCATGCACGAGCCGGGCCCTGTCGATTTCATCGAGGTCATCCACAACGCCGTCCCCAGCGACGTGTGTGCCGCGATCGTCGCGCGCATGCGTGCAAGCCAGGGCCTGAAACCCGGCGCAGTGGGCAGCGGTGTGTTCCCGGAACTCAAGCACAGCAAGGATCTGCGGATCAGCGGCGTGGATGGCTGGCAGGATGTGGACCAGCAGCTGCAACAGGCGGTATTTGCGGGTCTGCAGACTTATCTACGCCGTTATCCACAGGCATTGATCGCGCCGTTGATGTTGCAGATCCAGGACAGCAACGGCCAGCCGCGACGCCTGTCGGCCGAGGATTTCCCCGACATGGCGCCGGAGCAGCTGGCGGATCTGGCGCGCACCTGCCTGCGCCCGGGCGCGATCAACCTGCAGTGGTATGCGGCGGGCGAGGGCGGCTACCCGTACTGGCACTGCGAGCTGTATCCGAAGGACGCGCAGGCCGAGACGCTGCACCGGCATGTGCTGTGGACGCTGTACCTCAACGACGACTTCGACGAAGGCGAAACCGAGTTCCTGTTCCAGGGCCGCAAGATCGCACCGCGCACCGGCAGCCTGTTGATTGCGCCGACCGCGTTCACCCACACCCATCGTGGCAACCGGCCGCAGGGCGGCGACAAGTTCATCGCCACCAGCTGGATCCTGTTCCAGAGCGCGCAGAAGTTGTTTGGTGGTGGTTGAGGCACAGCACCACGGCGCGACCGCGACGACCTAGAACAAACTCCCCTGCGGCGTATCCACCTTCGGCGGCAACGGCTTCTCGAACCGGCTGCAATCCAGCTTCGGCCAATGGCTGTTCTGTGCGTTGAAGCCCAGCCGCTTGCGCGCCAGCTTGAAGCGGTTGTTCAACAGCTCTGCGTAAACACCCTGGCCGCGCATGCGCGTGCCGAACTGACTGTCGTAATCCTTGCCGCCGCGCAGCTGCTGGATGGTGCTCATCACATGCGCGGCGCGATCGGGATGATGGGTGTCCAGCCAATCGCGGAACAGCGGTGCCACTTCCAGCGGCAGGCGCAGCAGCACGTAGCCTGCAGTGCTGGCGCCGGCGTCGTGCGCGGCTTCCAGCACGGCTTCCAGTTCGCTGTCGTTGATCCACGGAATCACCGGCGCAACCATCACGCCCACCGGAATGCCCGCCTCGTGCAGACGCTTCATCGCACGCAGCCGCGCATGGGGTGCCGAGGCGCGCGGCTCCAGCTTCGCCGACAGATGCGGATCCAGCGATGTCACCGAGAAATGCACGCTGACCAGATTCTCCGCCGCCAGTGGTGCGAGCAGATCGATGTCGCGCTCGACCAACGCGTTCTTGGTGATCAGCGAGAACGGGTGCTTCGTCTCCAGCATCACTTCGATCAGCTGGCGGGTCAGCTTGAACTTGCGTTCAATCGGCTGGTAGGCGTCGGTGTTGATGCCCAGCGCGATCGGCTGCGGCACGTAGCCCGGCTTCGACAGTTCCTTGCGCAGCAACTGTGGCGCGTTGGTCTTGGCAAACAGCTTGGTCTCGAAGTCCAGGCCAGGCGACAGGTTCAGATAGGCATGCGAAGGGCGGGCGAAGCAGTAGGAGCAGCCATGCTCGCAGCCGCGATACGGATTCACCGATTGGCTGAAGCCGACGTCCGGGGAGGTGTTGCGGCTGATGATGCTGCGAGCGGTCTCCGCGCGTACTTCCGTGCGCAGGCGCGGGGCGAGGAACTCCTCGCTGTCGTCCACTGCCCAGCCGTCGTCCACCGCTTCGCTGACGGTGCTTTCAAAACGCCCCGCAAGATGGGACGTGGAACCCCGGCCCTTGATGGCGGCCTGGGCGTTGCGAGGGGGGTGCTGCATGTTGCCCTCCGGCCGTTACGGGATATTAGTATTATTGCTAACCACAGGTGGCGCAAGCGGCCAGGATTCACGTAGCTGTAGGCGCGCAGGCACTTGGGACCGCACGTTGACCCCAGACTTGTCCACAGGGTTGCATGGCTTGGGACCGGGCACGCGCCATCGCCGCGGCAGGCCAGCATGGGCCACGGGTGTCTCAGCAGCTGCGATGGGAACATCGGCTACAGGGGCGCTTGCCAGGCCGGAACACGGGGACCTGCCGCACGTCTTCGGGCTTCAACCCAGCGGGGAAGTCCCACGCACTGCTACAGCAGTGCCAGGTAGCCCTTCACCGTGGCATCGAGGCCGTCGTACAGCGCCTCGCCGATCAGCGCGTGGCCGATCGACACCTCCAGCACCTCCGGCACGGCGGCCTGGAAGTCACGCAGGTTGTCCTGCGACAGATCGTGCCCGGCATTCACACCGAGGCCGACGGCCTGTGCACGGCGCGCGGCCGTGGCGAACAGTTCCAGCATGGCGCGGGCGTCGCCGGCGGCATGGGCCTCGGCATACGGGCCGGTGTACAGTTCGATGCGGTCGGCGCCGACATCGGCAGCCTGCTCCAGCAGCGGGTTGCCGGCATCCACGAACAGGCTCACCCGGCATCCCATCGCTTTCAGCTCGGCCACCAGCGGGCGCAACCGCTGCGCATCGCGTTCGAAGTCAAAGCCATGGTCGGAGGTGATCTGGCCATCGCCATCGGGAACCAGCGTGGCCTGCGCCGGGCGCGTCTGCGCGCACAGCGGCAGCAGCCCGGGGTAGCCCTCACGCGGCGGCGCGAACGGGTTGCCTTCGATGTTGAACTCCACGCCACGGGCACGGGTCAGCGCCGACAGCGCCAGCACGTCCTCTGCGGTGATGTGCCGGCGGTCGGGCCGCGGGTGCACGGTAATGCCATGCGCGCCGGCATCCAGGCAGGCCTGGGCGGCACGCACCACGTCCGGTTCGGCACCGCCACGCGAGTTGCGCAGGACGGCGATCTTGTTGACGTTGACGCTGAGCTGGGTCATGGAACGGGACTACGGGGAGTGAGAGGGAGGGTCGCTGCCGTCGGCCGGAGCAACCTTGGCCTGCTCGCGCAGACGCCTGAGTTCATCGCTGTCCACCAGTGTCGCCGGATCACGCTGAAGGTCGCCGAAGCGTGCGGCGTATCTCCCGCGCACCCATGCCAGCAGGAAGGCGAGGGTACCCAGCAGGGCCAGTGACATCAGGCCCATGTTCGGCGTTTTCAGCGCAAAGGCGAAGCAGCCCAGCGCCAGCAGCAGGTACAGCCAGTACATTGTCAGTCTCCCCGGGCCACCGCCGCAGTGTAGCGCTGCCTCACAGCAGCGGCGAGGCCAATCGCGCGAAGGCTTCGGGCAGCCGGTGCAGCCACAGCGAGCGTCCTGCCTGGTCATGTACACGGGTGGCACGCTCGAATTCGGACTGCAGCAACGTAGACAGTTCCGCCACCCGGCCACGATCGCTGATCATCATCGACAGCTCGAAATTCAAGCGGAAGCTGCGGTGATCGAAGTTGGCGCTGCCGACGATGCAGACATCGTCGTCGGCGATGAACGCCTTGGTATGCAGCATGCGTGGACCGTACTCGTAGATCTTCACCCCCGCATGCAGCAGCTCGTCGAAATAGGAGCGCGCGGCCTGGGTCACGAACCAGGAGTCGCTCATCTTCGGCACCAGCATGCGCACGTCCAGGCCACCGAGTGCGGCCGAGGTCAACGCCATCCGCGCCGCTTCGCCGGGTACGAAGTAGGGGGTGACCAGCCAGACCCGCTCACGTGCTTCCTGGATGGCGGCCACGTGCAGGCGATGGATGGTCTCCCATCCCGAATCCGGGCCGGACACCAGCACCTGCGCGTTGATCGCGCCGTCGCCGCGCAGGGGCATGTCGCTGGGCCACAGCCGGGCGATATCGAACCGCGAGTGGTCCTGGCCGCTGGCGTACAACCAGTCCTCGGCGAACACCAGCTGCAGGCTGCGCACCACGTGCCCGCGCAGGCGCATGTGCAGATCGCGGTAAGCATCCGGGTTGCGGCTTTCGTCTTCGTCGTCGGTGATGTTGATGCCGCCGGTGAATGCCAGCCGGCCATCGACGATCACCAGCTTGCGGTGCGTACGCAGGTTCAACCAGGGTCGCTTGAACGGCTTCAGCAACTGCCGCGGATGGAACCAGATCACCTCAGCGCCGGCGTTCAACAGCGGCTGCAGGAAGCGCTGACGCACGGCCGAAGAACCTACCGCATCCAGCAGCAGCCGCACCTGCACGCCGGCGCTGGCCCGTTCCACCAACGCATCCCGCAACGCGGTGCCGGCGTGGTCGGGATTGAAGATGTAGTACTCCAGGTGCACATGGTCCTGCGCCTGTGCCACCGCTTCCAGCAGCGCGGCGTAGGTGGCCGCGCCGTCGACCAGCCAGGTCACTTCGGTGGCCGTGCTTGGCGCCAGCCCGGTGGTCGCCTGCGCGATCTTGGCCAGTTCGGTGCAGTCGGCATCGGGCGGGCAGACATCGCTGTAGTGCTCCATGCCCGAGCGCGCGCGACCGCGCCGCAGCCGTTGCCGCTTCACCTTCTGTGGGCCCAGCAGGTAGTAGATGAAGAGGCCGAGGTAGGGCAGCAGCGCCAGCGACAGGATCCAGCTCAGCGTGGCCACCGGCTCGCGCTTCTGCAGCATGATCCAGCCCGTCAACGCCAGCAGATACAGCAGGTAGGCCACCGCCAGGATCGTTCCCAGGTGGGCGATGCCATCAAGCCAATGGCGCACGGAATCGAAGAGGGCGAGCATCCGCCGATCATAGCGGGGACAGGCACCGGTCAGAGGCATTCATTGCCAACGACGTTGCCGGGAAGATGCCCGCACGCACAAAAAAAGACGCCCCCGTTTCCGAGGGCGTCTGCAGTCGCGTCATGACTGATGTATTGCGGTGTAGCGATTTACTGCTGCACGAAGCCGATCTTCTTCATCTGAGCATTCTTCGCGGCGGCCAGAACCTTGGCCATCACGTCGTACTCCGAATCCGGGCTGGCATCGATCCGCAGTTCCGGCTGGTTGGTCGGGTCACGCTGGACCTCCTGCTCCATCCGCTGCTGCAGTTCGTGCGTACCGATCGGGCTGTTGTTCCACGAGACCTGGTTGCTGGCGTCGATCTTCAGTTCGATCGGCGGCGGCGGTTCGACCAGCTGCGGCGGTGGGTTGAGCACGCGCTGCGGCAGGTCCACGGCGATCGGGTACGTCATGATCGGCGCGGTCACGATGAAGATGATCAGCAGCACCAGCATCACGTCCACGAGGGGCGTGACGTTGATGTCTGCCATGGGGCCTTTGCCACCACCACTACTGAATGCCATGGCTTATTGCCCCTTCTCTTTGGTCGCCACGAAGCCGACGTCCAGCATGCCCTGTTCCTGCGCGACCTTGGTCATCTCGTTGATGACACGCATCTTGGTGGTGCGGTCACCACGCAGGTTCAACGGCGGCTGCGGGGTCTGCTGGGCGGCGGTCGCCAAGCGCGACTCGAGGGTCTGCTTGTCGATCTCTTCGTCGTTCCAGTAGATCGAACCGTCTTCCTTGACTGCCAGGGTGATGGGACCCTTGCGGTCGTTGGTGTCGTCCGGCTTCTGGACCAGATTGGCCTCCGGCAGATCCACCTTGACCTTGTGGGACATCAGCGGCGCCGTGATGATGAAGATGATCAGCAGCACCAGCATCACGTCCACGAGGGGCGTAACGTTGATGTCGGCCATGGGGCCGCCGCTGTTACCACTACTGAAAGCCATAACGGGCTCCGTCTAGATCTTGGTGACTACGTTCTCGCGGGTACAGCGCGTCGCAATTAGCGGACGCGCGAACCGGTGGCGAAGAAGTCGTGCAGGTCGTGCGCGAAGGTATCGAACTTGCTGATGGTCGCGCTGTTGATCTTGCTGAAGAAGTTGAAGGCGAACACGGCCGGGATTGCGACGAACAGACCGATGGCGGTCATGATCAGTGCTTCACCCACCGGGCCGGCAACGGCGTCGATCGAAGCGGAGCCGGTGGCACCGATCTTGATCAGCGCGCCGTAGATGCCCCACACGGTACCCAGCAGACCGACGAACGGAGCGGTTGCACCGACGGTGGCCAGCAGGGTCATGCCCGACTGCAGCTTGTTGCTTTCGCGGGTCACGGCCTGGCGCAGAGCGCGGTCGACGAACTCCGAACGGCTCAGGTTCTCACCCACGCCGCCGACAGCGCCGCCTTCAGCACGCTGGTGGTGCGCAGCAGCCTGTGCAGCGTCCAGTGCGATCTTCGAGAACGGCTCCGAAGCCGGCTGCTCTTCCATTGCACGGATGGCGTCCTGCGCGTTCGGGGTATCCCAGAACAGGCTGACGACGCGATCAGCGGCGCTCTTCAGGCGGGTAGCACGGAAGATGTTGATGACGGTCCAGTACCAGGACATGGCGGACATGACGACCAGGGTCAGCAGCACGACCCAGGAAACCGCGAAATCACCCGGCTTGGTGGTCATTTCGTGGATCAGATGCTCGAAGCCCATCTGCGACAGGGCGTTGGACGGATTGCCCCCGGCAGCAGCGGCGATGAAAATTTCCTGCAGCATGACGCTTACCTTTGTTGTGTGTGGTGATAAAGGGTGTAGCTAAGCTAAACAATCGAACTGGAGGCGAGGGTGGCCAGGCGGCCACCCGGGCGCATCAGTTCAGCGCAAAGTTGACCGGGACGCGGACGCGGCCAGCAGCCTTCTTACCGCCAGCTTCGGCGGCGTTGAAACGCCACTTGCGGGCAGCTTCCATCGCAGCACGGTCCAGATCGCGGTTACGGCTGGACTTTTCCACCGTGACATTGGTGACGTTGCCGCTGGCATCGACATCAATGATCAGGATCACTTCGCCCTGGATACCAGCGCGGAAGGCGGCCGGCGGATAGCGCGGCGGATTCATGGCCTTCGACGAGATGTCCACGCTGGCCTCGATCGAGGTCGGCGGTGCCGGCGGCGACGGCGGCGACGGCGGGGTGACGATATCGTTCGGGCGCGGTTCCGGCACGTCGACGACCGGCGCCTGCGGCGGCGGCGGGACGGGCGACGGCTTCGGCGGCGACAGATTCTTCACCGGCGGCGGCGGGGTGTCCTGCGGCGGCGGCGGCGGCGGCGGCGGTGGCGGCGGCGGCGGTGCGTCGACGATGGTCACCATGACGTTGCGCTCCTTCTCCGCCACGGCCTTGGGAGCCACGGCAGGAATCAGGAGCATCATGAAGGCGGCCAGATGCAGGGCGATTACAAACGCGATACCGACGATGCGAGGCCAGCTCAGCCCCTTGTCATCGGGTTGTTCGTACCGGTGAACGACTAGTTGTTCCGTCATGCGCCAAGAGCTCAATAGTGGGGCCGGAATCCCGGGGGCGGGATCCCTGATCAGCGGTGCATGACACCGCAGGAACCTCCAAGCTTATACCAATCCTGAGCGCTTGCGCATCAACTGGGCAGGCGTTCAGGCGTTATTCCTACTTACTTCAGGTTGATGATTTTCTTGGCATCCGCCTGGTTCTTCACGCCCTTCTCCAGCGCCTGCTGGGCGGCCTTCTTGGCCTCCGGGACACGACCTTCACTGTGCAAAACACGTGCCAGATTCAGGTAGGTCTCACCGTCCTTGGAGAGCGGGGCGGCCTTCTGCCACGCATCGATCGCCTGCGGCACCTGGTCGGAGTAGTAGTAGGACTGGGCCAGCGCCAGGTAGACCTGGTAATCCGGCTTCAGGATGCCCTTCTGCAACCCCTCGTTGATGACCGCGATGACGTCCTTTTCCTTGTTCTCGGTGTTGGCATAGATCGAGTACAGCTGCTTGTACTCGCGCTCTTCGGTGAGCTGGCCGCTGCTGCGCAGCTTGTCCATCACCGCGGCGGCCTTCGGCATCTGGTCGGCCTGCATGTACATGTTGGCCAGGTTCAGCTGCGCTTTCTTGTCGTTCGGGTTCTTGGCCGCCAGCGCTTCGGCGGCCTGCACGGCCTCACCGGTCTGGCCCGCTTCGGACAGTGCGGCCATCAGCAGCTGGTTCCAGTTGTCCTTCGGCTCGGCAGCGCCGGCAATGGCCTGCTTCAGCACCGGGATCGCTTCCTGGTAGCGCTCCAGCTGGTACAGCGCCTGGCCCTTGATGATCAGCTCTTCCGGCTTGGTCGACTTGCTCTCGGCGAAGTACTTGTCCAGGGTCGCCAGGCCTTCAGCGGTCTGGTCTTCCTGGATCTGCAGCTGGCCCAGCATCAGCATCGACTGGAAGTGGCCGTTGTTGTCCAGGCCGTTGAACTGCAGCACCTGCTTCAGGTACGCGATGGCGGCTGCGGTGTCGTCGGTCTGGTAGGCGGCCTGCGATGCCAGCTGCGCGGCCAGCGACTTGTCGTACTCATTGGCGCCGTCGGTGGCCAGGATCTCGTCGGCCAGCGTGCGGGTCTCCGGGAACTTTTCCTTGTTGTAGCTGTCAATCATCTTCTGCAGCTTGCTGCCCAGCTTGGCCGACGACTTCGCTGCCGGTTCCTGGCGGGTCGCGTTCGGGAACAGCACTTCGGCCTTGGCCTGCTTGCCGCCACGGTTGCCACGCTCGGACGAACGCGAGGACTGCGCGAACGCGTCGGTGACCACGGCGCCGGTCAGGGCAGTGGCGATGAGGACGGAAAGCACAGCTTTGTGGTTACGGAAAATCATCGTTCACCTCGATCGAACCGCCGGTAGCGGCAAAGTCGGACTGTCAGAAAAATCTGAGCCGCCAAACGTATCAGAAACAGATGGCGTGAGAAATCGTTTTATGTGCTGCAATACAGCATGAATCTGCGCACTCAGCCACACTTTGGCCGGCGTCCGGCCGCCTGCGCCTGCTGGTAGACGGGGCCGAGCGCCGGCACATCACGCTGCAACTCCCTGATCCGATTGGCTGGATCGGGATGGGTCGACAACCATTGCGGGCTGCGACCGCCACTGGCGGCCATCATGTTCTGCCACAGATCGACGGCCTGGGCGGGGTTGAATCCGGCCTCGGCCATCAACCGCTGACCGATCACGTCAGCCTCGCTCTCCTGGGTGCGTGAGCCGGGCAACAGGAACGCGGTCTGCGCCCCCATCCCGCCCAGCTGGTTGACCGTACTGGCTGCGCCTTCGCCGCCATAGGCGCCGGCCAGCGCGCCCAGCACCGCCAATCCGGTCTGCGCGCCCATCTGCCGGGTGATGCGTTCTTCGTGGTGGCGGGCGATCACGTGGCCGATTTCATGGCCGATCACCGCTGCCAGCTGATCCTGGTTCTTGGCAACGCTGAAGATGCCGGTGTTGACCCCGACCTTGCCGCCGGGCAGGGCGAAGGCGTTTGGTTCCTTGTCGACGAACACCGCCGTTTCCCACCGTACGCCACGGTACTGAGGCGGCAGCTGTGCAACGAGCGCGTTGACCACGCATTGCACGTAGCCGTTCTGGCGGCCATCGCTGCTGATCTTCTCTTTCTGTTTGGTTTCGGCGAACGCCTGCGCCCCCAGCTGGTCCAGCTGTGCCTGCGACACACCGCCCACCATCTGCCGACGGCCGGTGGGCGAAGTGGTGGTCGCGCAGGCGCTGACCAGAGTGGTGATGACGATGGCCAGCAGCAGTTGTTTCATGGACCCACCCCCGTGTTCAGAAGCCCAGTGTGTAACGGGTCTGCTTAATCTTTCGTCAAGCGGACAGCGCCTTACGTTGCCCCGAAAAACACCAGGGCCGCAAGCGCCACGGCATTGTTCAGCGCATGGGCGGCGATCGCTGCCCACAAGGTGCCGGTGCGGCGGTACAGCCAGCAGAACGCAGCGCCCATGCCGCCATAGACCAGCCAGAGCTGGGCGATCTCGGCCGGGCCATTGGCGCTGGTACCGGGAATTTCATGGATGAGCGCGAACGCCAGGCTGCTCAGGATCATCCCCAGCCACGGCCGTCCGGCCTGCCACAGGCGCCCGAACAGGACCCGGCGGAACAGCAGTTCCTCGTAGGCAGGTGCCAGTACCACGGCGAACAACGTCAGGAACAGCGGAAAGCGGGCAACCGCGTTCTGCATCAGTTCGAGGTTTGTCGGCACGGGCTCGATGCCCATCTGCTTGGCCACGAAGGCGATACCGTTGCTGCCGATCACGATCGCGCTGGCCACCAGCAGGGTCCAACCCCAGGTGGAGGGGCGACGGAGCGCGTCGCGCGAACGCTGGCGTTCGGCAGCGTTGGCCGGTCGGCGCCAGAAATACACCAGCAGTGCTGCGCCGCCGGTAGCGACCAGTGCCATCAGGATCTGCCCAAGAGCACCGGGCTGGCCGAGCTGCTGGGTGACCGCTGCCGGGTCAGGCGTGCCACCGCCGGATTTGGCGCTGGCGTATCCCACAACGATGCCGCGATAGAGTCCCCAGATCAGCCCGCCCACCAGGCTCAGCCCGAACAGGGTGACGGCAGCGATTCCCAGATCGATGAAGAAGCCCGCCAGCGGCGAGGAGGCGCGGGGCGTGACAGTAGCCGGTGGAACCGGCGGCGGAGCGGAAACCGGGGCGGAAGCGGACATCGATTACCTGCGATCAAGGGACAAAAGCCGGCGCGCCTCCCCGCGCGCCGGCCACCATCCGATTGTGTCAGATATCCAGGTTGGCGACCTTCAGCGCGTTGTCTTCGATGAAGTCGCGGCGCGGTTCGACCACATCACCCATCAGGGTGCTGAAGATCTGGTCAGCGGCCACCGCATCTTCGATACGCACCTGCAGCAGGCGACGGGTATCGGGATTGACGGTGGTGTCCCACAGCTGTTCCGGATTCATTTCGCCCAGACCCTTGAATCGCTGGATCTGACGGCCGCGCTTGGCTTCGTCCAGCAGCCAGTTGCGGGCCTGCGCGAACGACTCGATCTCGATCGACTTGGCGCCACGGGTGATGACCGCGCCTTCGCGGACCAGACCGTGCAGCAGCTGCGCTGCCTGGTGGATGCCACGCAGCTCGCCGCTTTCAAGCGCGGACAGCGGCAGCACCTGGATGTGCTGTTCGCCCATGTGGCTGCGCGTGACCAGCACCGCAGCGGGACGCTGCTCGTTGGGTTCCTGCAGTTCCAGGGTGAAACGGGCGCTGCCGAGGTTGCCCTGGTTGAGGTGCTTGGCCAGCGCGTCCAGGCCTTCGCCGGGACCTGCGTTGCGCAGGTTTTCCAGCTCCAACGGCATGAAGTCGACCAGCGCTTCGAGCAGGTTGCGGTCGTAACGATGGGTATTGCGGTTGATCGTGTCCTGCGCGGCAGCGTAGGCAAGCAGCAGCTTTTCCAGCGCCACGCCATCGATCGGCGGCTCGCCGCTGGCCGGCACCAGCCCCGCGTTCTCCACTGCGCTGCTGGCCAGATAGCTGTCCAGCGCCGGATCGTCCTTCAGGTACAGCTCCTGCTTGCCCTGCTTGATCTTGTACAACGGCGGCAGGCCGATATAGACATAACCACGCTCGATCAGCTCCGGCATCTGACGGTAGAAGAACGTCAGCAGCAGGGTGCGGATGTGCGCGCCGTCGACGTCGGCGTCGGTCATGATGATGATCTTGTGGTAACGCAGCTTGTCCGGGTTGTACTCGTCGCGACCGATGCCGGTGCCCAGCGCGGTGATCAGCGTACCCACCTGGTCGGACGCCAGCATGCGGTCGAAGCGTGCACGTTCCACGTTGAGGATCTTGCCGCGCAGCGGCAGCACCGCCTGGTTCTTGCGGTTACGACCCTGCTTGGCCGAACCACCTGCCGAGTCACCCTCGACGATGAACAGTTCGGACAGCGCCGGATCCTTTTCCTGGCAGTCGGCCAGCTTGCCCGGCAGGCCGGCGATATCCAGCGCACCCTTGCGGCGGGTCAGGTCGCGGGCCTTGCGCGCGGCTTCGCGGGCACGGGCAGCGTCGACGATCTTGCCGGCGATGGCCTTGGCTTCGTTCGGGTTTTCCTGCAGGAACTCTTCCAGGCGCTGGCCGAATGCGCTTTCCACGGCCGGACGCACATCCGAGCTGACCAGCTTTTCCTTGGTCTGGCTGGAGAAGCTCGGGTCCGGCACCTTCACCGACAGCACCGCGATCATGCCTTCGCGCATGTCATCGCCGGTCAGGTTGATCTTGGCCTGCTTGGCGATGCCGTTCTGCTCGATGTAGTTGTTGAGCACACGGGTCAACGCGCCACGGAAGCCGGCCAGGTGGGTACCGCCGTCCTTCTGCGGAATGTTGTTGGTGAAGCAGTACATCGTCTCCTGGTAGGAGTCGGTCCACTGCAGCGCCACTTCCACGGTGATGCCGTTGGATTCGCCGGTTACCGAGATCACGTTCGGGTGCAACGGCGTCTTCAACTGCGCCAGATGCTCCACGAAGCTGCGGATGCCGCCCTCGTAATGGAAGTCGTCGCGGCGGCCATCACCACGCTCGTCCACCAGCACGATCTTGACGCCGGAATTGAGGAAGGACAGTTCGCGCAGGCGACGGGCCAGGATGTCGTAGTGGAATTCCACGTTGTCGTGGAAAGCCTTTACCGACGGCCAGAAGCGCAGGGTGGTACCGCGCTTGGTGCTGGGACCGACCTGCTTGAGCGGATGCAGTGCTGCGCCGTCGGCGTATTCCTGCTGGTAGTGGAAACCGCCCTGGTAGATATCCAGGACCAGCTTCTGCGACAGCGCGTTGACCACGCTGACGCCCACGCCATGCAGGCCGCCGGAAACCTTGTAGCTGTTGTCGTCGAACTTGCCGCCTGCGTGCAGGACCGTCATCACGACTTCGGCTGCAGACACGTCGCGGTCGAGCTTCTTGCTCATCTGCTCGTGCTTGCCCGTCGGAATGCCGCGACCGTTGTCGGATACTCCGACCGAGCCGTCGGCATGGATCGTCACCGACACGTGGTCGGCATGGCCGGCGAGGGCTTCGTCGATCGAGTTGTCGACGACCTCGAACACCATGTGATGCAGGCCGGTGCCGTCATGGACGTCGCCGATGTACATACCTGGGCGCTTGCGGACAGCCTCCAGGCCTTCCAGGGCCGTAATGCTGTTGGCGTCGTAGTTGCCGTTGTTTGCCGGGGTGTTCTGTTCGTCGGTCATTGCGCTTGCCGTAGGCTCCGCAGGTCGGACACCGCTTTGAGCGATGTGCCGAGAATGAAGGGATAGCAGCCTGAATTATACCAGCCGGGGCTGAGCGGCCTTGCCGTGCCCACTATGGCACAGCCACGATCTGTGCATGTTCCACGTGGAACCGGGTGATGTTGCTCAGAGTCTCCAGTGCTGCAGGCGTTTCTGTTGCAGTGATGAATATCTGCGCCGGTGCCGCCAACAGGCGGTGCAGTACCCGGGCCTGGTGGGTGCGATCCAGCTCCGAGGCCAGATCGTCGAGCGCGATGACGGGCCACTCGCCACGCTGCTCGGCGTAATCCTCCGCCTGGGCCAGTAGACAGGCCAGGGCGGTGAGCTTGGCTTGGCCGCGTGACAGCGCATCGCGCCCCGGGATGCTCTGGAACGCCACGCTCCAGTCCGCCCGGTGGGGGCCCAGCGAGGTGTAACCCGCCTGACGGTCGCGATCGCGCGCCAGCAGAAGGGCATCTGCCAGCGGAACCTCGTGCCGGCGCCAGCCGGGACTCAGATTCAGGCCGACGATTCCCAGTTGCGGAGCCAATGCCTCGGCCAGGGCGATGGTTCGGGACTGCAGCCGCTCCAGGTAGTGCTGCCGACGGCTGGTCAGCGGTTCTCCCGCCTCGGCCAGCTCGTGATCCCAGGTATCGAGCATCCGCGACGGCCCGCCCTGCTTGAGCAGGGCATTGCGCTGCTTCAACGCGCGCGAGTAGCGCCGCCACAAGGATAGGAAGTCTGGTTCCACGTGGAACAGGCCCCAATCCAGAAAGCGCCGACGCGGCTCGCCACCACCACTCACCAAGGCGTGACTGCCCGGTTCAAAGGTCACCACAGCCAGGGCGGCACACAGGTTTCCGAGTTGGGCGACGTCTTCGCCATCCAGCCGCCCCTTCCACTCCTGCCCGCTGTGCCGCAACCCGGCTTTTCGCCTCTGCACGGGCAGATCACCGCGTTGCTCGTCCCATTCCACGAAGACTTCCAGGGCTTCATGGCCCTGACGCACCAAGCCATCGCGTACCCGCCCGCGGAAACTCCGCCCATAGGCCATCAGATGCAACGCTTCCAGGACGCTGGTCTTGCCAGCGCCGTTGTCACCGGTCAGCAGATTCACCCCTGGCTGGGGCGACAGCTCCACCGCATCGAAACGACGCAACTGGTGGAGGGCAAGACGACGAATCTGCATGGGATGCGACAGACCATCCGCACATGGCGGTAGAGGGGCGGGGAATCTCCCAGCTTACTGCATTGGTCAAGCCAGCCAGCGTGGATCGGACGTGGACCGGCATCAGCGGGGCGTTGCAGCCTTGGAGAACACGGGTTCCACGTGGCGGAGGCCTGCCGGCATGCAGGCGGCCGGAGACAGTGGCCGAAATCGTTCAAATCCGGCAGGAAGCCAAGGCTCAAGGCGTCCAGATTTCGCCATTCCGAAGACGGTTTCCCCGGCTCATGGCCTGACTCCACCGAGATTGCAGTCAGTGCTCCCCAGATTTCTTGAAATCTGCGGCCAAGGCCCCTGCCAGGTTCCACAGATTTCAAGAAATTCAAAGCGGCAGTTCCACGCCATCCACAGCGGGTCTGTATGACTTATACACAAGGTGTGGGCGAACTGTGGATAAAAAAGGCACTTTTCCTCGGCTGTGAAACTATCCACAGGTTCCCCCCCAGGCTTGATGGCCTATATACAGGGGGTTTCAACCCTATAAAAGTTTTTTAAAACAGACACATAGCCTACTTTTACATGAAATCTGGCCCTACCATCACCACCAAGCTTTTGATTTATACCCAGATTTAGAAGCTAGGGAAGCGCCGAATTCCTACGAACGAGGCCTGTGGACAGAGAGGTCAGCACGCAAGCGGAAGCCGCTGGATCGGATCCCGCCGCGTGCTCATATCCAACGTGTCTCGTCATCTCAGCACGTGGATTCCACAGCTGGCTTCCCGGGATCGTGGGTTCCATGCGCCGACAACCCATCAGGGCAACGCGGATGCTCTCATCGGCAAGGAGCGACGAGGGCGGCGGTAGCATTCGCAACGATGCTCCACGTGGAACAAAAAAAGACGCCCGGGAGATCCCGGGCGTCCATGTGTTCCACGTGGAACGGCGCAGCTGTCAGAGACGCAACGGCATCACCACATGACGCGACTTCTCGCTGCTGGATTCGCGCACCAGCGCCGAGGAATTGGAATCGCGCAGCTGGATGATCACTTCTTCGTCGCGCAGGGCGGAGAGGGCATCCAGCAGGTAGTTCACGTTGAAGCCGATGGCCAGGTCGCTGACCGTGGTGTCGGCCTCGATCTCTTCCTGGGCTTCTTCCTGCTCCGGGTTGTGCGCGCTGATCTTCAGGTTGCCCGGCGAAACTTCCACGCGGATGCCGCGGTACTTCTCGTTGGACAGGATCGCAGCACGCTGCAGCGAGGCACGCAGTGCTTCGCGATCAACCTTCACCTCGCGGTCGGCACCAATCGGAATCACTGCCTCGTAATCCGGGAAGCGACCGTCGATCAGCTTCGAAGTGAAGGTGACATCGTCGCGCTTCACGCGAACGTGGCTACGGCCGACTTCCAGTTCGATCTCGCGATCACCGCTTTCCAGCAGGCGCTGCAACTCGGTCACGCCCTTGCGCGGCACGATGATCTGGCGCTTGGAACCGCTGGGCTTGGCCAGATCGGTTTCGCACAGGGCCAGGCGATGGCCGTCGGTGGCGACAGTGCGCAGCGCATCTCCGCGCAGGTCGAACAGCAGGCCGTTGAGGTAATAGCGCACGTCCTGCTGGGCCATCGCGAACGCAGTGCGCTCGATCAGCTCCTTCAGGGTTGCTTCGCCGATCGCAACACGCTCGGTGGCTTCCACTTCGTCCACCGACGGGAAGTCGTTGGAGGGCAGGGTGGCCAGGGTGAAGCGGCTGCGTCCTGCCTGCACGGTGATCTTGTCACCGGTCTGCGAGACGGTGATCCGGCTGCCATCAGGCAGGGCGCGGATGATCTCGAACAGCTTGCGGGCGGGAATGGTGGTTTCGCCGTCCTGGGCATCTTCAACCGCGATCCGCGACACCATCTCCACTTCCAGGTCGGTACCGGTCAGCGACAGCTGGCCGTTCTGCACCTGCACCAGGAAATTGGCCAGAACCGGAAGGGTCTGGCGGCGTTCGACCACGTTGACGACCTGTGCCAACGGCTTGAGAAAGGCTTCGCGCTGCAGTGTGAAACGCATGTGGTTCCGTGCCCCTATGCTTTAAAAAAATGTGGAATAAATCAAAAGCTTGGTGGTGCTGGTAGAGCCAGAATCGCTGGAAAACACAGCTAAGTCTTTGTAAACAAAAGGGTTTCAGGCTTCGAAACCCTCTGCATTACCAGCCCCCAAGGGGTGGGGAAAGCTGTGGATAAATCTTCCGGGAAATCCAACGGCATTTTTATCCACACCCTGTCCCGCGCTTGCTACCGGATTCTGCACCGTTTTATGCGGTGACGCCTCATCGGCGTACGTGCATCATTCGCTCAGCTTCCGGATCAGCTTGTCCCAGTCCTCGCGGAGCTTGCCGTCGGCTTCCATCAGGGTGCGGATCTGCCGGCAGGCATGCAGCACCGTGGTGTGATCGCGACCGGCAAAGGCGTCGCCGATTTCGGGCAGGCTGTGTTCGGTCAGTTCCTTGGTCAGCGCCATTGCAACCTGGCGCGGACGGGCCAGCGACCGGGTCCGACGCTTGGACAGCAGATCCTTGATCTGCAGCCCGTAGTAATCGGCAACGGTTTTCTGGATGTTGGGAATGCTGATCGCCTGCTGCTGGGCGCGCAGCAGGTCGCGCAGGGTTTCCTGGGCGAATTCGGTGGTGATCGCACGGCCGGTGAAATTGGCGCGGGCGGTCAGGGTATTCAGCGCACCCTCGAGGTCGCGCACATTGGAGCGCATCTTCTTGGCAATCAGGAACGCAACGTCATCGGGAATCTCGGCACCACGCTCGCGGGCCTTGGCCAGCACGATCGCAGCGCGGGTCTCGAAGTCCGGCGGCTCGATGGCGACCGACAAGCCCCAGGCAAGCCGCGACTTCAGGCGCGCTTCCAGGCCTTCGACTTCGCGCGGATAGCGGTCGCAGGTCAGGATGATCTGCTGCTTGCCATCGAACAACGCGTTGAAGGTGTGGAAGAACTCTTCCTGGGTGCGATCCTTGCCGGCGAAGAACTGGATGTCATCGATCAGCAGCGCGTCGACCTGCTGGAACTGGCGCTTGAACTGATCCATGGTCTTTTCCTGCAAGGCCCGGATCATCGCGCTGAAGAACTGTTCCGAACGCAGGTACAGCACCTTGGCGGCCGGATTGGCCTGACGCATCGCGTTGCCGGCGGCGAACATCAGGTGGGTCTTGCCCAGGCCGGTGCCCCCGTACAGCAGCAGCGGATTGTGCGCGCGGTCGCCCGGCTTCTGCGCCGCCTGGAATGCTGCGGCCAGGCCCAGCTGGTTGCTGCGGCCTTCCACGAAGTTGGCGAAGGTGTAGTGGTTGTCCAGGTTGCCGGCAAAGGGAACCTGCGGCTGCACCGGCGCCTGCGCCGAATGGCTGGAAACCGGCGCGATCTGCGCGTCCACGGGCCGCGGACGCGAGCCGATTTCAAGAAATACGTCGCCGAAACCGGCAAAGTGGGTGACCAGCTCGCGGATCCGCGGCAGGTACAGTTCGCGCACCTGATCGACAATGAAGGCATTCGGTGCATACAGCACCAGGCTGTCAGCGCGCAGATCTGCCTGCAGCGGCTTCAACCAGGTGTGAACATCCTCGGGCGGGAACTCCGCCTCGAGTCGCTCGAGACTACGTGACCAGGCATCCATCAGCAATAATTGTCCGGTGGCCGATGCATAGGCGCGAAAAGGCGCCCAAACACAGGCCTGAAAGGGGGGAAATGGATGGCTCAGCCTACCACCGAGCGCCCGCCTTCGGAATGCTTGTCCCCTACTTATTCACAAAAAGATCCACAGCTATTGCACAGCCCGGTGAATTGGCGTAGCAGACAGGGGTTGACGGGAGGGGGGACACCTCTCTAAAATTTCCGGTTCTTTCCGTCCCATTCATACGAGAGGCCCACATGGCCACCAAGCGCACCTTCCAGCCCAGCAACCTCAAGCGTAAGCGCGACCACGGCTTCCGTGCCCGTATGAAGACCGCTGACGGCCGCAAGATCCTGTCGCGTCGCCGCGCCAAGGGCCGCAAAGTCCTGAGCGCCTGATTGCCATGCCGCATCCAGCGGCAGACGCAATCCATTCGACAGTGAATACTGCAGACCCGCGCAAGCGATTCCCTCGCTCTGCGCGGGTTCGCACGCGTGCCGAATATTCAACGGTCTTCAACGGCGCCCGCCGTGTGTCCGATCCGCTGATGACCCTGCACTGGCTACCGGCTGACCGGCCGGCCAGGCTGGGTCTGGCGGTTTCCCGCAAGGTCGATCCTCACGCCGTTGGGCGTAACCGGATCAAGCGCGTCCTGCGCGACGCCTTGCGTCAGACACGAACCGACATACAGCCAGGCGACTTCGTCGTCGTGGCTCGTACTGCTGCGCGTCATGCCAGCAACGAAGATATCCGCCAGGCCTTCCTGCGCCTGCTGCGGCGCCTGCGCGCATTGCCCGCGCCGGGCGTGGACGGCACAATGCCGCCGCCTGATGGCATTGCCATTTCCTCCGTCACCGAGCCGGCACCGCGTCCCGGCCCCGCTGAGCCTGCCTGCTGATGAACCAGACCCGTGTTTTCCTGATCTTTGCCTGGCTGATGGTGGCCGTGCTGCTGTGGATGGAGTGGAGCCGTGAGAAGTCCGCCCCGACCCCGGCGCCGACGACCAGCTCGGCCCCGGCCGCCGCCCAGAGCGTCCCCGGCGCGTCCCCGGGCAGCATCCCCAGCGCGCAGGTTCCCGGTGCCCCGGGTCAGGCCGCTGCACAGGCCCAGGCCAGCGCCACCCCGTCCGCACAGACCGTGACCATCACCACCGACGTGCTGCGCCTGAAGCTCGATGGCGGCCGCGTGCTCGACGCCGAACTGCTGCAGTTCCCGCAGAGCAAGGACGAAGGCAGCCCGCCGGTGCGCCTGCTGACCGAAGATCCCGCGCATCCCTACAGCGCGATCAGCGGCTGGGCCAGCGAAGACAAGAACACCCCGGTGCCGGGTGCCGACGGCTTCAAGCTGGTCGGTGACACCCGCGACTTCGTGCTGGCCAAGGGCCAGAACGAACTGCAGGTTCCGTTCGTATGGACCGCCGACAACGGCGTGACCATCAAGCGCACCCTGATCGTGGGCCGCAACGAGTATGCGATCCGCTTCAAGGATGAAGTCAGCAATGCCGGCGCCGCGCCGTGGAACGGCTACGTCTACCGCACCCTGGACCGCAGCCCGACGATCCTGTCGCGGAGCATGACCAACCCGGACTCGTTCAGCTTCAACGGTGCCACCTGGTACGACAACGACAAGAAGTACCAGCGTCGTGCGTTCAAGGATTACCTGGACGATGGCGCGCTGAACCAGAACATCACCGGCGGCTGGCTGGCGATGCTGCAGCACCACTTCTTCACCGCCTGGATCCCGCAGAAGGACCAGACCGCCCACTACGTGCTGTCGCAGGTGGCCGGTCGTGACCTGATCGAAGCGCGTGGCCCGGCCTTCACCGTGGCCCCGGGCCAGTCCACCAGCACCGAGGCCCGCCTGTGGGTCGGCCCGAAGCTGGTCAACCTGATCGCCAAGGAAGACGTGCCGGGTCTGGACCGTGTGGTCGACTACAGCCGCTTCTCGATGATGGCGGTGATCGGCCAGGGCCTGTTCTGGGTGCTCAACCAGGTGCACAAGCTGGTGGGCAACTGGGGCTGGGCCATCGTCGGCCTGGTGGTGCTGCTGAAGATCGTGCTGTACCCGCTGTCGGCGACGCAGTACAAGAGTGGCGCCAAGATGCGTCGCTTCCAGCCGCGCATCGCACAGCTGAAGGAACGCTATGGCGATGACCGCCAGAAGTTCCAGACCGCGATGATGGAGCTGTACAAGAAGGAAAAGATCAATCCGATGGGCGGCTGTCTGCCGATCCTCATCCAGATGCCGATCTTCTTCGCCCTGTACTGGGTGCTGGTGGAATCGGTCGAACTGCGCCAGGCGCCCTGGTTCGGCTGGATCCAGGACCTGACCGCCCGTGACCCGTACTTCATCCTGCCGGTGATCAACGTAGCGGTGATGTGGTTCACCCAGAAGCTGACGCCGGCACCGGGCATGGACCCGATGCAGCAGAAGATGATGCAGTTCATGCCGCTGGTGTTCGGCGTCATGATGGCCTTCATGCCGTCCGGCCTGGTCCTGTACTGGGTGGTCAATGGTGGACTGGGCCTGCTGCAGCAGTGGTGGATGACCAAGCGCCACGGCAGCGATCCGGTGCCGGCCACGGCAGCCACCGCTCCGGCCAAGAAAAAGTAAGGCGCGTCTGCGCCGACGGGTAGCGCCGGCCGCTGGCCGGCTGACCCAGCAAAGGCCCGCCGCAAGGCGGGCTTTTCGCATGCGGCGTTAGAATCGCCGGCACACCATTCCCCTTTGTTCGAGTCCGCCATGCCGCGTGCGCCGTCGTTCCGCCTGTTTCTGCCCAGCCTGCTGTTGACCCTGCTCGTGGCTGGCTGTGGCGACAAGGACGCGCAGGCACCGGCGGCGGTTACCCAGCCGAGCGCACAAGCTGCCGCTGCCGCCGCCCCGGCCGCCGCGCCGTTGCTGGGCGCATTGCAGAAGCAGCTCGACGGCTATCGACGGATCATCGTGCTGCTGGCCGATGAGGAACAGCAGTCTGCGGCCGATCGCACCACCTCCACCCGCATCGGCCAGCAGCTGTTCCACGATGGCCTGGAACAGCGCGGCGCCATTGCCACGCAGTTCGACACCCTGCTGCGCGGCACCAGCCCGCAGCGCTTCGCTACCCTGGGCACGGTGCTGGATTACATCGAGTCGGCGCCCGAACTGTTCGATGCCGATCGCCTGGCGTTCCGCGAGGTGCTGCGTGACCTGCACGAACGCATCGGCGCCGATTCCTCGTTGCCTGCGGTGAAGCTGCACCAGCGCATCGGCGAAGACCTGGAGGCACTGGACGAGATCGAGCGCAACTACAACCAGGAACTGACCCGCATCTTCAGCCGCTTCGAGCGCACCCGTGCCATTGAACTGAAGCGCGAGAAGTGGGACGACTACATCGCGCACCTGCACAAGGACTACAGCCGCGAAGCGATCCTGCGCGACTACGGCGTGATCGAGCCGTACCCGATGTCGATGAAGGACAGCGACCGCGAGATCTTCGGCCGCGATCTGCCGCCGAAGACGGTGGTGCTGACCTTCGACGATGGCCCGCACAAGGCCTATACCGATGAAGTGGTGGCCATCCTCAAGCGCTACGACGTACCGGGCGTGTTCTTCGAGGTCGGCCGCAACCTGGGCAAGGTCGACCCCGACGGCAAGGTCAGCCTTGGGCCGATGGCGAAGATCAGCCGCAACCTGATGGAAGAGGGCTACGCCGTCGGCAACCACAGCCTGACCCATGCGCAGCTGTCGCGCACCACCGGCGATGCGCTGCGCCAGCAGGTGCTGGACACCGACACCCTGCTGAAGGACGTGGACAGCAAGCGCGCGCCGCTGTTCCGCTTCCCGTATGGCGCACGCAACGCCGAAGGCCTGCAGCTGCTCAACGAGGCGGGCCTGAAGTCGATCATGTGGAACATCGATTCGATGGACTGGGCCGACCCGGTGCCTGAATCGATCGTGCAGCGCGTGCTCGACCAGGTGAACAAGGAGCAGCGCGGCATCATCCTGTTCCACGATATCCACGACCGCGCGGTTAAGGCACTGCCGCAGATCCTGGACCGGCTGATCGCTGACGGCTACCAGTTCGCCGGCTGGAATGGCCGCGACTTCAGCGTCGCCCGACCGCGCAAGGGCAGCGACCGCGATGCCACCGTCACCACCGGCTATGAAAAATCGTGGGCGATCGTGGTCGGCATCGACAACTACGCCAAGTGGCCGAAGCTGGAATACGCCAGCCACGATGCCCAGGCCGTGGCCGATACGCTGACCGGGCAGTTCGGCTTCCCGTCCTCGCAGGTGATCGTGCTGAAGAATGAGCAGGCCACCCGCAACAACATCCTGGCCGCCTTCCACGACCGGCTGTCCGACGACCGCACCGGCAGGAATGATCGCGTGTTCGTGTTCTTCGCCGGCCACGGTGCTACCCGTCAGCTGGCATCCGGGCGTGACCTCGGCTACATCATTCCGGTTGATTCGGACCCGAAGGAATTCGCCACCGATGCCATCGCGATGACCGACATCCAGAACATCGCCGAGAGCATGCAGGCCAAGCATGTGATGTTCGTGATGGACGCCTGCTACAGCGGCCTTGGTCTGACCCGCGGCGGTCCGTCGTCCTCGTCGTTCCTGCGCGAGAACGCACGCCGCAGCGCGCGGCAGATGCTGACCGCCGGCGGTGCCGACCAGCAGGTGGCCGATGCCGGCCCGAACGGCCACTCGGTGTTCACCTGGGTGCTGCTGCAGGCATTGGCTGGCAAGGGCGATCTCAATGGCGATGGCCTGATCACCGGTACCGAGCTGGCCGCCTATGTGGCGCCGGCGGTGTCGGCGGTCTCGCAGCAGACGCCGGCGTTCGGCAGCCTGCCCGGCTCGCAGGGGGGCGAGTTCGTGTTCCAGGTGCCGGACAGCCAGGAATACCTCAACGCCGATACGCGCCAGCTGACTGCCGATGCGATCGCCCTGAACAACAAGGTCGACGCTGCCCAGGACGCCAAGAACAGCGAAGCGCCAGTGACCGTGGCCGACCTGCAGGGCGGCAAGGCCAAGCTGGTGGTGCCGACGGCCGGACCGGCCTCCGACCGCCAGCGCTCGCAGCAGGCCAACGACCGTGGCCTGCAGCTGTACCGCGAGAAGCGCTACGACGAAGCCGCCGTGCAGTTCGCCGAGGCGCTGAAGCTGCGCCCGGATTTTGCCCAGGCGGCCAACAACCTCGGCTTCGTCTACTACCGGCAGCAGCGCTACGCCGAAGCGGCGCGCTGGCTGGAGAACACGCTGAAGATCGATCCGTCGCGCGCGGTGGCCCATCTCAACCTGGGCGATGCCTACTTCCACGTTGGCGACAAGGCCAAGGCGAAGCAGGCCTACACCACCTACCTGGCGCTGCAGCCGCAAGGCAGCGGTGCGGCGCAGGCGCGCGCGCAGCTGGAGAAGCTCTGAGCGATGAACGATATGAAGCGCACCGAAACCATCGTGGCCATTGCCAGCGCACCCGGTGCGGGCGGCGTGGGCCTGCTGCGCCTGTCAGGCCCGCGTGCCGCCGCCATCGCCAACGCGCTCGGCGCGCCAACGTTGCGCCCGCGGCATGCGCATTACGCGCGCCTGCGCGATGCAGACGGTGAGGTGATCGACGATGGCATCGTGCTGTGGTTCCCGGCGCCGAACAGCTTCACCGGCGAAGAGGTGGTGGAGCTGCAGGGCCATGGCAGCCCGGTACTGCTGCAGCAGCTGGTCGCACGCTGCATTGCACTGGGGGCGCGGCAGGCGCGGCCCGGCGAGTTCAGTGAGCGCGCGTTTCTCAACGGCAAGCTCGACCTTGCACAGGCCGAAGCCATCGCCGATCTGATCGCGGCCGGCGACAACCGAGCGGCGCGCGCGGCACGACGCTCGCTGGACGGGGTGTTCTCGCGCCGCATCGAGGCGGTGGTCGAACAGCTGGTGCTGCTGCGCATCCACGTGGAAGCAGCCATCGATTTCGCCGACGAACCGCTGGACACACTCGGCGGTGCACAGGTGCGGCGTGGCCTGGAACAGGCGCGCAGCGATCTGGCCCTGCTGCGCCGTGACGCAGAGCGTGGCCGTCGTCTGCGCGATGGCCTGCATGCGGTGCTGATCGGCCCACCGAATGCCGGCAAGAGTTCGCTGTTGAACGCGCTGGCCGGCAGCGAGCGTGCCATCGTCACCGACATCGCCGGCACGACCCGTGACACGCTGCGCGAGACCATCCGCCTGGATGGGCTGGAACTGACCCTGGTCGATACCGCCGGCCTGCGCGATGGCGGCGATGCCATCGAACGCGAAGGCATGCGTCGCGCGCGCGCCGAGATCGAGCGCACCGACCTGGCGTTGATCGTGCTGGATGCACGCGATCCGGCAGCCGGCGAAGCCGCGATCGGCGAAGCGGTACTGGCGGTGCCGCACAAGGTCTACATCCACAACAAGTCGGATCTGCTGGATGCGATGCCGGTGCGGGACGACCCGGACCGCGTGTTCGTCTCCGCTGCCACCGGCGCGGGGCTGGACGAGCTGCATGCGCGCCTGCGTTCGATCGCTTCGGCCGGGGCAGGGGAGCAGGTGGAGGGCGAATTCTCCGCACGCACCCGCCACGTCGATGCGATCGAACGTGCACAGGAACACGCGCAGCGGGCGGATGGCGAGCTGGTGCACGAGCACCTGGAGCTGGCGGCCGAGGAGCTGCGTCTGGCGCACGACGCGCTGGGCGAAATCACCGGGCAGATGAGTGCCGATGATCTGCTGGGCAGGATTTTCTCCAGCTTCTGCATCGGCAAGTAGGCCTTGGTAGTGCCGGCCGCTGGCCGGCAATCCAGGGAAATCAGCTCCCCCAACCTGTCACATTCCCGCCGCATACTGACGCCCATCACAAACCGCTTGGGGAAGTCGCAGTGAAGTCGTGGGGTCGTGCGTTGCTGTTGTCGCTGGCCGTGGCACCATCGGTGGCCATGAGTGCTGAATCCTCCCCTCCGGCCGCACACAAGGTGTCGGTCTACGGCCACCGCGGTGCAAGCGCGCTGCTGCCCGAGCACACGCTGGCAGCCTATGCGCAGGCCATCGCCGACGGTGCCGATTACATCGAACCGGACCTGGTGATGACCAAGGACGGGGTGATGGTGGCCCGCCATGAGAACGAGATCGGTGGCACCACCGATGTGGCCGAGCACGAGGAATTCGCCAAGCGGAAGACCCGCAAGGTCATCGACGGGCAGACGGTCGAAGGCTGGTTCACCGAAGACTTCACCCTGGCCGAGCTGAAGACGCTGTACGCCCGTGAGCGCCTGCCGGAGTTCCGCAGCACCGCCTACGACGGCCAGTTCCGCATTGCCAGCCTGGACGAGATCCTGGCGTTCCTGGTCCAGCAGGCCGGTCGTGCCAACCGTGGCATCGGCCTGGTGCCGGAGATCAAGCACCCGACCTACTTCCAGTCGATCGGCCTGCCGATGGAAGACACGCTGCTGGCCGCGCTGCGCGGCAACGCCTATACCAACGTCGGCCCGGTCACCATCCAGTCGTTCGAAACAGCCAACCTGCGCTACCTGCGCGGCAAGATCCCGCGTGGCAGCAACATCCGCCTGTTGCAGCTGCTGTGGAAGGGCGATACCCAGCCGGCCGACATCGCCAAGGCCGGCGGCGCGCTGACCTATGCGCAGATGATGACCCCGGCGGGGCTGAAGGACATCGCGGCCTATGCCGACGGCATAGGCCCGGAGCTGCGCTCGATCATCCCGCTGGATGCCAACGGTGCGCTGGGCACGCCGACGGCGCTGGTGCGCGATGCGCACGCGGTGGGCCTGATGGTGATTCCGTACACCTTCCGCCCGGAGAACCACTTCCAGGCCAGCAACCTGCGCAAGGGCGCGGACAATGCGCGCAACGCGGAGGGGTCGATCGCGGAGATGCGTGCCTACCTGGCAACCGGCATCGATGCCTTCTTCACCGATGACCCGGCATTGGGCCGGCAGGCGGTGGATGGAACGGGCGCGGCGGCGAACGCGGCGAACTGACCCGCTCTGGTAGATGCCAACCTTGGTTGGCACGCGGTCGCAGCAGGAAGCATGGGAACGCCGGACGCATGAGCGCCGACCAAGGTCGGCGACTACCGGAACGCGAGAATGCGGCGCCCAGGGTCAGAGCCCCTTCGGGGATCCGACCTCGACACGCTTAGGAGCTTGCCGGCCATCGGCCGGCACTACCGTTGCATCACGAGCGCGGGTCTTCCGGCCGGCGGAACGGGATCACCACATAGTCCTGCCCTTCGCGCGGCTGCCACAGCACCGGCACGCGCTGCGGCGACGGCGGCTCGAGTTCGTCATCGGCCAGCGGCTCGACCTCGTCTTCCTCGTCCTCCCAGCTGTAACGCGGGCGCGGCGGCAGCGGGTCGGCGTTGCGGAACAGCAGCGCGGCGATGATGCCGGCGAAGGCTCCGCCCATGTGCGACTGCCAGGACACACCGTCGGCATGCGGCAGCACGGTCATCAGCATGCCGCCGTAGAACAGCATGCCGATCAGCCCGGTGGCGATCGCCGCGCGGTCGCGGCGCAGCAGGCCAAGGCTGGCCAGCAGGAACATCAGGCCGTGGGTGACGCCACTTGCGCCGAGATGGAAGCTGCCGGGGTTGCCGAGCATCCACGCACCGATGCCCGAGCCCAGCCACAGCAGGGGCAGGGCACGCAGCGTGGCTTTGGGATAGACGCTGCCGGCCAGGGTGCCGAGGATCAGGATGGCGAAGCTGTTGGCGGCAATGTGTTCGACCGAGCCATGCAGCAGCGGTCCGCCGATCAGGCCGAGCAGGCCCTTGGCTTCCAACGGTGCGACCGCCCAGGGCCGCCAGTCGAAATGGTCCTGCAGGGCGAACACGGCCACCAGCACCAGCACGGCGGCCAGGCTGGCATTGAAGGCGCGCAGGATGCGCGTGCGGTCGTTGCGGGCGGCCGGCGCGTCGCCGGCGGGCAGGGGCGCGTTCGTGTTCATACCCTCAGCAATGGCGGTGGCCGGCGCGAAACCAAGGCCACCGCCGCGGGAGAGTGGCTGCGACCGGCGGGACAATCCACCGGCCGCAGCGTTCAATCGGCCAGGATCAGGCGCCGCCTTCCTTCGGCGGGTTCTTCAGGCTCAGCACCACCGTGGCGGCGATGATCACCGCGACCACGCCCAGCGAGATCGGGGTCGGGATCTTGAACAGGTCGATGATCATCATCTTGATGCCGATGAAGGCCAGCACCAGGGCCAGGCCGTACGGCAGCAGGTGGAAGCGGTCGGCCATGCCGGCCAGCAGGAAGAACATCGCACGCAGGCCGAGCACCGCGAACACGTTGGAGGTCAGCACGATGAACGGGTCGGTGGTGATCGCGAAGATCGCCGGGATGCTGTCCACCGCGAAGATCACGTCGGTCACTGCGATCAGGATCAGCACCGCGAACAGCGGGGTGAACCAGCGCACGCCGTCGCGCTTGACGCTCATCGCGTTGCCTTCGTAGTCCGGCAGCAGGCGCAGGTGCTTGCGCATCCAGCGCAGGGCCGGGTTGGCTTCCAGGTCAGGCTCCTGGCCCGCGGCGAACCACATCTTCCAGCCAGTGAAGAGCAGGAAGGCGCCGAATACGTAGAGCAGCCAGTGGAACTGGGTGATCAGCACGCTACCGGCGAAGATCATGATCGTACGCAGCACGATCGCGCCCAGGATGCCGATGATCAGCACCTTCTGGCGCTGTTCCTCCGGCACCGCGAAGTAGCTCATGATCATCAGGAAGACAAAGATGTTGTCCACCGCCAGCGCCTTCTCGACCAGATAGCCGGTCAGGAACTCCAGGCCGACCTTGTTGGCCACGACCTGGCCGGCGGTCTCGTTCAGGTAGAACCAGAGGCCGCCGTTGAAGGCCAGCGCCAGCGCGACCCAGCCGATGGACCACCACAGGGCTTCCTTGAAAGTGACCTTGTGCGGGCCGCCGTGGCGCATCAATACGAGGTCGACCAGCAGGGCGATGACCACCACCGCTGCGAAGCCGCCCCACAACCACAAATTACCGATCGTCTGCATGGGTTTGTCCGTTGGGAAATGAAAAATGCCTCAAGCCGGACGGCGAGGATCTGCAACGGAGGATCGGGAGGGGATCCAGGGACAGAGCTTCGCCAGTACGGCGAAGGTCTCGCTCGCAGTTCCGATGGGCCGGAACTGCCGTTGCACCGGAGCCTGCGGGCTCGAATTGACGGCGACAACGTCTGGGAGCTACTCCCCTTCTGCCGCCGATTCTGCGGCCTGGCCGGGCCGGCGTCAAATGCCGGGCCTTCACCGGATTTCCGGCGCCCCATGCCCCCCGGCTACAATAGGTGGATGAATACCCCCCTTCCCGTTGTCCGCCTCAAGAACGCGTGGCGTTCCAGCCACCCGTGGATCTTCCAGAAACTGGTCGAGAAGCCGACCGTCCGGCCCAAGCCCGGCTCCCTCGTCGATGTCGTCGGCGTGGATGGCGAGTTCATCGGCCGTGGCTTCTACAACGGGCATTCGCGTATTGCCGTACGCATCCTCGAAACCGACCCGCAGATCCCGCTGGATGCCGGCTGGTTCTCGCGCAAGATCGCCCAGGCGGTGTCGCTGCGTCGTGAGGTGCTGAAGCTCGATGCGGTGTCCGACGCCTGGCGCGTGGTGCACAGCGAGGGCGATGGCCTGTCCGGCCTGGTGGTCGACCGCTACGGCGACCTGGTGGTGGTGGAGTTCTTCGCCGCCGGCATGTTCCGCCACCGCGAATGGATCTACGACGCCCTGCGTGAACAGTTCCCGGGTTGCCGCTTCCACAGCTTCGCCGACGAACACGTGCAGAAGCAGGAAAGCTTCGATTTCCACGGCAACACCACCACCGAAGCGTCGGTGATCACCGAGTACGGCATCAAGTTCCGCGCCGACCCGGCCGGTGCGCACAAGACCGGTTTCTTCGCCGACCAGCGCGAGAACCGTGAGTGGCTGAGCCAGCAGGTGGAAGGCAAGAGCGTGCTCGACCTGTGCTGCAACACCGGCGGTTTCGCCGTGTACGCGGCCGCGCGCGGTGCATCGGAAGTGGTCGGCATCGACATCGATGAGGACGTCATCCAGATCGCCAAGGGCAATTCACGTCTGAACAACGTGCGCCCGAAGTTCGTCCAGTCCGACATCTTCCCGTGGCTGCGCGATGCGGCCAACCGCGGTGAGCAGTACGACGTGGTGATCCTGGACCCGGCGAAGATGACCCGCGACCGCGACCAGGTGATCACCGCGCTGAAGAAGTATCTGGACATGAACAAGCTGGCGCTGGGCGTGGTCAAGCCCGGCGGCCTGTTCGCCACGTTCTCCTGCACCGGCCTGGTGGCCGAGGACCAGTTCCTGGACATGCTGCGTCGTGCGGCGTACTTCTCCGGCCGCACCATCCAGATCCTGAAGGTGGCCGGCGCCGGCCCGGACCATCCGTTCATGGCCCACGTGCAGGAATCGCGTTACCTGAAGGCCGTGTTCTGCCGCGTGGTGGACTGACCTACGGGGTGTGGAGCCGGGCGATGCCCGGCTCCCCCACACAGCGCCGAAGACTGCCCCCGCGCGCCAGCCTCAGGGCTGCGCGCGTGGCGGCGCAGGAACCGGCTGCAGCTGCTGCAGCAACCCGTTGATCACCTCGGACCTGCGCCGCAGATGGTGGCCGAGCACGATCGCCACCGCGCCCAGCGCCAGCAGCGCCGGAACCGCGAGCAGCGCGAGCACCCAGCCGACGTCGAACAGAAGCCAGCCCAGCAGACGCTGCTGATGCCATCGCTGCGACCGTCCAGAGCGGGGCAGCCCTGCTGCCTTCTCGAAGCGGGACTGCATTGCCGGCGATACCGGAACACCGATGTCTTCGCCATTGGCCAACGCACGGGCAGTGGCGACCACGGCCGACGAGGCGACGCCGTAGGGAAGCTCCTGCTGTGCACGCAGATAGGCCTGCCACTGGGGGCTGAAGCCGCTGAAGTCTGGACTGGCGATCAGCGCGTCCAGCTGGCGATGGTCGAGGCGATCGCCCTGGCCGATGGCGGGTGCGGTGATGCCCATGCTTCCCCAGGCACCGCACAGCAGCATCGAACCCAGCGCGAATGACCAGGCGAAGCGGCGAAGGCGATGGCGGCTGAGCAGGTCGCGCACGCCGAAGAACATCCACACCAGCAGCAAGGGGGTCATGACCAGCAGGATGAGCAACTGCCTGCCCGTGTCCTTCGACCCATAGCCGGCCGGCACCTGTGCCCACGACGGGGGGCCCAGCTCGGTGCCGGTAAATGCCAGCGCCATGCAGGACAGCGCCGTTGCCGCCAGCGGAAGGCAGGCCAGGCCGAAGACCCGCAGCAGCGAGGCCCGCCGGTAGAACGCGCGCAGGCCCGGAACAGCTTCCACCCGCGCCTGCAGATCCGGCGGGATCTGCAGCGGATCGCGTACCGGCGCGCTCATGCCGGCACCGCCGATGTGCGCAGCAACTGCTGCAGGGCCTGTTTCAGCTGGTCCTGTGCCTGGGCCGCGCTGGCGATCATCTGCGGGCTGGCGTTGTCGCTGTTGTGCAGCGCCTGGATGGTCTGGCGCCAGATCGGCAGCAGGATCTGCACCGTCTCGCTGTAACGGTCCAGCAGGTCGATGGCATGGCTGCGTGCCAGCTGCACCTGCATCCGGCTCATCGAATGGCTGGCCAGCAGGGCGGTCAGGTTGGCTACGCGGCGTTGCAGCCGCTCGACCGGACGGTCAAGCACCGGCGCGCCATCGTCGCTGTCGACGGCCGCTGGCAGCTCCTGCAGGAACTGCACGCCTGCATCGATGTACACCTGCAGTCGCACCCCCTGCACGTCATGCTCGAGCAGCTGCGCATCCAGTCGATCGACGCTGGCCCGCACGGCGATGGCTTCGCGCTCGATCCTGGCCAGGACGTCGCCGTTGCTGCCCATGGCAATGCGACGGCGCAGGCGTTCTTCGATATCGGCACCGGTGAACCGCTCCCACCATCCCGCGCGCTGCAGCAGCGCATTGGGATCATGTTCGGACAGCCGGCTGACCAGTTCGGCAAGCGCCTGGGCCAGTGCGTTGGCGCTGCCATCCTGCCAGGCCGGCTCGGCGCTGGCGCTGGCCAGGTCGGCCGGGCCATAGCGGCCGATGTCGGTACGCCCGGCAAACAACGTTGGCAGCACATCACGCTTGAGCTGCTCGACGGTGACCGTGCTGGCGGGGACGGGGGCCTGGCCCTGCGCGGGCAGCGCTGGAGGCTGGGAGTTCGACATCAATGCTTCCATTCCATGGTCGACGCAGCACGCGGTGCTGTACGCTGATTTATCGGCTGCCGGCGAGTGTAATGGAGCTGGCGGATCAATACGGCACTACCGGCGTTGGCCGTCGCGGCGCTATGGTCGTGTCCTTCCCATTGCCGGTGGATGCCCATGCCGTCGTTGCGTCGTCTGTCCCTGCTGCTCGCCCTGGCGCTGAGTGCGCCGCTGTCCGCCCATGCCATCGACTTCAGCGCGCAGGAGCTGGCCCGTGCCAAGGCACTGCAGCAGCGCTTGCTGACCCTGGACAGTCATCTGGATACGCCGGCCAACTTCGGCCGCGACGGCTTCGACATCGAGCAGCGGCACGACCGCAACGCGCTCTCGCAGGTGGACTACCCGCGCATGGTCGAAGGTGCGCTTGATGGCGGCTTCTGGGCGATCTATACCGACCAGGGCGACCGCACGGCCGCCGCGCATCTGGCCGAGCGCGACCACGGCCTGCAGCGGTTGCTGGAGATCCGGCAGATGCTGGCCGCTAATCCCGAGCGCTTCGCATTGGCGCTGACCGCCGATGACGCGGCGCGGATCAAGGCCGCCGGCAAGCGCGTGGTCTACATCAGCATGGAGAACGCCAGTCCGCTGGTGGCCGATCCCAGCCTGCTGTCGTTCTATCACCGTGCGGGCCTGCGCCTGCTCAGCACCGTGCACTTCGCCAACAACGAGTTCGCCGATTCGGTCACCGATCCCAAGGGGGCTGAATGGAAGGGCCTGAGCCCGGCTGGCAAGGACCTGGTGCGCGAGGCGGTGAAGCTGGGCATCGTCATCGACCAGTCGCACGCCTCCGATGCCGTGTTCGACGATCTGCTGGCGATGATGCCGGTGCCGTTCGTGCTGTCGCACAGCTCGGCCAAGGCGGTCTACGACCACCCACGCAATCTTGATGACGCGCGCCTGCGCAAGCTGGCCAAGGCTGGCGGGGTGATCCAGGTGAACGCGTACGGCGGCTACCTGATCGACACCGCCAAGTCGCCCGAGCGCAAGCAGGCCGAAGAAGCCCTGAGCAAGCAGCTGGGTGGCTGGGAAGGCATGACCATCGAACAGGGCGTGGCGCTGCAGAAGGCCGAGCAGGCACTGGACCACGAACACCCGGTGCGCCACGCCAGCCTGGACGACTTCTTCGCCCATTTCGAGCACATCCTGAAGGTGGTCGGCCCCGAGCACGTCGGCATCGGTCTGGACTGGGATGGCGGTGGTGGCCTGAGCGACCTGCCCGATGTCAGCCAGCTGCCGAAGATCACCGCGTGGCTGCTGCGCAAGGGGTACAGCGAACAACAGATCGCCGCCATCTGGGGCGGCAACCTGTTGCGGGTGATGCGCCAGGCGCAGGACTACGCGGCAAAGCAGGGCGGTTAGCCGCCCTGCGGTAGTGCCGGCACGACCCAAAGACCGCCGGGCATGGCCCGGCGCTGCCTTTACCGGCCGATCAGCGCGTTGCGACGGCTGTAGGCGAAGTACAGCACCAGGCCGACCACGTTCCACGCCAGGAAGTACAGCTGGGTGGTGTGCGGCAGGCTGATGAACAGGTAGATGCAGCCCAGTGCCGCCAGCGGGCCGACAATGAAGGCCAAAGGCGTGCGGAAGGTGCGCTCGCGGTTCGGCTCACGCACGCGCAGCACCACCAGGCAGATGCCAACGGCGGTGAACGCGGCCAGGGTACCGGCATTGGCCAGTGCGGCGATCTCGTCCAGGCGTGCAACGCCGGCCAGTGCCGACACCACCAGGGCGGTGAACAGCGTGGTCGCCACCGGCGTGCCGGTACGTGCGTTGACCTTGGACAGGCCACGCGGCAGCAGTCCATCGCGGCTCATGACGAAGAAGATGCGGCTCTGGCCGTACAGGAAGGCCAGCAGCACGGTCGGCAGGGCGATGATCGCGATCACGCCGATCAGCATCGCGGCGGTGGGCTGGCCCAGCTGGCGCATGATCAATGCCAGCGGCTCGGCACTCTGGCCGAACACGGTGTAGCTCATCGCACCAATCGCAGCCAGCGCCACCAGCACGTACACGATGGTGCAGCCGACCATCGAGCCGATGATGCCGATGGACAGGTCGCGCCCGGGGTTCTTGGTTTCTTCGGCGGCGGTGGAGATCGCGTCGAAGCCGTAGAACGCGAAGAAGATGATCGCCGCCGCCGCCATCACGCCGCGCTCGACGCCATCCGGGCCCAGCGTCTTGGCGAATCCGTAAGGCATGAACGGCTGCAGGTTGTTGGCGTCGAACGCCGGCAGGGCCACCGCCACGAAGATCGCCAGCGCGATCAGCTTGAACACGACCAGGATCGCGTTGAGGGTGGCGCTTTCCTTGGTACCGGCCATCAGCATCAGGGCCACCAGCCAGGTGATGACGATGGCGGGCAGGTTGATCATGCCGCCATCGACGTGCGGGCCTGCCGCGAGCATCGCCGGCAGGCGCAGGTCCCAGCCGAACTGGGTATGCACCCATTCCAGGAAGCCGACGAAGTAACCGGACCAGCCGACCGCCACGGTACTCACCACCAGCGAGTACTCCAGGATCAGGCTCCAGCCCACCACCCAGGCAAACACTTCGCCCAGGGCACTGTAGCTGTAGGTATAGGCACTGCCGGCGGCAGGCATCATCGTGGACAGCTCTGCATAGGCCAATGCCGCGCAGGCACACACCGCGCCGGCGATGGCGAAGGAGATCAGCACGGCCGGGCCAGCGCGGTCGGCACCCACGCCGATCAGGGTGTAGATGCCGGTGCCGACGATGGCGCCGATGCCCAGCGCGATCAGGTGCGGCCAGCTGAGGGTCGGGACCAGACGCCGGCCGGCTTCATGGACGGTGACGGAATCTAGGGACTTGCGCCGGAGCAGGGACATGCAGGCCTCGGAAGGGGTGACTGAGAACGACAAGTCCCCGAGTGTGACCGAACGCAGCGCAGCATTGCCACTGACGGGGGTCATGGCCGACACAGCGCGCGCTGGACGCTGGGCACTCTGCCGGAAACGGCACAAACGGCCTCAGCGCAGGCGCCTACCAGTGACAGCCGTCGTCCTGGAAGGCGTTGACGTCTTCGTCGAAGTCCGCGCGGCGACCGTCCCGGGCACGCACGTAGCTGAAGCTGTAGATCCGTGTGCCCTGCGTGCTCAGTGTGTAGTGACCGTTGATGCGACCGTCCACGCGCTCTTCCCAGACGGTGTCGAACTGGTAGGGGCGGTCTTCGTCCAGCACCGTGGTCTGTTCGGAGACCCGCCGCAGCGGCAGGCGCTCGCTGTGCCCGGCGTAGCGCACATCGGCGCGGCCATCGTCCAGCCAGCGCCATTCCAGGTGGATCGTGTTGTCGCGGCCATCGCTGAGGCAGCGGTGGTCCGGTGCGGCCGTGGCCGGTCCACTGGCAAGCAGCAGCACCAGGGCTGCTGCGACCGCGAGCGTTGGTGTTGCGGCCATGGCGCTTTTGTCCCACGAGGGGCGCCAGCACAGCGCGCCCCCATTGTTACCTGCCCAGCGCGCGTGGCTGCAGACGCGTACCGCCGCTCATCAGCATGCGTGGCAGCGGCATCTGCAGGAAGTCGTGCGGGAAGGCAGGCGCGACCGCGCTGATCGCATCCAGCCGTGCCAGCGCCTCAGCCGGCAGCGCCAGATCCAGCGCCGCCAGGTTGTGTTCGAACTGGTCCAGGGTGCGTGCACCGACGATCGGCATGGCCCCGGCCGCGGGTCGTTGCAGCAGCCAGGCCAGAGCGACCTGCGCAGCCGAGTGCGACAGTTCCGCCGCGACGGCAGCGACTTCCCCGGCGATGTTCAACGAACGTGGCGTCAACGCGCCATTGATGAGGGCCACGTTGCGCCGGGAACCGCCCGGCGTAGCCTCCGGCGGCTCGGCCGCGGTGAGATCAGCCGCGCTGTACTTGCCGGTCAGCACCCCGCTGCCCAGCGGCGACCACGCCACCACGCCCAACCCGAGCGCCTCGGCCATCGGCAGCAGCTCCTGTTCGACGCTGCGCTGGATCAGGCTGTATTCGATCTGCAGGGCCACCAGCGGCGCCCAACCGCGCAGGTCGGCCAGGGTCTGCATGCGGGCGATCTGCCAGGCCGGCGTGTCCGAGATGCCGGCATACAGCACCTTGCCGCTGCGCACGAGATCGTCGAAACCGCGCATCACCTCGTCCACCCCGGTGGTGTCGTCCCAGGCGTGCAGGTACAGCAGATCCAGGTAGTCGGTGCCGAGCCGGCGCAGGCTGTCCTCCACCGAGCGCATCATGCTCTTGCGGTGGTTGCCGGCGTTGTTCGGATCGCCGGGCACGGTCGCCAGGGTGTACTTGCTGGCGATCACCAGCCGTTCGCGGCGGCCCTGGGCGAATCGCCCGAGCAGCGTCTCGGCGCTGCCATTGGTGTAGTTGTTTGCGGTATCAACGAAGTTGCCACCGCGTTCGACGTAGGCATCGAAGATGCGGCGGGCCTCGGCTTCGTCCGCGCCCCACCCCCAGTCGGCACCGAAGGTCATCGTGCCCAGCGCCATCGGGCTGACACGCAGGCCGGAGCGACCGAGCAGGCGGTAGTGATCAAGTGACATGTGGCATTCCATCGGAGGAGGCGGTGTGCCGCCGGGAGGGAAAGCATCCGTCCGATGATCCTGTGGATAAACTGGACACAGCCGAACTGACAATGAAGGAACGCTTCACAATGGATCCCTCCGCACCGCTGTCGGCGGTGGTCGCGTTTGTCCACGTGGCCGACCACGCCAGCTTTACCCGCGCCGCAGATGCGCTTGGTGTCTCGACCTCGGCACTGTCACAGAGCGTGCGCGCGCTGGAAGCGCGGATGGGCGTGCGCCTGTTGCAACGGACCACGCGCCGGGTGGGGCTGACCGAGCACGGTGCACGCTTCCTGCAGCGCGTACGTGGCGGGCTGGCACAGATCGAATCGGCCTTCGAGGACCTGGACAGCGCGCGGACCGTGCCGGCCGGTCGGCTGCGCATCACCCTGCCACGCATCGTTGCCGAGCGCCGGGTCCTGCCGGCGCTGCCGTCCTTCCTGGCCCGGTATCCGCAGGTGGAGGTGGAATTGTGCGTGGAACCGGCGTTGACCGATCTGGTCGCCGAGGGTTTCGACGCAGGCATCCGCCTGGGGGAATCGTTGGCGCAGGGCATGATCGCGGTGCCGATCGGGCCGCCCGAGCGCCAGGTGGTGGTGGCCACGCCGGGCTACTTCGCGCGCCACGGTGTGCCGCAGAGCCCGCAGGAGCTGCAGGGCCACGACTGTATCGTCCATCGCCGCGCCAATGGCCGGCTGATGCCCTGGGAATTCAGCCGTGAGGGGCGTGACCTGGACGTAGCCGTCGAGGGCCGGCTGGTGTTCAACGATGCCGAACTGGCCTATGCGGCGGTGCTGGCTGGGCTGGGCATGGCGCAGGGGTTCGCCTCACTGGTCGCCGACGACCTGGCTGCCGGCCGCCTGCGCAGCGTGCTAGAGGACTGGCAGCCGCCGTTCCCCGGCTTTCATCTGTACTACCCGGCGCGCGAGCATATGGCGCCCAAGCTGCGGGTGTTCATCGACCACCTGCGCGCGGCCTGCCAGGCCGACGGGATCTCAGCCGTTCAGGCCCAGGCGGATGCCGAAGCCGACCAGGAACAGGCCGGCAACACGCCGTAGCGCATCGCTGACCCGCGGGTGCTGGATCAACCGGCGGCGGGCCAGGTTGCCGACCCAGATCAGCAGCGAGCAGTAGGCGATGCTGACCACGAAGATGATCCCGGCCAGCGCGGCGAACGTAGCGATGCCCTGGTGGGCCTTCGGGTCGATGAACAACGGCAGGAAGGCCATGTAGAACAGGATCGCTTTCGGATTGAGCAGGCTGACCAGGATCGCCTGGTGGAAGTAGCGTCCGGGCTGCATGCGCACCGGGCCAACGTCGGCACCGTCACCCTTGGGCGTGCGCAGCAGGCTGATGCCTACCCACACCAGATACGCCGCGCCGAGATACTGCACGGCATGGAACACCGTCGGATTGGCCTTCAGCAGCGCGGCCACGCCGGCCAGTGCCAGCCACATCAGGATCTGGTCGCCGACCAGCAGGCCGGCCAGCGCCGTGTAGCCGCCGCGCACACCGCCGCGACCGGTAGCGGTCAGCAGGGTGAAGGTGCCCGGCCCGGGCAGCGCCAGAAACACCAGCACAGCGAGCAGGAAGGTCCACAGATCCTGGATGCCCATCCACGGCATGGCGCGACTCTCTTACAACGGGGGAGCGCCATTGTCGGCCAGTGCTGGCGCAGGCGACAGGGGCGTGTCGCCATTGCCGGGCATGGCGGACAGCAGCGGTTGCAGATGCTGGCGCAGCTGCGCGTGCAGTTGCCGCACCGCCGGTGAGAACTGCTTGCGATGGGGGCAGACCAGCTGCAGGGGAATGTGGCTGCCGATGCCATCCAGCAGCACCTGCAGGCGCCCTTCCAGCACGTCGTCGCGGACGTCCAGCCAGGACTTGTAGGTGATGCCTTCGCCGGCGACCGCCCAGCGCCGCACCACGTCGGCGTCGTCGCAGACCAGCGGCCCGCGCACCGGGATCACCACGCGGCGCCCCTCGATCTCGAACGACCAGCGATCGTAGGCGCGGCCGCCGAGCTGGTAGACAAGGCAATCATGCTCGCGCAGATCTTCCAGGCGGCTGGGCGTGCCACGCCGCCGCAGGTACCCGGGCGACGCAGCCAGCACCCGCCGGTTCTGTTCCAGCAAGGGCAGGGCGACGTAGCTGGCGTCGTCGAAGTGGCCGATGCGGATGGCCACGTCGACCGGGTCGCGGAACACGTCGGCCACTTCGTCGGACAGGCGCAGGTGCAGGCGCAGCCGTGGATGCGCCGCGCGGAACGCGGTCAGCCACGGCAGCAGCAGGTTGCGGCCGAAGTCCGACGGCGCCGACAACTGCAGGGTGCCGTGCAGTTCGGCGTCCTCGCCCTGCACCCGCGCCTGGCCTTCGCGCAGGGTGCTCAGAACCTCCTGTGCGTAGGGCAGGTACAGCGCGCCTTCGGCGGTCAGCCGCAGGCTGCGGGTGGTGCGTACGAACAGACGCAGGTCCAGTTCGCGTTCCAGTCGCGCCACCGCTGCGGCAACCTGGCCCGGCAGCAGGTCGGCCTCGCGCGCGGCCTGGGAGAAGCTGCCCAGCGCGGCGGTACGGACAAACAGCTGCAGATCGTCGAAGCGGACCATTTTCATTGCTGCAGTGAAAGTGTTGACCGATTCTGCGCCTTTCCGCCCCCCTGCGCACGGCGCACGCTGTGGTCTCTCCTCCCTGGATATCCCCCATGCGTGCCATTGCCTACACCCAAGCCGGCCTGCCGATCGACGACCCGCAGGCCCTGATCGATCTCGACCTGCCCCTGCCCCAGCCGGGCCCGCGCGACCTGCGGGTGGCGGTGCGCGCGGTGGCGGTGAATCCGGTCGACACCAAGGTGCGGCGCGGCGCCGCCACCGACGGCCCGCGCGTGCTGGGGTGGGATGCGGTCGGTGTGGTCGATGCGGTCGGCAGCGAGGTGACCCTGTTCCAGCCCGGCGATGCGGTGTACTACGCCGGTGTGATCGATCGCCCGGGCAGCAATGCCGAGTACCAGCTGGTGGACGAGCGCAGCGTTGGCCGCAAGCCGGCCAGCCTGGACGATGCCGCCGCTGCGGCGCTGCCGTTGACCGCGATCACCGCATGGGAACTGCTGTTCGACCGCCTGCGTATTGCCGAAGGCGGCGGCGAGGGCCAGACCCTGCTGGTGATCGGTGCAGCGGGTGGCGTGGGTTCGATCCTGGTGCAGTTGGCGCGCCGGCTGACGAAGCTGACGGTGATCGGCACCGCCTCGCGCCCGGAGACCCAGGACTGGGTGCAGGCGATGGGCGCGCACCATGTGGTCGACCACACCCGGCCGCTGGCCGAGGGCCTGGCCCGGCTGGGCATCACCCAGGTGGACCATGTGGCCAGCCTGACCCACACCGACCAGCACTATGCGCAGCTCGTCGAGCTGCTGGCACCGCAGGGGCAGCTGGGGCTGATCGATGATCCGGGCCAGATCGATGTGATGGCGCTCAAGCGCAAGGCGCTGTCGCTGCACTGGGAATCCATGTTCACCCGGCCGCTGTACAGGACCGCGGACATGCAGCGCCAGCACGAACTGCTGAACCGGGTGGCCGATCTGGTCGATGCCGGCGTGCTGCAGACCACGCTTGGCGAGCACTTCGGGCGCATTGACGCGGCCAACCTGCGGCGCGCGCATGCGCTGCTGGAGAGCCACCGGGCCAAGGGCAAGATCGTGCTGGAAGGCTGGTAACGCCGGGCTGCGCCCGGCACCCGCAGAGGCGACAGCAACAGCCAAAGCCAAAGCGGGGCTCCTGCGGGTTGGCGGGACGGTGTGGGCAGGCAGGACACGCCGTAAACCCGTCCATGGGGGCTCGATGGCGCCATCCATGGCGCCAACGGTCCTGCCAACCCACACCGCCCCGCCTTCGACGGTTTCCCGCCGCTGTTGGTAGGTGTCGACCTTGGTCGACACAGTAGCTCCACGCCATGCGTGGATGAAGCCAAGCAAGCGTGCTACGCCACGCCGTTGTCCACATGCTCGGCGAAGCCGGGCCGGGGGCGCAGGCGTTCGAACCAGGCGTCTACGTGGCGCAGCACAGGTTTGTTGCCGGGGGTGCTGCGCCAGCGCTGTGTCGACAGGCCGAGGACGATGTCGGCCAGGCTGAAGTCGGTGCCCGCCACGTAGGCATTGCTGGCGGCAAGCTGGTGGTCGAGCACGGTCATCAGGCGGTTCCATTGTTCCAGGCTTGCCTCGGCGCGTGCGTCGTCCGCGAAGTCGGGGTGCTGGCGCACGCGGGCCATGAACACGTGGCGCCAAGCGCTGTTGAGGTCGCTGGCCTGCCAGTCCATCCACTGCTCGACCTGGGCACGGGCCTGTGCAGCGCACGGCAGCAGGTCATCGCGGCCCTGGCGTGCAGCCAGGTAGCGGCAGATGCTGTTGGACTCCCACAGCAGGAAGTCGCCATCGCGCAGCACCGGTACCTGCCGGTTCGGATTCAGCGTGGACAGCACGTCCGGCGCAGGTGCCGGATCATGGGAGAACGGCAGATCGAGTTCGGCGCACAGCCACAGCACTTTGCGCACGTTGATCGAGGTGGGCTTTCCGTAGAGAACAAGCATGGGCGGGTCCGTCGTGGTCCAACCAAGGCTAGCGCAGCGGGGCTACACTGGCCGCATGAACATCGAAGTCCTCATGATTGTCGCCGTGGCGCTGCTGCTGGCGACGCTGCTGGTGCTGGTGCTGTTGTGGCGTCGCGCATCCACCAGCACACCCGCTGCCGAAGTACAGCAACAGCTGGTTACCGAACGCGAACAGCATCGCCTCGCGCTGGTTGACGCCGGCCAACTGAGAGGGCGGCTGGAAACCTTGCTGGCGGAGCTGGAAAGCGAGCGCGGCCGAAGCCAGCAGCACGCCCAGCTTGTCACTACCCTGACCGCACGCGTGGAGCGGGAGGCCGCGTTGGCGTCCAGTCGTGAAGCGATGTTGGCCGAGCGCGAAGCTGCCTTGGCGCAGGTACGGGCCGATCTGGTCCAGTCCAGCACGGAGCTGCAGCAGGCGCAGCAGCGTTACCAGCAACTTCATGGCGAACACGCGCGCGCCCTGGCCAACCTGCAGCATTCCGAACGCGCCAGCGCCGAGCTGCGCAGCTATCTGGATACCGCCAAGGAAAAACTGTCCGGTGCCTTCGCGGAACTGGCGGGCAAGGTTTTCGACGAACGCGGGCAACAGTTCGAAAAGAACGTGCGCCAGGCCACGGTGCAGTCACGCGCGGACATCGAAGGGCTGCTCAAACCCTTTGCCGACAGGCTGGGGGATTTCCGCAACCGGGTCGACACGCTGTACGGGGAAGAGGCGCGGCAGCGTGCCAGCCTGCTTGGCGCGGTGGGCGAACTGAAGACCCTCAACCAGGACATGGCCGCACAGGCCTCGGCGCTGACCAATGCACTGAAAGGCAGTGCCAAGGTACGCGGCGACTGGGGTGAGCTGATGCTCGACAACGTGCTGCGTGGCTCAGGCCTGGAGGAAGGCGTCCACTACCAGCGGCAGAAGCACGCGGTGGATGATGAGGGCGCGCGCCTGCGGCCGGACGTGGTGGTGCAGTTCCCCGATGAGCGCAGCGTGGTGATCGACAGCAAGGTCAACCTGATCGCTTGGCAGGAAGCGATGAATGCCGCCACGCCGGAACAGTCCGAAGATGCACTGCGCCGCCATGCGGTGGCGCTGCGCCAGCACGTCAAGGATCTGGGCGAAAAGAACTATCCGAAGGCTCTTGGCAGCGAGACCCTGGATATCACCATCGCTTTCGTTCCCATCGAAGGCGCACTGTCGGCGGCACTGGGCGCGGATGGGGCATTGCAGGCTTATGCCTTCGACAACCGCGTGGTGTTTGCCTCGCCCAATACGCTGATGGCCCTGTTGAGGGTGGCCGAGCGTCTGTGGACACGTGACAAGGTGCAGAAGCAGGCATTGAAGATCAGTGAAGCCGGTGGACTGGTGCTGGACGCCCTGACCGGATTCCTGCAGGACTTCAATGCCATGGGCAGGAAGCTCGACGATGCAGGCAAGGCTTACGCCGACGCGCGCAACCGCCTGATCGATTCGCCGCAGTCAGCCATCAGCCGTGCCCGCCGACTTGCCGAACTGGGCAGCAAATCAAAGCGCGCGTTGCCCCCTGAGCTGACCCCCGATCCGTTGCAGCAGTTGACCTCTGCCGACGGAGAGGAAGACGGCAACGCCGGCTGACACGCCACCTGCATCGCCGGGTGCGTATGCTGGCGCCGTCCTCACTGACCAGGTACCGCCATGCGCCTCCGATTCCTTGCCAGCGCTGCCCTGGGCGTGCTGCTTGCCGCCTGCAGCAGTGCACCCCCGGCCAGTGACGATGCAGGCGCGGCAGCCACGGTGGCCGACAGCCCTGAAGCCGCTGCAGCCTATGAAGAAGCACGCGATGTGGACTGCCGCGCGGCGGGCGGTACCCTGCAGCCGTTGGGCCGCCTGCAACGGGTGCAGTGTGTGATTCCCTATGCCGACGCCGGCAAGTCCTGCAGCAGCAAGAGCGACTGCAGCGGCCAGTGCCTGGCGTCCGCCGAGGTGACCGCAGGCGCGGTGGCAACAGGCACCTGCCAGCGTGATGTCAGCCAGAACTTCGGTTGCCGCCAACGCATCGACGGTGGCAAGGCACAAGGCACCCTCTGCGTCGACTGACGGTAGTGCCGGCCGCTGCACGACCGTTCCCGAAGAGTCATGAGGCTGCCGGCCAGCGGCCGGCACTACCGGTCAAGTGCGGCGGTATGCTGGTGGGCCTTTCCCCACTGTAGCCGGAGCCCCGCGTGAGCACCTCGATCCAGGATATTTCCCTCACCACCATCGACGGCCAGCCGTCCTCTCTTGCCGACTACCAGGGCAAGGTGCTGCTGCTGGTCAACGTGGCGTCCAAGTGCGGCCTGACCCCGCAGTACGAAGGCCTGCAGGCGCTGTATGCGGAAAAGCACGCGCAGGGGCTGGAAGTACTGGGCTTCCCGGCCAACAACTTCCTCGGCCAGGAGCCGGGCAGCGAGGCGGAGATCCAGCAGTTCTGCCAGCTGACCTACGATGTGAGCTTCCCGATGTTCGCCAAGATCAGCGTGGCCGGTGAAGATACCCACCCGCTGTACCAGCAGCTGACCGCCGCGCAGCCGCAGGCGATCGGTGAAGGCCCGCTGCGCGAGCGCCTGGCCAGCAAGGAGATTCCGATCCACCCGGCACCGGCGGTGCTGTGGAACTTCGAGAAGTTCCTGGTTGGCCGCGATGGCAAGGTCATCGCCCGCTTTGCCCCGGACGTTGCCGCCGATGACGCGCGCCTGCGCGAAGCGGTCGAGGCGGCGCTGGCGGCCTGAAGACGACGTGCCAACCAAGGTTGGCACCTGCCGGAAGGTGGGTGGACGTCGGTAAAACAAAAAACCCCGCCGAGGCGGGGTTTTTTCATGCGTTGCCGGCAGCGGTCAATTGGTCCACTGCGGCATCGGCATCGCATCGACCGGGATCGGCGAGTTCGCATCGTCGCTGCCACGCTCGCGCTTGCCACGCAGGTCGTTCTCGATCTGGTAGTTGCGGCGCTGCATCCAGGCATCGCGGACCAGGGCGTATTCGTCCACCGCGGTATCGCGCAGGTCGTCGATCGCCAGCAGCTGCGCGCGGGTATCGACCAGCTGCAGGCCCTGCAGACCGATGCGGTACTTGTCGCTTTCGATGCGGCGGATCGGCGACAGCGGGATGTCACCGGCCAGGCCGAACACATCACGCACGGTACGCGGGCCGAAGAACGGCAGTTCCACGTAGCGCGAACGACGCCAGCCCCAGGCGCCCAGGGTCTGCCCGAAGTCCTCGTTGCGTCGCGGCACCATCGCCTTGCTGGCCGGGTCGAACAGGCCACCGATGCCCAGCGTGCTGTTCATCAGGAACCGGCCCAGGCTGTCCCAGGCGTCGCCGGGGCGGCCCTGCAGCAGCTGGTTGGTGATGGTCAGCGGCGCACGCAGGTTGCTGAAGAAGTTGCTCACGCCGGTACGGGCAAAGCGCGGCACCACGTGGGTATAGGCGGTTGCCAGCGGGCGAGCGATACCGCGGTCGACGGCGTTGTTGAACCCGTGCACCTTGCGGTTGAAGGGTTCCCACGGGTCGTACGCGGTAGTGCTGGTGGTGCTGCCATTGGCGCCGTACAGCGCGTCGAAGTCGTCATCGCCGCCCGGTGCGGCGGCGGTGGCATCACTGCCGGTTGCACCCTGCGAGGCGGTAGCCGGTGCCGGCGCGGCCGCAGCAGGTACGGGGGCGTCGGCTGCGACGCTCGCAGCAGGCGCATCCGCACCAGCAGCGTTGTCGACCGTGGTGGTATTCGTCGCCGGCACCACGGTGTCGGCGGTCGGCGCGTCGCTGCGCGCCGGCTTGCCGGCACAGGCGCTGAGCGCGGCGGCCAGGAGGATCAGAGGGAAAACGCGCACGACGTTCATGTCAGCTCGCAGCAGAAGTAGCGTTGAAGTCCAGGTCGGGCGACAGCCGGTAGGCCGCGCTCAGCTCGTTGTAGCCGGCGGGGGCGCCGGAGATTGTCAGCGGATGGCCGCCCTGGCGCGCGCGTGCGGCCAACTCGGCCAACAACGCCAGGCCGGCGCTGTCCACGCGCTCGACCTCCGCCAGTTCCAGCCGCGACAGCTGCGCAGGCAGGGCCTGCAGTTGCGGCCACAGCGCGATCACCGCTGCACGGTCGAGCACCCCGCGCAGGCGCAGGGTGTCACCTTCCAGCAGCGCCAGCGCCTTATTTGCCATTGCCGGCCGGCCCAGCCTGCATGCTGCCGCTGCGCAGTTCGGTGGCCACCTGCTTGATGCCCTTCTGTCGCAGCGGGGCATCGAACTGGTTGCGGAAGGTCTGCACGTAGGAGATGCCTTCGATGTTCACGTCGAAGATCTTCCACTGGCCGCCTTCGTTGCGCATCCAGTACTCCACCGGCGTCGGCTCGCTGCCGGCACGCACCAGCTCGGTGCTCACGCGCACGCCGCGGTTGCCCGGCAGCGGGCTTTCGCCCTTCAGGCGGAAGCTCGGCTTGCCCTGGATGTTGAGCAGGGTCGAGCCATAGCGCTGCATCAGGTTGTCGGCCATCGCATTGGCGAACAGCTTGATGTCAGCGTCCGCAGCGCCGCGGGCGTGCGTGCCCAGCACCAGGCGCGCGGCATAGTCGCGGTCGAAGGTGCGGTTGAGCTCGCTGTCGATATAGCTGCGCAGGCTGGCCGGGTTGCCGCTGAATTCGGCACGGCGCTGCTGCAGGGTGGTGAGGATGCGCGTGCTGGCGTCGATCACCACCTTGCCGGCCTGGCCCTGGGGGGCGGCAGCAGCGGGGGCGGCGGCCTGCGCCTGGGCCAGGAACGGGGTAGCCAGCAGCAGCGACGAGGCGAGCAGGGCCGGGATCAGTTTCATCTTCATGGTTGCGGTTCCGTTGCAGGCGCCTGCGCGCCATCGTTGGGCTTCGGAGCAGCGCCGCCACCGGCGCCGCCACTGAACATGTATTTGCCGACCAGCTGGATCAGGTCCACGGCCGGCTGGGTGAAGACGATCTCTTCGCCGGGCTTGAGCACGTCGGGATCGCCGCCGGGCTGCAGACCGATATAGCTCTCGCCGAGCAAACCACTGGTGAAGATGCCCGCCGAGGTATCGGCCGGCAGATCCTTGACCTTGCTGTCCATGCGCAGGGTCACGATCGATTCGAACTTCACCGGGTCCAGATCGATCGCTGCGACCTGGCCGACGGTGACACCACCGATCTTCACCGGCGCCTGCTTGCGCAGCTGGCCGACCTGGGAGAAGCGTGCCTTGAGTTCATAGCCTTCGCCACCCCAGCTCCAGCGCTGGTTGGTCGAGGCGACGGCCAGCACCATCAGCGAGGCCAGGGCCAGCAGCAGGAAGGCGCCGACGGAGAATTCGAGTCTGGGACCGCGGATGGCCATGTGGATTACCTGATCAGTCGTGGTGGCCGCGCGCCGATGCGCACCGCCGATGGAGGGGTTAGGTGAACAACATTGCCGACAGTACGAAGTTGAACATCAGCACCAGCAGCGAGGCGTTGACCACCGCACGGGTGGTGGCGACGGACGTGCCTTCGATGGTCGGTTCGGCGTGGAAACCGACATAGGCGGCCACCAGGGCCGCGGTACCACCGAAGATCGCCGACTTCAGCATCGCCACGCCGAAGTCGTCCCAGAAGTCCACGCTGCCACGCAGCGCCGACCAGAACACGCCGTTGTCCAGGCCCAGCACGTGCACGGCTTCGAAATAGCTGGCACTGATCGCCAGCGAACAGAAGATGCCGGTCAGCAGCGGCACGGTCAGTACCGCCGCCCAGAAGCGCGGTGCCACGGCCTTGGCCACCGGGTCGATGGCCATCAGTTCCAGCGCCTTGATCTGGTCGGTGGCGCGCATCAGGCCCAGCTCGGCGGCGATCGAACTGCCGGCGCGGCCGATGAACAACAACGCGGTCAGCACCGGTGCCAGTTCGCGGTACAGCGACAGGCCGAGCAGGGTGGACAGCGCGTCGGCCGCACCGAAGGTGGTCAGCGTGCGGTAGCCCTGCAGGGTCAGCACCAGGCCGACGAAGGCACCGCCCACGGCGATGATCGGCAGCGAGCGCGCACCGATCTTGTAGATCTCGCGGGTCAGCTCGGCCAGGAAATCACGGGTCGGCAGCGAACCGCGCAGCACGGTCAGCGAGAACAGGCCGGCACGACCCAGCGAGCGGGTGGCTTGCACGAACGGCATCAGGCAACCCTCGCGCGCGGTGCGGCATCAAACGGGATGGGACCATCGGGCTGGCCATGCAGGAACTGCTGCAGCAGCGGGTCCTGGCTGGTCTGCAGCGCCTCCGGCGTGCCCTGGAACACGATGCCGCCATTGGCGATCGCGATTACCTGGTCGCAGATCGGCAGAGTCTCGTGCACGTGGTGGCTGACGATGATGCTGGTCAAGCCCAGGCTGTGGTTGAGGCGCTGGATCAGGCTCATGATCACCCCCGAGGCGATCGGGTCCAGCCCGGTCAGCGGCTCGTCGTAGATCATCAGCGGCGGGTCCAGGGCCAACGCGCGGGCCAGTGCCACGCGCCGGGCCATGCCACCGGACAGCTCACGCGGCCAGGCATCGGCGGCGGCCAGCAGGCCGACCGAATGCAGCTTCATCTGCACCAGCCGGCGCAGCACCGGTGCCGGCAGGCGGGTGTGGGTGCGCAACGGCAGGGCGACGTTCTCGGCCACGGTCAGGTCGGTCAGCAGGCCATTGCCCTGCAGCAGTACGCCGACGCTCTTGCGCATCTCCAGAAGTTCGGCGGTGCGCTGCGGGATGGGTTTGCCGAACAGGGTGACGTCGCCTGCAACCGGACGCAGTTCGCCGGTCAGCGCCGCCAGCAGGGTCGACTTGCCGCTGCCGGACGGACCGAGCACCGCGGTGATGCTGCCCTTGGGCACCTGCAGCGAAACGTCGCGCAGGATCGTGCGCCCGCTCCGGTCGATGCGGACGTTGGACAACTGCACCAGACTGGGAGTGGAAGCCGACATGGGCACCCTTAACGTTTTTTCGACATTGAAGCATCGGGTCAGACTGCTGAACATAAGCAGACTGGACGGTGCAGTATTGTTGCACGGTCGGACCGTCGCCAGACCGGGACAATTCCGAAAACGACCGGAACAATCCGTCGCGATCACCGTACCCCGGGATTGAATACGGGCGGGTGTGCTGCACACTGTGCACGATGAGTGACCCGGGCAGCGACTTCCGCCTCTACCATTCCAATTCGCTGGACGTGCTGGCTGCCCTGCTGGCGCGCAACGTGCGTGTGCCGGTGCCGGGACAGCCGCTGCTGGCGCCGGAGGTGGTGCTGATCCCGCAGGTGGCGATGCGGCGCTGGCTGCAGGCGACACTGGCTGCCGAGTATGGCGTGGCCGCCAACCTGGAATTCCTGACCCCCGGTGAGTTCGTCGCCCGTGCGTTGAACGCCAATGTCGAGGGCGAAGCCGACGACCTGGACGCGGCCGCCCTGCACTGGCGCCTGTACCAGGCCCTGCGCGATCCGCAGCTGCTGGCACAGCCACCGATGCGCGCGCTGCAGTCCTATCTTGCCGGGGGCGACGCGCTCAAACCCTGGGCCCTGGCCGGCGAACTGGCCTCGGTGTTCGAGAAGTACCAGGCCTGGCGCCGCGACTGGCTGCTGCGCTGGGAAGCCGGCGCCGACGCGGCCGATCCGCAGGCCATCCTGTGGCGCAGCATCGCCGCCGGCCATGGTTACCGCGCGCGCCGCATCCAGGCGTACCTGGACCGCTTCGAGAGCGCCGGCCAACCGCTGCCGCAGGGCCTGCCGCCGCGGATGTCGGCGTTCGCCACCCTCAACATCTCGCCCGACGTACTGCGGGTGATGGCCACCCAGTCGCGGGTGGGCGAACTGCATTTCTATCTGCCCACGCCGGTGCAGTCCTACTGGGGCGACCTGCAGACCCTGGCAGAGCGCCTGCGCAGCGGTGCGCCGGACCCGTTCGGCGAGGCCGCCGGCGAGAACCGCCTGCTGGAAGCGTGGGGTGCGGCCGGCCGCGATTTCATGGCGGTGCTGGGCAGCTATGAAGTGGTGCATCCGGCCGGCGAGATCGCGGCCTATTCCGACCCGGAGCAAGACACGCGGCCGACGATGGACCAGGGCGGGCTGTCCGACAGCCTGCTGCATCGCCTGCAGCGCGACCTGTTCCACCGTCGTGCCTTGCCTTCCGGTGCACTGCGCGATGGCCTGCGCAGCGACGACCCGAGCCTGCAGGTGCACGCCTGCCACACCCGCCTGCGCGAGCTGCAGGTGCTCCACGACCAGCTGCGCAGCCTGCTGCAGGACCCGCGCTTCGACCCGCCGTTGCAGGCGCGCGAGATCGCCGTGCTGGCGCCGGACATCGATCCGTATGTGCCCTATCTGGAAGCGGTGTTCGGCGGACGGGGGGGCGAGGACGAACACATTCCCTACGCGCTGGCCGACAGCAGTCCGTTGGCTGGCGAGCCGCTGGCCGACGTGTTCGTGCACCTGCTTGGCCTGCCGATTTCGCGCTTCGGCCTGAACGAGGTGCTGGATCTGCTGGCCAGTGCACCCCTGGCCGAGGCCGCCGGCCTGGAAGCGGTGGACTTCGACCGACTGCATGGCTGGTTGCAGCAGGCAGGCGCACGCTGGGGCCTGGATGCCCAGCATCGCGACCAGCTGCAGGCCCCCAGCGATGACGCCTACACCTGGCAGTTCGCGCTGGATCGCCTGCTGCTGGGCCACGCCACCGGCAGCGAGGTGGATCTGGTCGGGGTGGCGCCGTGGATCGAACTGGAAGGCGGGGCGCTGGATGCGCTGGACCGGCTGCTGCGCCTGCTGCGCGTGCTGGCCGTCTACCAGCGCCGGCTGGGCGAACTGTTGACCCCGGCACAGTGGCGGCAGCGCCTGCTGTCGCTGCTCGATGCCCTGCTGCCGACACCACCCAGCTCGCCCAACAGCCAGCGCGCGCTGGAGCGCCTGCGCAAGCTGCTCAACCAGTTCGCCGAAGATGCGTACAAGGCCGGGTTCGTCGATGGCGTGCCACCGGAGGTGGTGCGTGCGCACTTCGCCGGTGCGCTTGCCGAGGCCGATACGCGCGCGCCGTTGCTGACCGGTGGCATCAGCTTCGGCCGCATGGTGCCGATGCGCCTGCTGCCGTTCCGGGTGATCTGCGTGCTCGGCCTCAACGATGGTGATTTCCCGCGTCGCGACCCGGCCGCCGGCCTCAACCAGCTCACCGCCGAACTGGATACGCCGCGCCGCCGTCCCGGCGACCGCTCTACCCGCGAAGACGATCGTTTCCTGTTCCTGCAGTTGTTTGCTGCTGCGCAGGACGTGTTCTACCTCAGCTACCTCGGCGCGGACCCGCGCGATGGCAGCGTGCGCGAACCCTCGGTGCTGGTCAGCGAACTGATCGATGCCGCCGCGGCCTATCACCTCGATCCGTCGACCGCCACGCGGGACTTCACCGTGCGCCACGCGCTGCAGCCGTTCTCGCCGGCCGCCTTCGGTGACGGCGACCCACGCCGCTTCAGCTACCGCCGGCAGTGGCACCCGGCCGCCGGGCGGCTGGGCGGGCAGCGCGGCGGCCTGCTGCCGTGGTTCGACGCGGCACTGCCGCCGCCGGTGGACGACGCGGTGGAAGAAGAGGTCTCGCTGGAGAGCCTGCGTCGTTTCCTGTGTGATCCGGCCGGGCAGTTCCTCGCACAGTCGCTGGGCCTGCGCCTGGCCGACGACGTCGAGGACGTCGACGACCTGGAGCCGCTGGTGCTGTCCTCGCGTGGGCCGGAGAAGCGCAGTGTGCAGCTGGCCGTGGTGCAGGCCACCCTGGCCGGTGACGGCGAGCCGCTGTACCCTCGGCTGCGCGCACGCGGGCTGCTGCCGTCGGGCATCCTCGGCGAGCGCCAGTTTGAAGTGGAGCGGCTCAAGACCCGCCCCTATGCCACGGCCATGCTGGGCTGGTTGCAGGGCACGCCGCTGGAGAGCCGCCGCTATGAAGTGGAGATCGACGGCGTTCGCCTGCATGGCCGGGTCGGTGATCGCCATCCCGAAGGCCTGGTGCGCCTGCGCGCCGGCGCCCTCAACGGCAACGCGGTGATCCGCCAGGGGCTGGACTGGCTGCTGGCCAACGCCGCCGGCGATGCCTTGCCGCTGGTGCAGTTCTACGACGGCGGTGATGCCGGCCCCGGTCCGCATGCATTGCCTGCCTTGACCGTGCCCGCAGCACGCGCGGCATTGCGCGCGCTGCTGCAGCTGCGCCAGCGCGGGCTGCGCGAACCACTGCGCTTTGCGCCCTATACCGGCTGGGTGCTGTTCAACGCGCCGGTGGAAAAGCAGCGCAGCGAAGGCTGGAAACAATGGCATGGCAGCGACCGCAGCTGGGGTGAAGCCAACAGTGATGCCTGGCAGCTGCTGCTGCGTGGCGCCGACCCGTTCGCCGACGACGCCAGTTACGCCGACCTGCTGCGCAACAGCCAGGTGGTCTTCAGCGCCGTGCGCGAAGGGCGCAGCTTCGGCAATGATCCACAGGCGGGCCACGCATGAGCAGCGGTGCCGAGGGCGCTACCATCAACACGCATTGCCCCGACCCTTACCTGGCGTTGCCGCTGCACGGCACGCGACTGATCGAAGCCAGTGCCGGCACCGGCAAGACCTTTACCCTGGCGACGCTGTTCACCCGTCTGGTGGTCGAGCAGGGCCTGCGTATCGGCCAGATCCTGGCGGTGACCTTCACTGACGCCGCCACCCAGGAACTGCGCAAGCGCATCCGCGAGCGACTGGCCCTGGCTGCGCGCCTGGTCGACCTGCCGCCCGGCGACGATGAAACACCCGATGCGCTGCTGACCCGGCAGGTGCTGCAACGTCATCTGCAGGACGGCACGGAAACCGCAAAAGCGTTGAAGCGGCGCCTGCAGGTAGCCGCCGACGAGATCGACCTGGCTGCGATCTTCACCATCCACGGCTTCTGCACCCGCGTGCTGCGCGAACATGCGCTCGAAAGCGGGCATACCTTCGACCCGCCCGAGCTGCTGGCCAGCGATCGCGAGCTGCTGGAAGAACTGGCGGCCGATCTGTGGCGGGTGCATGCCAACGATCCGGCAACGCTGGAACCGCTGACCTGGTTGTGGTCCCACCCGGATGCGCTGGCGGCTGACCTGCGCGCGCTGCTGGCATCGCCACCGCTGCACCCGCCACTGCAGCCGCTGGCCGTGGACGATCCGCGCCCGGCGCTGCAGGGCGCGGCGGCGGAACTGTCGATGGCCGTGCGCGAGCACGGTGAGCGCTTCTTCCTGGACCTGTGCGAAGCGGTCGACAACAAGTGGATCAACGGCGTTTCCTACAAGCTGGGCTGGCTGCACCCGCTGGGCCGGCAGCTGTTGGGCTGGGCCGAGCGCGGCGACGCAGCCGAACTGTTGTCCAGCGACCGCTTGCCGGCGCTGCTGCCCGATGCGCTGGTGGCCAAGACCAACAAGAAGTCCGCCGACCGCACACCGTCCTCGCCGCTGCAGGCACCGCTTGAGCGCTACGTGGCACTGCTGGCGCAGCGCGAACAATGGCTGCGTGCCACGGCACTGAACTTCCTGCACGCCCTGCGCGAGGAAGCCACCCAGCGCCTGTCGGTGCTGAAGCGCGTGCGCCGCGTGCAGACCTACGACGATCTGATCGACGGCGTCGCCCGCGCGCTGGAAGGCCCGCAGCGGCTGGCCCTGGTCAAGCAGCTGCGGGCGCAGTACCGCATCGCCCTGGTCGATGAATTCCAGGATACCGATGACCGCCAGTGGGGCATCTTCCATACCGTGTTCGGCGCCTCGCCGGAGGTGGACGAACTGGGGCTGCAGCCGGCGCTGTTCCTGATCGGTGACCCCAAACAGGCCATCTATGGCTTCCGTGGCGGCGACATCCATACCTACCTGAAAGCCAAGCAGGTGGCCGAGCAGGCACCGGCGCTGGACCAGAACTTCCGCTCGCGCCCGGCCGTGCTGCGCGCGCTGCAGGCGCTGTACGACAACGCTGGCGAAGATGCCTTCCTCGAACGCGACATCCGGTTCGAGCCGGTGCGGCCCGGTGGCGTGCGTGTCGATGAGGACTACCTGCGCGATGGCCGGGCCGCACCGGCGCTGACCCTGCGCCTGCTGCGCAGCGACGGTGAAAAGGCCCTTGGCGCCGATGCGTCGCGCGACGCGGCGACCCAGGCCTGTGTGGCAGCGATCCACCAGATCCTGCTGGAGGCGCGTGCCGGCACCGCGCTGCTGCGTGGGCGCCCGGTGCAACCCGGCGATATCGCCGTGCTGGTGCGCTCGCATCGCGAAGCCACGCTGGTGCAGCGTGCACTGGCCGCAGTCGGCATTCCCGCGGTGGCGGCCGGCAAGCAGAGCCTGTTTGCCACCAGCGAGGCCCGTGACCTGCGTGCGTTGCTGCTGGCGTTGCTGCAACCGGCCGACGAAGGGCGACTGCGTACTGCATTGGCAACGGTGCTGCTGGGGCAGCGCGCAAGCGCGATTGCCAGCATGGAGCGTGAGGGGGACCTGCAGCGCGGGTTCCAGGCACAGCTGCTGCACTGGCGCGAGCGCTGGCAGCGTGGCGGCCCGTTCGCGGTGGTGGCCGATGTCTGCGCCGCGCAGGGCGAGCGCCTGCTGGCACTGATCGACGGCGAGCGGCGCCTGACCAACTACCTGCAGCTGGGCGAACTGCTGCAGGAAGCCTCCGCGCAGGCACTGGGCATGCACGGCCTGCTGGACTGGCTGCAGGGGCAGATGGCCAATGCCGACCAGGATGACGAGCAGCAGCTGCTGCGGCTGGAGTCCGACGCGCGACGGGTGCAGATCATCACCCTGCACAAGAGCAAGGGCCTGGAATACCCGCTGGTGTTCCTGCCGTTCGTGGGCATCGATGGCGGCGCGCCGAACACCGCCACGCACTGCACCGTGCACCTGGAGGGTGAGCGCCAGCTGCATTGGAAGCTGGACAGGGACGATGCCTGGGACGCGGCCAGCAGCCAGCGCGAGCGCGAACAGCGTGCAGAAGACGCGCGCCTGCTGTACGTGGGCCTGACCCGCGCCGAGCATGCCTTGTGGATCGCCACCGGCGATCTGGCAGGCCATGCGAAGACCCGCCTGGCGCCGTTGCTGGGCGACCTGCAGGCGCTGCGAGCGCACGCGGACGTGGACCTGGATGACAGTGCGCCGCCGGGCCGCCTGCCGCAGCTGCTGGCCGAAACCGAAGGTGAGCTGCCTGCGGTGCGTGCCTTGACCCGCCGGGTGCCACATGACTGGTGGGTCTACAGCTTCACCCAGCTGGCGCATGCCGACGCTGGCAACGGCGACGATATCGAAGCGGCGGCCACCGAACTGCCGGCACCGGCTGCCGACGAACCCGCCGGTGCCGAGCTGCCGCTGGAACCGGCGCTGCCGGACGCTGCCGCAGAAGACACTGCGCCGCCGGATCCGCGCTTCATGGGCAGCCGCTTCGGCAACGTGCTGCACGATGCACTGGAGAACGTCGACTTCGCACTGTGGTCGCACTGGCAGCCGCAGCAACCGGCACCGGAGGGACAGGCCGACGTTCTGCGCCGCTCGCTGCACGACGAAGGCTATGCCGACGAGGATCTGGACGATGGCGTGGCGGTGCTGGTGCCGCTGGTCGGCCACACCCTCACCGTACCGCTGCCCGAAGGCGGTGCGCTGTGCAGCGTGCCCGAGCATGAGCGCCGGGCCGAAATCGAGTTCCACTTCGCCATCGAGCCGACCGCAGTACCGGTGCTGCTGCAGCTGCTGCACGAGCACGGCATCTCCAGCGCACGGCGCGGTTTCGGCCTGCGCAGAAGGCTGGAAGGCCTGATGACCGGCAAGATCGATCTGACCTACGTGCGTGATGGCCGCTGGTATGTGCTGGACTACAAATCCAACCGGCTGCCGGGTTACAGCCCGGACCTGCTGGAGATCGCCATGCGCCACAGCGAGTACGACCTGCAGGCGCTGATCTATACCGTGGCCCTGCATCGCTGGCTGCGCTTCCGCCTGGGTGCGGCATACGACTACGCGCGCGACATGGGCGGTATCCGCTATCTGTTCTGCCGGGGCCTGGATATCGCCGGCAACGGCGTGCACGTGCAGCGCTTCGCGCCTGAGCTGGTGGATGCGCTGGATGCCTTGTTTGCGGGCGGCGAAGCAGCCCAGGCCGAGATGGCGGCGCGCGCGCGCGGAGAAACCGCATGAACCTGCTGCGCGATCTGCATCGCAGTGGCCAGCTGCGCACCCTGGACCACGCCCTGGCCATCAGCCTCAAGCGCCTGCGCGAAGACACGCCGGACGACGTGGCACTGGCCGCCGCACTGGCCTCGCTGGCCGTGGCGCAGGGGCACGCTGGTTTCGATCCGCGCCAGCCCCAGCGCGTGATCGATGGCATCCCGGCATGGCCCGAACCTGCGCAGTGGCTGGCGCAACTGCAGGCCTCGCCCTGGGTGGCGACCCCGCAGGATGCCAACGCCGCCGCCGCGGAAGCGCCGCTGGTGCTGGAGAACGGTCTGCTGTACCTGCGCCGCTACCGCGAATACGAGCGGCAGTTGGCTGTCGGTCTGCAACGCATCGGCCGCCATCCGCTGGCTGCACCGGACATGGCCGCCGTGGCGCCCCTGTTCGCGCGTCTGTTCCCGCACGCCGCAACGGGTGAGGACCACCAGGCCCGTGCGGCTGGCGTAACCCTGCGCCATCCGCTGGCCCTGGTCACCGGTGGTCCCGGTACCGGCAAGACCACCACCATCGCCCGCCTGCTGCTGCTGTTGGCGGCACAGGCGCAGCACCAGGGCCTGCCCGTGCCGAAGGTAGCGTTGGCTGCACCCACCGGCCGCGCCGCCGAGCGCATGGCCGAAAGCCTGCGCCTGGCCGTACAGCGGCTGCAGGGGCAGGGGCTGGATCCGGCGCTGTGCACCGCGCTGCCCAGCACAGGCACGACCCTGCATCGCCTGCTCGGGGTGATTCCCGATTCACCGCGCTTCCGCCATCACGCCGACAATCCGTTGCCGGTGGACGTGGTGGTGGTCGACGAAGCTTCGATGATCGACCTGCCGCTGATGGCCAAGCTGGTCGACGCGATCGCCAGCGGTACCCGCCTGATCCTGCTCGGCGATCCCGACCAGTTGCCATCGGTGGAAGCCGGTGATGTGCTCAGCGCCATCCTGCGCGCCAGCGGCGATGGCATCGGCACCCGTGCCGACGATGCGCAGGCGCTGCATGGACTGCTGGCAGCGGCGACGCTGCAGCCGCAGGCACCGCCGCGCGCGTTCGCAGGCCGCCGCGTGCAGTTGCAGCGTGGCTACCGGCAGAGTGATGCGCTGGACCTGGCGCCGCTGGCGCAGGCCGTGCGTGGCGGTGACAGCGGTACCGCCCTGCGCCTGCTGCGCAGTGGCGGGCTGGCTGGTGTCCGTTTCCATGAAGGCGAGGCGGACCCGTTGCGTGGCCAGCGCGAGCATCTGCTCGACCACTGGCGCGCACTGGCCGACGCAGTGGACCCGGCGCAGGCACTGCAGCAGGCCGGTCGCTTGCGCGTGCTGACCGCACTGCGCGAAGGCCCGCAGGGCGCGCGTGGCCTCAACAGCCGTATTGAACAGCTGCTGGCTGGCAACACCCCGGGCTACTTCCAGGGCCGGCTGCTGCTGATCACCGAAAACAGCTACCGCCACCGCCTGTTCAACGGCGATATCGGCATCTGCCTGCGCGATGGCAGCGGTGCGATGGTGGCCTGGTTCCCCGGCGAGACCGCCGACCAGCCGCGCGCCTTCCACCCGGCAGCGTTGCCCGCACACGAGAGCGCGTTCGCGATGACCGTGCACAAGGCGCAGGGTTCGGAGTTCGAGGAAGTGTGGTTGCAGCTGCCGAGGCAGGACAGCCGCGTGTTGTCGCGCGAACTGGTCTACACCGGCCTGACCCGCGCCCGCCAGCGCCTGCAGGTGGCCGGCAGCGCCGAGGTGCTGGAGGCGGCATTGAAACGACATGCCAGCCGCCTTGGTGGGTTGGCGTGGCGACTGGGTGCGGAAGAGGTAACCGAGGAACCGGCGCGCGGCGAAGAACCCACCGTGCAAGGCACGTTGTTCTAAACGCCAGCCTTACCATCACGTCGGTCACCTTCATCCACGCACGGCGTGGATCTACCGTGTCGACCAAGGTCGACACCCACCAGAAGCAGGCCATGCCATTCCGACAGATCGCGGGGAACTGTCGAAGGCGGGGTGGGTCCGGTTGAGGGGGTGTGAGCGGCATGGATGCCGCGACCAAGCCCCCATGGATGGGTTTACGGCGTCCCCCTCAACCGGACCCACCCCGCCAACCCACGGAGAGCACGCATTTGATGTTGACGTTGCCGTTGCCGTTGCCGTTGATTCGGCGGGTGCAGGGCGCAGCCCTGCCGCCAAATCTATTCCGGCATCAACACCAACCCATCCGGATACACGATCGCCGCTTCATCCGCACTGACATCGAAGAACCCCACGCCGTGCTTCTCGGCCAGGTCCTGCACCCGCCCATGCGCGCGCTCGGCCACCGAGTACGCGAACGCGCCATAGATCACATGGCGGCCGATGCTGTACTCGGTCACCTCGGCGCGATCATCATCGTCATTGCTCAGCGGGCCGTTCATCGGCGGAAACTCCTGCGCCATCTCCGCGAACCATGCCTGCAGCGCCGGGCTGCTGACCGCCGGGTCGTCGTACTCGTGGCTCTCGCCCCACTGCGCCTGCTTCTCGAACCAGGCGATGAACGCCGCCGCTTCACGCGGGGCGACGCTGGCCTCGAACACCATCATGTCGTAACTCATTGAACCGTCCTGTTGCCGTGGCGTAAGGACGCCGGGCATGGCCCGGCGCTACCGGATGACGATGGTAGCGCCGGGCCATGCCCGGTGGATCGCATCAGACGGACGGCGCTGCGGCGTCCGCCAATCCCGGCGCCAACGCCTTCGCTTCCGGGAACAGCGCAAACCGCAGGCCGACCAGGCCCATCAGCGCCTCGTCGCGTGCCTTGCAGGCGGCCACACTGCCGACCCGGCCCAACGAGGTGTCCAGCCGCTCGCGCAGCGCCTCGGCCGCCACAATCGGCTTGCGCGCGGCGATCTGCCGGCGATAGTGCACGGCCACTTCCTCCAGAATGTGCTCGACCGCCTCGCGGCTGCGCTCCGGCAGCTCCAGGCGGGCGCGGCGCAGCTGCAGGATGTTCAGGCCGATGCGCGCCTCGTTGAGCATGTCCACCGAGGCGATGTCGCTGCCTTCCGGGGTCGCCGCCAGGCGCGGTGCCAGCAGGCCGAGCAGATCCAGCATGCGCGCGGCGAAGCGCTGGCGATCCTGCTGGCCACGGCCTTCGGCCGCCTCGGCCAGCGTGGTCCAGCCCTGCCGTACCAGCCGGCGCGCGGTCCATTCGGCACCCACCGAGCGGAACAGCCGGGTCATCACCACCGCAAAGCCAATGCCGATGAACATCGCGATCGACGAGTTGGCGAAGGTCTGCACGTTGGCACTGTAGGTGTTCTGCAGGTTGAGCAGCGCAGCCAGGTTGACCGTCAGCGGCAGCGCGAACAGCGCGCTCTTCGGGTGGTGCAGCAGCAGGCCCAACGGCAGGAACACCACTGCCAGCACCAGCGCCAGCAGGCCGAAGTCGTGCACGGCGGGGAACACGCCGAACAGGTACACGCCGGCGACCAGCGAAGCCACCATCGCCCACACCAGGAACGAGACCATGCTCGGCGCCGGGTCGTCCTGTGCCGCGAAGAACGCGGCGGTCACCGCGGCCATCATCGCGCCGTTGCCACCGCCCTCCCAGCCCAGGCCGATCCACAGCACGCAGTAGCTCATCAGCGCCACACCGGCGCTGAGCGCGGAGAACAGTGCCATGCCGTAGTCGACGTGCTTGTCGGTGGCGGCGCGTTCGGTGCGGATGCGGTAGTGCGCACGGTCCAGCGGCGCGGTGCCCTGGTCGATCGCGTGCTGCAGGGTGCGGCAGTCCTGCCACAGGTCCACCAGCTCCTCCAGGCGCAGCAGCAGGCTGGCCAGCTGCAGGTGCTGCAGATCGCGGTCCACCTGTGGCTTCAGCGCACTGATGCGTGCGCGCAGGCGCGCGTAGTCGCTGGCACTGGACGGCGTGTCGATCCAGTCGTGGATGTCATCGACCAGCGTCGGCAGGCCCTCGGGCAGGGTCTGTCCATCGCTGCGCAGCGCACTCAGGCGGTCGGCGATCGATGACAGCACCGGCAGCAGCAACAGCATGCGTTCGCGCAGGCGCTCCATCGAGACGGCCGCGCCGGCATGGCGTGGGTCATCGCGGCGCAGGAACTCGATCAGTGCCTCGAACTGCACCAGGTCGGCGGCCAGCCGGTTGCGTGGGGCATGCGCGCGGCCGCGCTCGAGGATCTGCCGGCACCACTGCGCTGCGTCCTCCATCCAGTTGCCGATGCGCGCGCCCAGCATCGGCCGCACCGAGGCCGGGAACAGCAGCGAGGCGAACAGCACCGCTACCACCGTACCGAGGATGATCTCCTCGCTACGCGCCACCACGGTGTCGAAGATGGTCTCCGGCGAGGTCACCGCCGGGAAACCGATGAATGCAGTGGTATAGCCGGCAAGCAGGAACGCGTAGCCACGTGGGCCACGGTTGAGCAGGGCCAGGAACAGGCAGCCGGCCAGCCAGATCGACATCGCCGCGCTCAGCACCAGCGGTGTTTCCACCAGGGCGGGCAACATCAGCAGGGTGGCCAGGCCGGCGGCCAGGGTGCCGAGGATGCGGTACACGCCCTTGGCCCGGGTCGGGCCCAGCAGCGGCTGGCTGACGATGTACACCGTGCCCATCGCCCAGTACGGGCGCGACAGGTTGCCGGCCATGGCGATATACAGCGCGACGATCGCTGCCAGGTAGGTCTTGATCGAGAACAGCCAGGCCTGGCGGTCGGTCAGCCCGTTCATCGCTTACCTCGCCGCCGTCGGCGCAGACGCAGACGCGGCACTGTCCTGCCAGCCACCGCCCAGTACCAGGAACAGATGGATCTGGTCGCGCGAGACCTGGGCTTCGGCCGCGGCCAGGGTGGCATCGCTGCTGGCCAGGCTGCGGTCGGCATCCAGGCTGGACAGGTACGGCGTGCGGCCACCCTGGTACAGCCGGCGGTTCTGCTCTGCGGCCATCGCAGCCTGCTCCTGCGCCACGCGCAACGACTGCAGGCGGCGCAGATCCTGCGCATAGCGGTCCAGTGCGGTCTGTGTTTCGCGCAGTGCCTGCAGCACGGCATGGTCGAACTCGGCCAGCGCCGCATCGGCGCCAGCCTCGGCGGCGTGGATGCGTGCATGCGTGCCCGAGGACGGCAGCGTCCACGAGATCAGCGGGCCGAACGACCACTGCTGGGTCATCGGCTGGCCGAAGTCTTCCAGCAGGCCGGCGGCGCCGACCGAGGCGCCCAGGCGGATGTCCGGGTACAGCTCGGCAGTGGCGACACCAATCCGTGCGGTGGCCGAGGCCAGCTTGCGTTCGGCCTGGCGGATGTCGGGACGGCGCTGCAGCAGCGCGCGGCCATCACCGACCGGCAGCGGCTGGGCAAGGGTGGGTGCGTGCGCGCAGTCGATCACCCCGGCCGGCAGCTGGCCCGGGGTCTGCCCAAGCAGTGCCGCCAGCGAATAGGCGGCGGCCGAACGCTGCGCCTGCAGCGGGGGCAATGCGGCTTCCAGCAGCGCGACCTGGGCATTGGCGCGCGCCAGTTCCGGCGGCGTGCCGCGGCCTGCGCTGATCAACCGCTGGGTGACCGAACGGCTGCGCTGCTGCAGCTGCAGGGAATGCTCGGCGACATGCAGCTCATGGTTGGCGTGGCAGATCTCCAGGTAGCTGTCGGCCACCTCGGCCACCACGCTCACCTGGGCCAGGTCACGTGCAGCGGCCACCGACTGTTCGTCGGCGCGGGCTGCTTCGGCACCGCGCTTGAGCTTGCCGAACAGGTCGAACTGGTAGCTCACCGCGAACTTGCCGTCGGCCAGGTTGATCACCGGCAGCTCGTGCTCCTGCAGGAACGACTCGGCCGACAACTGTGCGCGGCTGACGCCGGCTTCGGCCTCGTACTCGAAGCCACCGGCGTCCATCGCCTGCTCGTACACCGCAGCAGCGCGGCGCAGATGCGCGTCGGCAGCCTTCAGTTCGACGTTGTCGCGCAGCGCCTGGGTGATCAGCCCATCCAGCACCGGGTCGTTGTACAGCGACCACCAGCGTGCCGGCAGTGCCTGGTTGGCAGCCACTTCGGGGTTGTGGGTATCGATGAACGCGGCATTCGCCTGCGGCCGCTTGAACGCCGAGCCCTCGGGCAATGCGTAATCCGGGCCGACGGTTCTGCACGCAGCCAGGCTGGCCAGCGCGACGATCAGGCCAAGGCGGGGCAGGGCGGCGTTCACAGGCCCGCCTGTGTCGGCGCAGCGCCGGCCTTCTTGTTCTGCACGTGGCGGCCGGTATCCACGGTCACCGTGGCGGTGCGCCCGGCGATCAGCTCCACGCCGGCAGGCACCTCGTCGATGGCGATGCGCACCGGGATGCGCTGCGCCAGCCGCACCCAGTCGAAGGCCGGGGTCACGTTCGGCAGCAGGGTGCTGCCATTGCTGCGGTAGCGATCCTCGATGCCGGCGGCGATGCTTTCGACATGGCCGTGCAGAGGGGTGTCCTCGCCCATCAGGCGGATGTCCACGCGCTGCCCCGGGGCCACGCCGCGCAGGCGGGTTTCCTCGAAGTAGCCATCGATGCGGAACGAACCGGTATCCAGCAGTGCCAGCACCGGCTTGCCGGCCACCACGTAGTCGCCCACGCGCATGGTGCGGTCGTTGACCCGGCCATTGGCCGGTGCACGCACTTCGGTGCGGGCCAGGTTGAGTTCGGCCAGGTCGACCGCGGCCTGTGCGGTGGCCAATGCGGCCTGTGCGGCCTGCAGCTTGGCCCGGCGCACTTCGGCGTCCTCGGCGGCCACCAGATCCTGCAGGCTGCGGTCGCGTCCTATCTCACGGCGCAGCTGCGCGACCGATGCCTGGCGTTCGGCCAGGCTGGCGCGGCTCTGCTCCAGCGCGATGCGGTAGCGCGCGCGATCGATCACGAACAGCAGGTCGCCCTTTTTCACTGCCTGGTTGTCGGCTACCTGCACCGTTTCGACCAGGCCGGACACATCCGGCGCGACCTGCACCACGTCGGCGCCGACGTGGGCGTCGCGGGTCCACGGCTCATCCATGTAGTAGACCCACAGCTGGCGCAGCACCAGCAGGGCGACGATCACGGCTGCGCAGGTAAGCAGCACCGGCAGAGTCTTCTTCACGATCTTGTTCACGATTGCATCCAACGCAGGAGGTGGAACAGCAGGCCCAGCACGATCCCGTACAAGGCCAGGTTGAACAGCGCCGGGTGCCATACGTGGCGATAGGCACCGGCACGCTGCAGCAGCGCGTGCAGGCCGCTGTTGACCAGGTAGGCCAACACCATCAACCCGAGCAGGGTCGGGACGAACACTCCGTGGAGACTGAATTCACCGGGCATCGGTAGGGGCGGGGACGGTAGGGGAAGGGGAGGTGGAACAGGACAACGGCAACGGGCAAAAGCCGCTGGCGCATGCACGGCAGCGGCGGTATTCACCGACAACGGGCTTACGTGATGCGGTCGGCAGCCTCGGCCAGCAGGCGCCATGCCTTCAGCACGGCATGCAGTTCATCCATGGAAAGCTCGCCGAACACGTCCTGGCGCAGGCCGATCAACTGGTCTTCCAGTTCGCGCACCAACGCCTGGCCTTCCTCGGTCAGCCACAGCAGGTTGGCGCGGCGGTCGCTGGCATCGCATTCGCGGCGGACCAGCCCACTGGCGCAGAGCTTGTCCAGCAGGCGCACCAGGGAAGGGCCTTCCATGCCCAGCTGCTGCGCCAGCGCGACCTGGCGGATGCCACCGCCGGAGCGGCCGATCATCAGCAGGGGCATGGTGCAGGCGGTGGAGATGCCGTAGCTGCCCAACCGGCTGTCGGCCAGGCGCTGCCACTGCCGCCCTGCGTACAGCAGGCCGGAGCTGAGCTGCATCTGCAGCACGGTGCGCTCGTCGAGGGGTCGGTCCATAAGTAATAGATAGGATACTACTAATTTCATTCCTATCAATAGGCTTTGCTGAATGGGTTGGGTGTATTGAGGAAAGCGTTGCGCCTGCTGGCTATCGGTTGGGGTGGCGGAGGGCCGGGCGGGGTAGGACACGCTGCAAGTACGTCCCTGTAAGCTCGATCGGCGCATCCATGCGCCTCACGGTCCTACCCCGCCCGGCCCTCCGCCACCCACCCCACATCCCGCGGGCGCGGAGGGTTGGCTCTTCAAGAACAAGAGCGGTAGCGCCGGGCCATGCCCGGCGGCTCCTGGTGGCACCCGCTCCGCTCGCCGGGCATGGCCCGGCGCTACCAGATCACTCTCCGAAGCCATGAACCCCCAGCTTTTGACCCCGCTTTCGGGCGGTCCGGCCGCGCCCGCAGGAAACTGTCGGGGAGGGGGTGAGGGGGCTGCGCAGGACCGTTGGCGCCATGGATGGCGCCATCGAGCCCCCATGGACGGGTTCAGGGCGTGTCCTGCGCAGCCCCCTCACCCCCTCCAGACCGATAGCAATGACGCACCACGACGACCCCCGATGAACCGTCCCCAGAGGACGACCCACCCCCCGGTCGGGTACGATGCTCGCCCCCCGTTCGGGCGCTGTATGCAATGAGCAAGAACAACGAAAAGGCCGCCCCGCAGGGCGAAGTGACCCAGGTCCAGGCCGAGGATGCCGTGCGCACCCTGCTGCGTTGGGCCGGTGAGGACCCGACCCGCGAAGGCCTGCTGGATACCCCGCGCCGCGTGGCCGAAGCCTATGGCGACTGGTTCAGCGGCTACCGCGACGACCCGCGCGCCTACATGGAACGCACCTTCGAGGAAGTGGCCGGCTACGACGAGCTGATCGTCCTGCGCGACATCGAATACGAAAGCCACTGCGAGCACCACATGGCGCCGATCATCGGCCGCGTGCACGTCGGCTACCTGCCGGCCGGCAAGGTGGTGGGCATCAGCAAGCTGGCACGCGTGGTCGAAGCCTACGCCCGCCGCTTCCAGGTCCAGGAAAAGATGACCGCGCAGATCGCCCAGTGCATCCAGGACGTGCTGCAGCCGGTCGGTGTCGGCGTCGTTGTCGAAGGCGCCCATGAGTGCATGACCACCCGCGGCATCCACAAGCGCGGCGTCAGCATGGTCACCTCGAAGATGCTGGGCAGCTTCCGCGAGGATGCCCGCACCCGCGCCGAGTTCCTGCGCTTCATCGAAGTGGGCGGCAAGCGCTGAGCGCCGTCGCCTCCCGGTGGCGGCCGCGCGTGGCCGCCGCTTTCGCCGTGCCTGCGCCGCGCCTTTGCGCGCGCGCTGGCCGCCGCGCCCTTCCGACCGATCTCGCTGCATGAAGCACCGCGAACGTATCACCCGTTATCGCCACCTGCGCGAACAGCCGCAATGGAAGCTGCTCGCCGCCGACCACGCACCGGAAATCATCGGCCTGCTGCAGGGCCTGCTGATGGACGGCGATCGCACGTTGCCGGCATCGGTCCTCAACGAGCGCCTGCAGCGTGCGCTGGACCAGCTCAACGGCGACGAGTTGTCGCGCGAGCTGCCGCGGACCGCGCAGGCCTACGTCGCCCATTGGCTCGCGCAGGGCTGGCTGGAACGCCGGCTGCCTGAAGGCGCCGACCAGGAGCAGTACGAGCTCTCGACCCAGGCGCTGCAGGCGATCCGCTTCGCCGACAGCATGGAGCAGGCCCGCGTGGCCGCCACCGAGAGCCGTCTGGCACTGGTGATCGAGCAGCTGTCGCAGCTGGCCGCGCAGACCGAGGCCGACCCGGACGCACGCCTGTCCGCACTACGCGACGAGCGCGATCGCATCGATGCCGAGATCGCCCGTGTCAGCGCTGGCCGTGTGACGGCCCTGGACGGCAAACGCGCGCTGGAACGTACGCGGCAGATCATCGGTCTGGCCGACGAGTTGACCGAAGACTTCCGACGCGTGCGCGACGACTTCGAACAGCTCAACCGTGATTTCCGCGAACGCATCATCGATGACGAAGGCGAGCGCGGCGACGTGCTGTCCAAGCTGTTCGAAGGCGTGGACGTGATCGGCGAGAGCGACGCGGGGCGTAGTTTCCAGGCGTTCTGGCGCCTGCTCAACGACGCCGAACAGAGCGCCCAGCTCGATGCCGCGCTGGAGACGCTGCTGGCCCGTGGCTTCGCCCGGCGGCTGGATCGCAACGAGCGCAACTTCCTGCGCGGCTTCACCAGCACCATGCTCGAGCGTGGTGGCCAGGTGCATGACGTGCTGCAGAACTTCGCGCGCAGCCTGCGTGGATTCGTGCAGAGCCGTGGCTACCTGGAACAGCGCCGCCTCAACCAGCTGTTGAAGCAGGCGCAGTCCGAAGCACTGGCACTGCGCGATGACTTCCCGGCGCAGCGCGCCATTGGCCGCGACCTGCAGCTGACCACCAGCCGCCTGCGTTCGTGGTCGCAGTGGAAGCTGCACGACCCGCGCAGCGCGCAGGTCGATGGCAACGTCGAATACAACGATGCGGCCAGCATCAGCCTGGAAAGCGTGGGCGATCTGGTGGCGTCGTCGGAAATCGATTTCCGCACCCTGCGCCGCGACCTGCACGACCTGCTCGACAGGCAGCCGAAACTCAGCATTGCCCAGGCCCTGTCGCAGCGCGAAGCGCCGCAGGGGCTGGGCAGTGTCATCGGTTACCTCTCGCTGGGCACGCGCTTTGGCAGCGTGATCGCCGGCGAACAGGAGCTTGCCGAATGGCGAGGTGGCGACGGACAGATCCGTCGTGCCCGCATCCCGCTGGTTTGGTTTACCCAGGAGAGACGCCATGAGCTGGCATGAAGACCCCATCGATGCACCGCATGCCGACCTGGCCGAAGACGCGTACCAGGCCGAACCGGTGGCGACCGTGGCCCAGCCCCGGCGCGGCAACGACGTCTACTACATGGGCGATACCGGCCGCCTGCCGCTGGATGCGCGCCGCGCGCTGTGCCAGCTGCTGATCGGTCCCAGCATCGACCAGCTGCGTCACGCCAAGCTGTGGCCGGCACTGATCCGCAGCGAAGCCGGTATCCGCTCGGCGCTGTCGGACCTGTTCCTGGAACTGGTGCTCGACCGTGACAGTGGCGTGGCGTTCACCCGCCAGGCCGACACCGAAGATGTCGATGCACCGGTACTGCTGCGCACCTCGCCGCTGACCTTCATCGATTCGGTGCTGCTGCTGTACCTGCGCCAGCAACTGGGCGAAGCCGATGCGCGTGGCAACCGCGCCGTGGTCGCCGATGCCGAAATGGCCGAAGCACTGGCCATCTACGAAAAGAACCTGTCCACCGACCGCGCCGGCTTCAACCGCCGTGTCGCCTCGGCGGTGCAGAAGATGAAGGACAACCACATCCTGACCCGCCTCGGCGGCCAGGAAGATCGCCACGAAGTCTCGCCGGCGTTGAAGCTGCTGTTCTCCGCCGAAGACGTATCCCAGCTGTCGGCGGTTTACCGCCAGCTGCGCGAAACCCCGGCCGCTGAAGCCTGAGAGACCCGAGCACCGCATGGCCATTTCCAAGCACACTCCCGCCCTGTTCAACGAAGGCCTGCCGGACCCGCGCCTGCAGCAGTTCCGCATGCGCCGCCTGCAGGTGCACAACTGGGGCACCTTCAACGGCCTGACCGAAGTGCCGATCGCCGAGCGCGGCTTCCTGTTCGTCGGCCGCTCCGGTTCGGGCAAGTCGACCCTGCTCGATGCCATGTCCGCCCTGCTGACGCCACCGGCCATCGTCGACTTCAACGCCGCAGCGCGTGAAGCCGAACGCAGCGGCCGCGACCGCAACCTGGTGTCCTACGTGCGCGGCGCGTGGGCCGACCAGCAGGACAGTGGCACCGGTGAAATCGCCACCCAGTACCTGCGCAAGGGCGCGACCTGGACCGCGCTGGTGCTGGAGTACCGCGCCGGCGATGGCCGCGTGGTCAGCCTGGTACGCCTGCTCTGGATCGCCGGCAGCAGCACCTCCGCCGGTGACGTGCGCAAGCACTACATGATTGCCGAGCGTCCGTTCGACATCGCCAAGGATCTGGGCGGCTTCGATCTGGACCTGCGCAAGCTCAAGCAGAAGTTGGCCGACGTCCATCACTTCGACACGTTCTCCGGCTATGCCGAACGATTCCGCCACCTGCTCGGCATCGACAACGAGATGGCGCTGCGGCTGCTGCACAAGACGCAGTCGGCGAAGAACCTGGGTGACCTGAACGTCTTCCTGCGCGACTTCATGCTCGACACGCCGAAGACCTTCGACGCTGCCGAACGACTGGTCAGCGATTTCGCCGAACTCGATGGCGCGCACCAGGCCGTGGTCACCGCGCGGCGTCAGGTCGAAACCCTGCAGCCGGCGCGCGAGCACTATGGCGATCTGCAGGCGATGAGTCGCCGTCGCGGCGACGACGAAGCGCTCAAGCTCGGCATCGACAGCTTCCGCGAAAGCCGCCGCCAGTTGCTGATCGAAGCACGCCTGCGCGAGATGGACACGCGCGATCGTGGCCTGCTGGGCGAAGAAGCGCAGCGTCGTGCGGCGCTGGACAACCACACCGAACGACTGGCCGAGCTGGAACTGCAGCGCCGCCAGCAGGGTGGTGAGCGCATCGAGGAACTGGAACGCGAGCAGGGCCGCGCCGAAGCCGAACGTGATCGCCGCCTGGCCAAGCAGGCGCAGGCGCGTGACGCCGCACAGAAGCTGCAGGCCGCGCTGCCCGAGGATGCACATGGCTTCGCCGAGCTGGTCGAGCAGGCGCAATCCGAACTGGAAGACCGTCAGCGTGCGTCGAGCGCCCTGGACGACGCCATCAGCGAACGGTTGGGCGGCAAGCGCGACGACGAGCGGCGCTTCTCCGAAGTGCGTGGCGAACTGGAGGCGATGCAGCGCACACCCTCCAGCATTCCTGCGCCGATGCAGAAGCTGCGCGCACGCCTGGCCGAAGAAACCGGCATCTCCGAAGCGGCCCTGCCGTTCGTCGGCGAACTGATCCAGGTCCGCTCGGAAGAGCAGAGCTGGCAGGGCGCGATCGAGCGCGTGCTCGGTGGTTTCGCGCAATCGCTGCTGGTCGATGACAAGCATTACAACGACGTCGCCGAATGGGTGAACCGCACCCATCTGGGCATGCGTTTCACCTACTACCGCGTGCGTCGCAATGATGATGCGTTCGCCCGCGAACCGTCCGCCAAGTCGCTGCTGCACAAGCTGGAACTGCGTGATCACGTGTTCGAAAGCTGGCTGCGGCGCGAGCTGGGCAAGCGCTTCGACTACGAGTGCGTGGACGCCAAGCAGCTGCGCAACGTCGACCGCGGCATCACCCGCGAAGGCCAGGTCAAGCATCCGGGCGATCGCTTCGAGAAGGACGACCGCAGTGCGGTCAATGATCGCCGCCGCTGGCTGCTGGGCTTCAGCAACCGCGACAAGCTGGCCGTCTTCGAGAAGGAAGCCCAGGAGCTGGCCGCCCGTATCGCCAGCTGCGATACCGACATCGCGCGCCTGCGCAGCCAGCGTGACCGCGACAACGAACGTCGCCTGGCCTGCCACCAGCTGGTCGGCATCAGCTGGAACGAAATCGACGTCGCCGCGCCGCAGCAGCGCCTGGCCGACATCGAGGCCAGCCTGCACGCCCTGCGCGAAGGCAATGCCGACCTGGCCAGGATCGCCCAGCAGATCGACGCCACCCGCGCCGATATCGAGCAGGCCCGCCGCACTTACGAAGACACCCGCGTCGAGCGCGGCCAGCTGGTGCGCGAACGCGACCGCCTGGACCGTGCCCGCCAGCAGAGCCGTGCACTGGTCCTGCCAGCGCTGGCCGAAGACCAGGAAGCCGGCTTGGCCGAGCGCCTGCAGGAGCAGGGCCCGCTCAGCCTGGAAACGCTGGAAGCGCACATGCGCCAGGTCAGCAACGCGCTGAACGAACAGCTCTCGTCTTCGCAGCAGGACGTCAACCGCATCGAGAACCTGCTGCTTGGCTGCTTCCGTCGCTTCATCCAGCAGTGGCCGGAAGAATCGGGCGACTTCACCGTGTCGGTGGCCTCGGCCGAGGATTTCCTCGCTCGCCTCGAACGCCTTGAACGCGATGGCCTGCCGCAGCACGAAGAACGCTTCTTCGACCTGCTGCAGAACCAGAGCAAGAACAACCTGCTCGCGCTGCAGCGTCACAGCGCCGAGGCCCGCAAGTCGATCGGCCAGCGCCTGGACGAAGTCAACGCCAGCCTGGAGCAGGTGCCCTTCAACCGTGGCACCCTGCTGACCATCGAACTGAACGACCGGCGCCTGCCGGAAGTGCAGGAGTTCCACCAGCAGCTGCGCGAGGTGTTGTCGCAGCAGCAGACCGAGCAGCGCGACCTGGCCGAAACGCAGTTCACCGTCCTGCGCCAGCTGGTCAACCGCCTCGGTTCGCAGGAAGGCGAAGACAAGCGCTGGCGCGAAGTGGTGCTGGACGTACGCCTGCACGTGGAGTTCATCGGCGTGGAGCTGGATGTGGAAACGCGCCAGCAGGTCGAGATCTACCGCAGCGGCGCCGGCAAATCCGGTGGCCAGCGGCAGAAGCTGGCCACCACCTGCCTGGCGGCGGCGCTGCGCTACCAGCTCGGCGGCGCCGACAGCCAGCTGCCCAGCTACGCCGCAGTCGTGCTCGACGAAGCCTTCGACAAGGCCGACAACGAGTTCACCGCGCTGGCGATGAACATCTTCGACAACTTCGGTTTCCAGATGGTGGTGGCCACCCCGCTGAAATCGGTGATGACGCTGGAACCGTTCATCGGTGGCGCCTGCTTCGTCGAGATCAGTGGCCGCCACGATTCGGGCGTGCTGCTCATCGAGTACGACGAAGAAGGCAAGCGCCTGAAGCTGCCGGAGCGCAGCCGCCAGCAGGCCGACGAACCGGAAGAAGCCGAAGCCTGACCGCTCTGGAAACGCTGTGCCAACCAAGGTTGGCACCTACCGGGTCATGAATCCCGATAGTGGTGGTGCCGGCCGCTGGCCGGCAACCGCGTTTACGCACTGCGGAACGTATCCCACGCCATCCGCGCGATCAGCACCACCACCAGGCCCACGAACAGTTTGCGGATGAACGGCGTGCCGCCCTTCAGCGCCAACCGCGTGCCCACCACCGAACCGATGATGTTGGCCGCCGCCATCGGCAGCGCGAACAGCCACAGGATGTTGCCGGTCGGTACGAAGAACGAGATCGCCGCCACGTTCGTCGCCAGGTTCACCACCTTCGACGCGGCCGACGCGCGCAGGAAGTCCAGCCCGAAGAAGCGCACGAACAGGAAGATCAGGAAGCTGCCGGTGCCGGGCCCGAAGAAGCCATCGTAGAAGCCGATCGCCGCACCGATCGCCAGCGCGATCACCAGCTCGCGGCGGCCGATGTCCTGCGGCCGGTGCAGCGCGCCGAAGTCCTTCTTCCACAGCGTGTAGGCCAACATCGCCACCAGCAGCACCAGCACCAGTGGCCGCACTGCGTCCTTGGGCAACAGGCTGACCGCCGTAGCGCCAAGGAAGGAGAACACGAAGGCCGTACCGGCGGCGAACAGCACCGGCTTCCACGGGAAGCGCACGTTGCGCGCATAGCGCCATGCCGCTGCGCCGGTGCCGAACATCGAGCTGAACTTGTTGGTGCCAAACAGCATCGCCGGGGTCTGCTGCGGCAGTACCGTGAACAGGCCGGGCAGCTGCACCAGTCCGCCGCCGCCCACGGCCGCATCGACCAGGCCGGCAATGAAGGCGATCACCACCAGCCACCACAACTCAGGAGGAATCAGTTCCAGCACGGCGATCGATCGAAGTGGGGGCGCGACAGCATACGCCTGTCACATTGCCGCCGCCCACGCGACAATACCCGAATGAGCCGAACCGCCCCCGATCCCTGTCCCTGTGGCCTGGCCGCCGACTACGCTGCCTGCTGCGGTCGCTTCCATGCCGGCGACGCCGCGCCGGATGCCGAGCGCCTGATGCGCTCGCGTTACAGCGCCTATGTGCGCCACCTGCCGGACTACCTGCGTGCCACCTGGCACCCGGACACCCGTCCGGCAGAACTGTCGCTCGATGATGCCCCCGGCCAGCGCACCCAATGGCTGGGCCTGACCGTGCAGGACCACCAGGTGACCGGCAGCGACAGTGCCGAGGTCCGCTTCACCGCCCGTTACCGCGTCGGTGGCGGCAGCGCGGTGAAAATGACCGAGCACAGCCGCTTCCTGCGGGTCGAGGGTCGCTGGTACTACCTCGACGCCGTCTGAGCCTGGCTGCCGCGCACGGCCAGCACGCGCTGGCCGCCATGCGCGCACACGCGGTTGCGGCCTTCCTCCTTGGCCGCATACAGCGCCTGGTCGGCCGCTTTGACCACCCCGGCAGGGCGCCGATCGACCCGGCTGTCGGCCAGGCCGATGCTGACGGTTACCTGCACCACCGCACCGCCACCGCCGCGCCCGCGCTGCTGCTGGCCGAGCGTATCGTCGCGGGTGCGCGTGCTGCGGTCGCGCAGTTGCATGCGGCTCTGCTCGATGCCCTGTCGCAGCGCCTCCACCGCGTCCACGCACGCCGATGCCGGGCGGTCGAGGAAAACCACGGCGAATTCCTCGCCGCCATAACGGAACGCACGGCCGCCGTCGCCCACCCGCGACAACCGTGAGGCCACCAGTTTCAGCACGTCATCGCCGGTGTCGTGGCCGTGGGTGTCGTTGAATTTCTTGAAATGATCCACGTCGATCATCGCGATGCTGTAAGTGCCGGTGGCGCGCTTGAGGGTCTCGTTGAACGCACGGCGACCGGGCAGGCCGGTCAGCTCGTCGCCGAAGGCCATGTGGAAGGACTCCTGCAGGGTCGCGCCCAGCATCAGCAGCAGCGCCGCTACGCTCAGCGCCGGCAGCAGTGCCGGCTGCAGGAAGATCCGCGGCAGCATCCACCAAAGGCACAGCAGGGCCAGCAGCATCGCCGTATGCAGCGGCCGCGGCTGGCGCCACGCCTGCCATGCCAGCGCAGCGGTGGCCAGCAGGAACAGCACGGCAGGCAGCTGCGCCAGCGCGTTCCAGTCGCTCGGTATCCAGGGGAAGTGCCGGTTCGACAGCAGGTCGTGCATGCCCCGTGGCTGCTGTACGGCAAGCAGGATGAAGATCGCCACCGCAACACCACTGGTCGTGGCCCTCAGCAGCAGGTCCTGGCGGCGGCGGCCACGTTCGGGCCACAACGCATGGACGGCGAACAGCAACGGCAGCCAGGTCGAGATCGCGTGGAAGCGCAGTGGCGTCAACGCCGTCACCCGGCCCTCGCGCAGGTAGTGCCCGAGGTCCTGGTGCAGCACCGCGAAGGCCAGCGCCACCAGCAGCAACAGGCACAGCGTGCGCACCTGGTTGTACAGCAGCGCCAGCCCTGCACCCAGGCAGGCCAGCAACCACGGCAGGATGCGCTGCCCGGCGCGGCCGACATCATCGCTTTCCAGGCTCGCCCACAGCACCAGCGCGACCAGCACGGCGGGCAGCACGAACAGATAGTGCACAGGCTGTCGAAGCGGATGATGGGACACACGGAATTCCAGCGCGGTCACGACGCGGCCGCAGCACTGCCGTTAGCGGCGCAACGGTGCCCTTCTTGAATGCGCGCAGCCTGATGTGAACACCGCGGCACCGGGCCATGACATCGCGCTCACCAGCCGCGGTCGAAGCTGGTCGCATGGACAGCGTACCCGCCGCCGTCGCTGCCCCGCAGCGTGACCTCGCCCGCCACTTCACCCATGTGCGGGGGCGCAGCGTGCAGCTGGCCGCACCCCTCAGCCCGGAAGACGCCCTGCTGCAGAGCATGGCCGATGCCAGCCCGGCCAAGTGGCACCTGGCCCACACCACCTGGTTCTTCGAACGCTTCGTGCTGGCCAGCCAGCCCGGCTACACACCTTGGGATCCGGCCTGGGACTATCTGTTCAACAGTTACTACAAGAGTCTCGGCCCCGCCCACGCACGGCCTCAGCGCGGGTTGCTGTCGCGGCCCTCGCTGCAGCAGGTCCACGCCTACCGCCAGCATGTGGATGAGCAGGTGCTGGCAGGACTGCGCGATGGCGATCTCGGCAGCGACGCCCTGCAGCACCTGCAGCTGGGGTTGCAGCACGAACAGCAACACCAGGAACTGCTGCTCACCGACATCAAGCACGCCTTCTGGTGCAATCCGCTGCAGCCGCCGTACCGCGAAGACCTGCCCATCGCCGTCAGCGCCCTCGGCACGCAGGGTTGGGTCGAACAGGGCGAGCGCATCGTCAGCATCGGTGCGTCCGCCTGGCCGCAGCACGCAGCCTTCGCCTATGACAATGAATCGCCCGTGCATCGCGTGCTGCTTCCTGCGCATGCCATCGCCGAACGCCCGCTCAGCAACGCCGAGTACCGCGCCTTCATCGACGCCGGCGGCTACCGCGATCCGCGCTGGTGGCTGAGCGAAGGCTGGGCGCTGCGCGAGGCCGAGCAGTGGCAGCATCCGCTGTACTGGGATGACGACCTGCTGCGCGAGTTCACCCTGGGTGGCTGGCGCGAGCTCGATCCGCATGCGCCGGTCTGTCATCTCAGCTACTACGAAGCCGATGCCTGCGCCCGCTGGGCCGGCGCCCGCCTGCCCACCGAATTCGAATGGGAAGCGGCCGCCGCCTCGCAGCCTGTCGAAGGCCACTTCGCCGACGACGACCATCTGCACCCGATGGCAGGGCAGGGCGACGGGCTGCGCCAGTTGTTCGGCGACGTGTGGGAATGGACCAGCAGCGCCTATGGCGCCTATCCCGGCTTCCGTCCCTTCGCCGGCAACCTCGGCGAATACAACGGCAAATTCATGTGTGGCCAGTGGGTCCTGCGCGGTGGCAGCTGCGCCACGCCGCGCGGCCATGTACGGGCCAGCTACCGCAACTTCTTCATGCCACCGGCGCGTTGGCAGTTCTCAGGCCTGCGCCTGGCAAGGGATCTTTCATGAGTACCGTCCAGGATGCGCTGCAGGCGCTGACCGACCTTACCCCCGGCCGCCAGCAGATCCTTGCCGACGCCGTGGCGGGGTTGTCGCACGCCTCTCGCCAGCTGCCTTCCAAGTACTTCTACGACGCGCGCGGCTCGCGCTTGTTCGAGCAGATCACCCACACCCGCGAGTACTACCCCACACGCACCGAACTGGCCCTGCTGGACCGGGTGTTGCCGGAGATCGCGCAGGCGGTGGGTCCGCGCGTGCATGTGGTCGAACTGGGCAGCGGCAGCGGCCGCAAGACCGCGCGCCTGCTGGCTGCCCTGCAGGACCCGGTGGCCTACACACCCATCGAGATCTCGCGCGCGGCGTTGCTGTCCAGCATCGACCATCTGGCCCCGGCGCTGCCGGACGTGGAAATGCTGCCGGTGTGTGCCGACTTCACCCGCCCTGTGCAGGTCCCCGCGCCAGAGCGGCCTGCCGCGCGCCGGCTGCTGTTCTTCCCGGGCTCCACGCTGGGCAACTTCGCCGATGAGGATGCGATCGCGCTGCTGCGCGCAATGCGCCAGACCATGGGCAAGCACGGCCTGGTCCTGGTCGGCATCGATCTGCACAAGGACCCTGCACTGATCGAGGCCGCCTACAACGACGCCGACGGTGTCACCGCCGCCTTCACCCTGAACCTGCTGGCGCGTCTCAACCGCGAGGTCGGCAGCGATTTCGATCTCGACGGTTTCCGTCACCGGGCCCGCTACAGCACCGCACGCCTGCGCATCGAAACCGATCTGGTCAGCCAGCGCGAGCAGGACGTGCATCTCGACGGCCGTACCTTCCACTTCAGCGCTGGCGAACCGATCCGCGTGGAGTACAGCCACAAGTACACCGACGCCAGCTTCGGCCACCTGCTGCAGCAGGCAGGGCTGGAGGTGGCGGCATCCTGGAACGCGGACGATCCCGCCTATGGCCTGCGCCTCCTGCGCCCCTCACCCTAGGCACAGGTAGTACTGGCCGCTGGCCGGCAATCTCGACCAACCTTGCCGCCCCTCCGCGTTACCATGGCTGCAGCACCGGCAACACGGAGGACGCCATGCCCACTCTGACCACGCTCGGCCTGGCCGCCGCGCTTGCCATGCCAGCGGCCGCGCCGCCGGCAGCAGCGGCAACCGCTGATCCCGCGTTCGCCCGCTGCATGGCGGGCCTGCAGGCGACGGCTGCCAGCCAGGGCATTGCCGCTGACCGCTTCAATGCGATCACCGCCGTACTGCAGCCCGACCCTACCGTGCTGCCGCTGCTCGATGCGCAGCCGGAGTTCACCACGCCGATCTGGGACTACCTGGCCGCACTGGTCGATCGCCAGCGCGTGGACGACGGTCGCGCCATGCTGCAGCAGCACCGTGACCTGCTTCAGCGCGTATCGGCGCAGTACGGCGTCGATCCAGTCACCATCGTCGCCGTATGGGGTGTGGAGAGCGACTACGGTCGCGTGTTCGGCAAACGCCCGCTGCTGCAGTCGCTGGCCACGCTGTCCTGTGCCGGCCGCCGGCAGCCCTTCTTCCGCGGCGAACTGCTGGCGCTGGTCAAGCTCATCGACCAGGGCGACCTGCAGGCGCAGGGCCTGACCGGTTCCTGGGCCGGTGCCTTCGGCCACACCCAGTTCATGCCCAGCACCTACGCACGCATTGCCGTCGATGGTGATGGCGATGGCCGCCGCGATCTGGTCGGCAGCATTCCCGATGCATTGGCTTCCACCGCCAACTATCTGAAGCGTGCCGGCTGGCGAACCGGCGAACCGTGGGGCATGGAAGTCCGTGTCCCGGCCGGATTCAACGCCAGCCAGGCGGGACGCACCCAGCGCCGGTCACTGGCCGACTGGCGCGCACTGGGCGTGACCGGTCTGGACGGCAGCGCGCTGGCGCCGGCTGGCCTGCCCGCTGACGCCCGCGCCGCGCTGTTGCTGCCGGCCGGGACAAAAGGCCCGGCGCTGCTGGTGTTCCGCAATTACGACGCGATCTACAGTTACAACGCGGCCGAGAGCTATGCGTTGGCCATCGCCACCCTGGCCGACCGCCTGCGCGGGGGCAATGGACTGGTCACCGCTTGGCCTACCGATGATCCTGGCCTTGGCCGCGACGAGCGCCGCCAGCTGCAGACCCTGTTGCTGGCGCGCGGCCATGACATCGGTGCCGCCGATGGCATGATCGGTACCGCCAGTCGTCGTGCCATCCAGGTCGAGCAGCGCCGGCTCGGGTGGGCCGACGCCGATGGTCGCGCCGGCCAGCGCATCCTGCGCGCGCTGCAGAGCGAACCGCAGGCGAAGGTTCCGGCCAAGCCCACCCGCTTCAGCCTTCCCACCAACTACAGTGCCGCGCAATCGCCGGCCATCCGGAGTCGATCCAGCGTGCAACAGATAAAGGGTGTCAGCAGCGGCCAGTTCCAGGGACTCGACGCCTGGCTGGTGGAAACTCCCCAGGCCACCGCCGCGATCAGCGTGTTCGGCGGCCAACTCCTCTCGTTCGTGCCCAAGGGCCAGCCCGATGTGATGTGGCTCTCGCCCAAGCGTGCTGCGCTGCCCACGCCGATCCGTGGCGGCAGCCCGGTGTGCTGGCCCTACTTCGGCCGCCAGGGGCAGGGCGACGACGTGCCCGCCCACGGTTTCGTGCGCACCTTGCCCTGGAAACTGCAGCAGGCGCGCCGGCTCGACGATGGCAGCATCGAGCTGACCCTGGCCCCGCCGGCGTTGGACAACCTCGGCCTGCGCCTGACCATGACCGTCCGTGTCGGCCGTGAACTGCGCCAGCAGCTGGTCACCGAGAACACCGGCAAGGCTCCGGCCACCATCACCCAGGCGCTGCACAACTACTTCCGTGTCGGTGACGCCAGCAAGGTCGATGTCGATGGCGTCGATGGCCTGGACTACCTCGACAAGTTCGAGAACTACGCCCAGCCGCGCCGCCAGCAGGGCCCCTGGTCGCTGCGCGATCCGCGTGACCCGGGCCGCAGCGACCGCATCTACACCCAGGCCGGTGGGCACTATGTGCTGCGCGACCCGGTGCTCAAGCGCCGCATCGACCTCCGTACCGAAGGCAGCCGCTCGCTGGTGGCATGGAACCCTGGCGCCGAAGGTGCCGCCAGGATGGCCGATGTCGGTGACGGCTGGCGCGACTATGTCTGCCTGGAAGCGGCCAACGCCGGTCCCGATGTGGTCACCGTGGCACCGGGCGGGCGTCATGTTCTGCTTCAGATCCTGTCCAGCGCGCCGCTATAGCAGGCTCTCCCTTTGGCATGGAAGGCCAGCATGAGCGCCCTCGATCCGCAGACTTCGCCCGGTAGCGAGAACCCCTATCTGGCGCCCGGCGCTGACGCCGATGTAGGCACTGCACTGGAAGATGCCGACTACCTGACGCTGGTGGTCGGGCCCAATGCCGCCGCCTACCGACGTTTCTGGCATGTGGACAGTGCACTGCCGAAGCCTCCGCGCCGCTGGAACTGGCCCGCCTTCCTGTTCGGCACCCTGTGGATGGTGCATCGCCGGATGTACCTGGCCGCCATCGGCTTCTACCTGGTCACCACGCTGCTGCCGATCCTGATGCTGCTGGCCGACGCGGGCATACCGCAGATCGCCTTTGGCATGCTGCTCCCGCGTATCGCCCTGGCCATCTTCGCCAACGCCCTGTACCTGCGCCATTGCAGCCGTCTGCTGGCGAGGGTGCAGGCGACCCACGCCGGCCAGCCGAACCGCATCCGCGCCGAGCTGCTTCGCCGTGGTGGCACCCGCGCCTCGGCCGTGGTGGTCTGCCTGGGCCTGATCTACGCGCTGCGTTACATCACCCAGGGCCTCCTGCAGACCTATCACTGAGCCGGCGAACGCGGCCGCAGCACCCACAGGCAGATCGTTCCGGCGACCAGGCCCCAGAACGCAGAACCGACACCGGCCAGCGTCATGCCCGAGGCGGTCACCAGGAAAGTGACCAGCGCGGCCTCGCGGTCGCGCTCCACTGCCAATGCGCTGGCCAGGCTGTTGCCGATGGTGCCGAATAGGGCGATGCCGGCCACACAGGCCACCAGTTCCTTGGGAAAGGCAGCGAACAGGGCCGCTACGGTGGCCCCGAACAGGCCGATGACGATATAGAAGGCGCCGGCCGCCATCGCCGCCGTGTAGCGCCGTGCCGGGTCTTCGTGGGCATCACGGCCCATGCAGATCGCCGCGGTGATGGCGGCCAGGTTCAATGCGTAGGCACCGAAGGGCGCCAGCAGCGTGTTGACCACGCCGATCCAGCCGATCACCGGTGACACCGGCGCGTCGTAGCCGGAGGCGCGCATCACCGCCACACCGGGAATGTTCTGCGACGCCATGGTGACCACGAACAGGGGCAGGGCGATGCCGACCATCGCCGTCCACGACAGCGAGGGAGTGACCCATTGCGGTGCCGCCAGTTGCAGGTGCACCTGCTGTGCATGCAGCAGACCCTGGCTGGCAGCGATGGCGATGCCGACCAGCAGGGTGGCGATCACCGCATAGCGGGGGAACAGACGGCGGCCCAGCAGCCACGTAGCGAACATGGCCAATGCCAGCACGCGCTGGGTGTTCATCGCCACGAACACGTCCAGCCCGAAGCGCAGCAGTACACCGGCCAGCATGCCGGCGGCCAGGGCCATGGGCACGCGTTTCATCAGCCGGGCGAACACTCCCGAGAAGCCGGCGAGCATGCCCAGCACTGCCGCAAGCAGGAACGCACCGGTGGCCTCGGACAGAGAGGCGCCACCCGCACCGACGACCAGCATCGCCGCACCAGGCGTCGACCATGCGGTGACCACCGGCACCCGGTAGCGCAGTGACAGGCCGATGCAGGTCACGCCCATGCCCAGCCCCAGCGCCCACATCCACGAGGCGATGTGGGCCTGGTCGGCACCCACGGCCTGCGCGGCCTGGAACACGATCACCGCCGAGCTGGCGAAGCCGACCAGCACGGTGATGAAGCCGGCGACGATCGCCGGCATCGAAAGATCGCGCCACCATCCCTGTCGTACCGTCGTGTCCATCGTCTTCCTTCCTGTATGCATCCCACTATAGATAGCGCCTGCGGCGTTGACCGCGCAACGCGCGGGCAACGCCGCCGTGATCGTTGCACGCCCGTTGTGCATGCAGCAGCCGATGCGTTGTCATGCTCCTGAAAAAAAATGTGTTGACGAATTCTGCAGGATCTCTAGAATTCGCTCCCTTGCTGCAGCGCGGCGACTTCTTCGGAAGCCAGCAACGCGAACAGCAACGCCACCACCGCCGGACGAGGTCATCGAACGAAGGTGTTGACGGACTCGAAAAGTCCGGCATAATAGGCGGCTCGCAACGGCGAAAGGCCCTCGGGTCCAACGACGAAGCAGCATCGGCAACAACGTCC